>NZ_CABTZR010000004.1 GCF_902489365.1 uncultured Corynebacterium sp. | reverse complement strand
TCGGGTGTGCCAGGTATATGCTCCACCAGCGCAATCCCCGAGTTGCGAAGGCGGAGGTAGGTTTCGATATCCCCCATGGGCACAGAGACTAAAACAGCACCAGCAACCCCGCAACCGGAGAGAAGAAAACCCTGCTCACGGGCAGTGTTGTGAGCAGGGTAGGCGGTATCTAGACGACCGCATTGCGCACCTTCGTGAAGTGGACCTTGTACCGCGTATCCACATCCACGTCAGGGAACGCCGCGCGGAAGTCCCGGTTGTTGACCTCAATGGCGTCCTTAATCCGCAGGAGCGGGGTATCGGGATCCGCCAGGACCTCGTATTGCAGAGTCGGCCGCGAGCGGTCGTAGGCGACGAGCAGCGAGACCTTCTCCACGCCCTCAATCTCAGCGAGGGTATCCGCCACTGCGCCCGCAATCGCGGACATCTCAGTTTTAATCGCTCCCTCCTCATTCGATTGCTCCGAAGATACCGCGCTAAACCGATGGTGCCGCAGGTTGCTGATTACAAGCCACAGACCGGCTAGAGCGCACACAATCGTCGCCAAGCCCAGCGCATAGGGCCACCAACTCTGCCCCGGCAAGCCCGCCCATGTGTCGTGATCAACCCACGTTGCCAGGTAAGTGGCAAAAGCGACATCGAAATGGATGAGAATCGGCCACGCGCCCAGAGCAATGAGCAGGACTCCCACAATGGCAAGGATCGTACGGTCCACGCCGGCAAGCGCCTTAGACATTAGCGATCTCCTCCTGTTCATCCTCAAGCACCACGGTGATGTCCGGAGCCGGGGTAATGGCCGCGAGTGCCGCGGTCACCGCCTCAGTTACGCGCTCTTTAAGCTGCGCGTCGTCGGCATCGCCCGTCGCAGTCACCGTAATGCGCGCTTGGTCCCCGGAGATCCGCGCCCTACTGCGCGCTGCTGTAGCTCCTGGCACCCGACGCGCCGTTGCCGACGCCACCCGCGCAATGTCCACCGCGCGCAACCACATCGACGCATCCTCGGAGCCAATCCGCACGTGCGTCGTCTTCCGCGGTGCACACGCAGCCCACAACAAAATAAGTCCGATGAGGATCGCCGCGCCGCCGGCCACCAGCATCCACCCGTGGATCTCCGGGGAGGACATCACATCGATGAACGGCTGCAACCACGACGCAGCGCCCTCATCGGCACCCACTACCCAGGCCTCACGCCCCACGACCACGGCGGCGACGAGCAGGACGATGCCCAGGATGATGGTCCAGCCGCGCGCCGGCGGGGAGGCCTTCGGGCGTTGACCAAAGCCAACGGGCAGGGAGTTCTCACTCATAATGGCCTCCTTCGTTGATCGTGATGGCGCGCAGCGGCGCCGGGCGCGGGACGTCTACCCGGCGTGTGAACTCGGCCGAGGGCCGAATCTCAATCGGGCGCAGCTGGAGCGGCTCGGCGTGCGGGGAGCGCAGCGCTGGTGCCTGCGGAACGTCCACGTGTCGCGGTTGGACCGGGCGGGGAGTAGTGATGCGGCGCAACGCGAACTCCTGGGGTGACGCCACCGAGCGGACTTCGACGGGCGCGGGGTCCGCGATAACGCGCAGCGGCTGCGGTGCTGCCGTGCGAATTGGCCGCAGCTCGTGGTAGCGCTGCTCTGAAGGGCCGAAACCTTCCGTGCGAACCGCAACCTCGGATGGCGTAGCAACACCACGCACCCGCGGGCCCTCCGGTGCCGCCACAGCACGTACCGTAGCCTCGCGTGGGGCCGCAATGTGGCGCACGGGCACGCCGTTCGCGGTGGTGATGGGCTTTAGGACACGCTCCGGCACAATCGCGGGGATCTGCGCCGGCAGCGGCGCCCGTGTCTCGACCGCCAAGGCAGTCGTGCGTTCGCCTGCCACGGCGCCACCCACGGTGACGTTGACGCGGGTGGTCCGGAAACCGGTGAAATCACGCACGGCCTCACGTATCGCCGTGCGAACGGCTGCCGCAACGTCGGTGACGGGGGAGGGCCAGTAGACGGCAATATCGACGTCGACAGCGACCATCTGCGTATCCGGATCCATCTGCGCCATCACGCGCGGAAAGGCGCGGCCGGCCAAGCCAGCTAGTTTGGCGTCGACAGCCGCGGTTCCCGGCACGCTCGCAATGGCGGCGTTAATAACCTTCTCCATCGCGCGCAGAGAAAAGCGGGTTCGCCCGAAGAGGGTGACCCCGGTAGATTCGGTGTTCACTAGCCTCGGCCTCTATCCTGGCCGACCACGCCCTTCCACACCGCGGTGAGGTCGATGCGGCCGTCGAAATGTGCGCCGATCACGCCGCCCACGGCTGCAAGCAACACCGCGAGCGCGACGTACCACACGCCGAGGTAGATGAAAAAGGCCAGAACCAAGCCGGCGATCACGCCGAGGGAGGTGTAATTCTTCATGGTTTTCCTTTAGTTCTGTATGTCGGTTCCTCTTAGACCGCGTCGTCGAAGACAACGTCCACGCGGCGCACCGCGGGCCAGGTGGTGCGGACGGTGGTGCGGGTGGCGTCGCCAAGCTCGGCGAGGGGAACGCCAGCGCTGACATCAACGACGATGTGCAGCTCTAGGTGCGTGTCATCCTGCGGGCTGGGGCGGCGGATGCCGTGCACGCGCTCACCGGGGAAGAGCAGCGCGACCTCCCCGAACCGGCCGGGCGAAAGCTTGGCGACGCCCCTCAGATCCGTCACCGCCTCCGCTATGGACGTGGCAATGGGGAGGGTGAGCTCGGCAGAGGTCACGTTATGCCTGGCCCTGGGTAACTGCCGGGGCCGTTTCGGCGGACTCGTCTTCTTCGCGCGGCAGCTTGACGTCGTGGACGACGACGTCGACGCGATCGACGGACAGACCGGTCATGCGCTCGACCGCATTCATGATGTTGCGGCGGATAGCCTCGGCGAGCTCGTGGATGGCCACGCCGTACTCGGCGATGATGGCGATATCAATGGAAGCGGTGCCGTTGTTCACCTCGACGCTCACGCCCTGGCGGACGTCCTCGGAAGCGCCGAAGGATTCGCGGATGGAGCCCATCATGCGGGCGCCACCGCCGCCGAGGGCGGCGACGCCGGAAACCTCGCGGGCAGCGATGCCGGCGATCTTGGACACAACGACATCATCGATGCGGGTGGTGCCGAAATCGGTCTCCAGGTTCTTGTTGCGCTCCGGGGCAGGGGCCGGGGTGGCGTCGTTAGCCGGGGCGGTCTGCTCGGCGACGTCCTTGGGGGTGGTGTTCTCAGCCATGGTGGATCCCTCTCACTGTGTAGTTGATGTAGGTCTGTATCTACGCCACGAGCTTAACCGCGAACGCGGTCCGCGGGGCGGCGGAGAGTCAATCCTTGGCCAAAACGTGATGTTACGCACTGTTTCTGCAGGAGTTTGGAAAACGCGAGGTTACGTGCTTAAATACAGGGGTTGCTTTAACACAGCGACGTAGCCGCAGGCTGATGCCTGTAGGGCGTTGTTGCTGGTAAGGCGAACATGACACCTTTGTTGTGGAGTTCTTCTGGAACAACACGCGAAGGTCATCCGATCGGGCTAGGTCCGCGCTTGAGCAGAGACAATCCCGAGAAGATGGACCGGAGAAGGGGCATGGCAAATAAACAGCGGCAGTATATGAATAAGGCTTTGGTTGCGGATCTTTAAGATCTAACGCCCCAGTCTTCTTCCTATTTACTTTGACTACGGGTCTTGTACCCCGTCACGAGCACTGCACTCTGGGTTTTTGCCTTAAGTCACTCTCGTGGTCGTCATGACAGTCAGACAACTGGCGTTGAGCCATGGCTTCCAGCCCGGACAACGTTATAGAGAAATCGAGAAGCAATTTCCCACCGCTTCACGCCCCGGATAGGCCGGGAATGTGAAAGTGGGGAAGCGAGGAAGAGGATAAGCGTGGCGGGACAAAAAATCCGCATTCGGCTGAAGGCCTACGACCACGAGGCCATCGACGCTTCTGCTAAGAAGATCGTCGAGACCGTTACCCGTACGGGTGCTCGTGTTGTCGGCCCGGTGCCGCTCCCAACCGAGAAGAACGTATACGCCGTTATTCGTTCTCCGCACAAGTACAAGGGCTCTCGCGAGCACTTCGAGATGCGCACTCACAAGCGCCTCATCGACATTCTCGACCCGACCCCGAAGACCGTTGACGCCCTTATGCGCATCGACCTTCCGGCAAGCGTCGACGTGAATATCCAGTAAGCGATCGACACAACGTATTTGGTGGAGAACAAACAATGAGTGAAAACGAGATCAAGGGAATTCTGGGCACCAAGCTCGGCATGACCCAGGTCTTCGACGAGGAGAACCGCGTTGTGCCGGTGACCGTCGTCGAGGCTGGCCCGTGCGTGGTTACCCAGATCCGTACTGTAGAAACCGATGGCTACAACGCCATCCAGATTGCCTTCGGTGAGAAGGACCCGCGCAAGGTCAATAAGCCTGCAACCGGTCACTTCAAGAAGGCTGGCGCGACCCCGCGCCGTTACGTCGCTGAGATCCGCATGGACGACACCTCCGCATACGAGGTCGGCCAGGAGGTCAAGGTGGATATCTTCGAGGGCGTGTCCTTCGTTGACGTTACCGGCACCACCAAGGGTCACGGCTACGCTGGCGCCATGAAGCGCCACGGCTTCGCAGGCCAGGGCGCTGCCCACGGTAACCAGGCTGCTCACCGCCGCGTTGGTGGCATTGGTGGCGCTTCGTTCCCGGGCCGCGTCTTCAAGGGTAAGCGCATGGCTGGCCGCATGGGCCAGGACCGCGTGACCACCCAGAACCTGAAGATTCAGAAGATTGATGCCGAGTCCAACCTGCTGCTCATCAAGGGTGCTATCCCGGGTGCGCGCGGTGGCCTCGTCACCGTTAAGACCGCAGTGAAGGGCGGTGCACACGCATGAGCAACCTCAAGCTAGACGTCCAGACCGCTGACGGTAAGACCAACGGCACCGTTGAGTTGCCGGCAGAGCTCTTTGACACCGAGGCATCCATTGCTCTGATGCACCAGGTTGTCAACGCACAGCTCGCTGCCGCTCGTCAGGGTACCCACAAGACCAAGACCCGCGGCGAGGTCCGCGGTGGTGGTCGCAAGCCGTTCCGCCAGAAGGGCACCGGCCGCGCCCGCCAGGGTTCCATCCGTGCTCCGCACTACACCGGCGGTGGCACCGTGCATGGCCCGGTTCCGCGCGACTACTCCCAGCGCACCCCGAAGCGCATGATCAAGGCTGCTCTCTACGGCGCACTGTCTGACCGTGCACGCAACGAGCGCATCCACGTCATCGAGGAGCTCGTCCCGGGCCAGACCCCGTCCACCAAGCAGGCCAAGGCTTTCATCGAGCGCCTCACTGACCGCAAGAATGTTCTTCTGGTCATCGGCCGCGAGGACATCAATGCTCGCCGCAGCGCCAACAACCTGCCGAACGTCCAGATCCTGGACGCCGGCCAGCTGAACACCTACGACGTCCTCTACTCGGACGACGTTGTGTTCTCCGTTGAGGCTCTGCACACCTTCGTCGAGCGCGCTACCGGCGCCGCCGAGGAAGCTAAGGAGGAGAAGTAATGGCTAAGCTCGCTAACCCGCGCGACGTCATCATCGCACCGGTTGTGTCCGAGAAGTCCTACGGCCTGATGGAGCAGAACGTCTACACGTTCTACGTCTCCACGGACTCCAACAAGACCCAGATTAAAGATGCCGTCGAGCAGATCTTCGGCGTGAAGGTTGCTTCCGTGAACACCGTGAACCGTGCAGGTAAGCGCAAGCGCACCCGCACCGGCTTCGGTCAGCGTAAGTCCACCAAGCGCGCCTACGTGACGCTCCGTGAAGGCAGCGACTCCATCGACGTCTTCGGCGGTTCTGCTAGCTAGCAGAACGGCTTAAAGAGCCGATAAGGAAAAGGAAGAATTATGGCTATTCGTAAGTACAAGCCGACAACTCCGGGTCGCCGCGCATCCTCCGTGTCCGAGTTCGAGGAAATCACTCGCTCGACCCCGGAGAAGTCCCTGCTGCGCCCGCTGAGCAAGACTGGTGGTCGTAACAACTACGGCCGCATCACCACCCGCCACATCGGCGGTGGCCACAAGCGCCGTTACCGTCTCATCGACTTCCGTCGTACCGACAAGGACGGCATCCCTGCAAAGGTCGCTCACATCGAGTACGACCCGAACCGTACCGCTAACATCGCCCTCCTGCACTACGCAGACGGCGAAAAGCGCTACATCATCGCCCCGAAGGGCTTGAAGCAGGGCACCATCGTTGAGGCTGGTCCGAACGCAGATATCAAGGTTGGCAACAACCTGCCGCTGCGCAACATCCCGACCGGTACCACCATCCACGCTGTGGAGCTCAAGCCGGGCGCTGGCGCTAAGCTGGCTCGCTCCGCTGGTGCCTCCATCCAGCTGCTGGGTAAGGAAGGCAAGTACGCCATCCTGCGTATGCCGTCCTCCGAGATTCGTCGCGTCGACATCCGTTGCCGCGCCACCGTCGGTGAGGTTGGCAACGCTGACCAGATGAACATCCGTTGGGGCAAGGCCGGCCGTATGCGTTGGAAGGGCGTCCGCCCGACCGTCCGCGGTGTCGTTATGAACCCGGTCGACCACCCGCACGGTGGTGGTGAGGGTAAGACCTCGGGTGGTCGCCACCCGGTGTCGCCGTGGGGCCACAAGGAAGGCCGCACCCGCAACCCGAACCGTTACTCGAACAACATGATCGTGCGCCGTCGTCGCCCGAACAAGAAGCGCTAAGAGGAGGTAAACAATGCCACGCAGCCTTAAGAAGGGCCCGTTCGTCGATGAGCACCTCCTCAACAAGGTTGATGCTCAGAACGAGGCCGGCACCAAGCAGGTCATCAAGACCTGGTCTCGCCGCTCCACCATCCTGCCCGATTTCATCGGTCACACCTTCGCCGTCCACGACGGCCGCAAGCACGTGCCGGTGTTCGTCGAGGACTCCATGGTTGGTCACAAGCTCGGTGAGTTCGCACCCACCAAGACCTTTAAGGGTCACGTCAAGGACGACAAGAAGGGACGTCGATAAGCGATGAGTGACACCATCACCTCCGCATCCGCAACGGCTCGCTACGTCCGCGTTACCCCGATGAAGGCACGCCGCGTCATCGACCTGGTCCGCGGTAAGTCCGTAGCCGAGGCACTTGCAATCCTGAAGTACGCTCCGCAGGGCGCCGCTGAGCCGGTTGCCAAGGTCGTTGCATCCGCAGCTGCCAACGCTGAGAACAACTTCGGCCTGGATCCGCGCACCCTGGTCATCTCCGAGGCCTACGCCAACGAGGGTCCGACCATGCGTCGTTTCCAGCCGCGCGCACAGGGCCGCGCATTCATGATTCGTAAGCGCACCAGCCACATCACCGTGGTTGTCGAGAGCCAGAAGGAAGGGGCCAAGTAATGGGCCAGAAGATCCATCCTCACGGCCTACGTTTGGGCATCACTTCCGACTGGAAGACCCACTGGTACGCCGATAAGGACTACGCAAGCTACGTAGCCGAAGACATCAAGATCCGCGAGTACCTGGAGAAGGGCCTCGACCGCGCCGGCATCGCCGACGTCGTCATCGAGCGCACCCGCGACCGCGTCCGCGTGGACATTCACACCGCCCGCCCGGGCATCGTGATTGGCCGCCGCGGTGCTGAGGCTGACCGTATTCGCCGCGAGCTGGAGAAGCTCACCGGCAAGATGGTTGCCCTCAACATTCTCGAGGTCAAGCAGGTCGACGCCAACGCAACCCTGGTTGCACAGTCCATCGCTGAGCAGCTGGTTAACCGCGTGGCATTCCGCCGCGCAATGCGCAAGGCCATCCAGTCCGCTATGCGCCAGCCGCAGGTTAAGGGTATTAAGATCCTCCTGGCTGGTCGTCTGGGCGGCGCTGAGATGTCCCGCACCGAGCGCTACCACGAGGGTCGCGTTCCGCTGCACACCCTTCGCGCCGAGATCGACTACGGCACCGCAGAGGCCCACACCACCTTCGGCCGCATTGGCATCAAGGTGTGGATCTACAAGGGTGACGTTGTCGGTGGCGTCCGCGAGTCCGAACTGAACGCTCCGGCGCAGGGCCGTGGCCGCGGCGACCGCAACGGTCGTCCGCGTCGTGGTGGCCAGCGTCGCCAGCGCGCACAGCAGAAGCAGGAGGGCTAATCCATGCTGATTCCTAAGCGCGTCAAGTACCGTCGTCAGCACCGCCCGACCCGCTCGGGTGTGTCCAAGGGCGGTAACCGCATCAACTTCGGTGACTACGCCATCCAGGCTCTCGAGCCGGCGTACATCACCAACCGCCAGATTGAGGCCGCACGTATTGCCATCAACCGCCACGTCAAGCGTGGTGGCAAGGTGTGGATCAACATCTTCCCGGACCGTCCGTTGACCCAGAAGCCGCTCGGCGTGCGTATGGGTTCCGGTAAGGGTCCCGTCGAGAAGTGGGTTGCCAACGTTAAGCCGGGCCGCATCCTCTTCGAGATGACCTACCCGAACGAGGCTACTGCCATCGAGGCTCTGCGCCGCGCTGGTCAGAAGCTTCCGTGCAAGGTCCGCATCATCAAGAAGGAGGACCAGTTCTAATGGCTAACGGTACCCCCGCCCACGAGTTCCGCGAGCTCGACAACGCTGAGCTGGAGAACCGCCTGAAGGACGCGAAGGAAGAGCTCTTCAACCTTCGTTTCCAGAAGGCCACCGGCCAGCTGACCAACAACCGCCGCATCGGCACGGTTAAGCGCGACATTGCCCGCATCTACACCGTTCTGCGCGAGCGCGAGCTGGGCCTGTCCGTTGCTCCGGGAGCTGAGGCTTAATCATGAGTGAGGCAAACGTGAACACTAAGAAGGAAAAGGGCGCTCGCAAGACCCGCACCGGCATCGTTGTCTCCGACAAGATGAATAAGACCATCGTTGTCGAGCTCGAGGACCGCAAGCAGCACGCCCTCTACGGCAAGATCATGCGCACTAACAAGAAGGTTAAGGCGCACGACGAGAACGAGACCGCCGGCATCGGCGACCGCGTTCTCATCGCCGAGACTCGCCCGCTGTCCAAGGACAAGCACTTCCGTCTCGTCGAGATCGTGGAGAAGGCTAAGTAAAATCTAGCCCTCTTCTACGTAAATAGCCCCCACGCTAAGCGTGGGGGCTATTTTTTGGCTCCTGCAAGGCACTCGCGGGAAGTGGAGGAGATTTCCTAGCGCGCGCCGCGGTGTGTGAGCGCAATGGCGCAACAAAACCCACTGAGCACCGCGCCTACCCCGAGTAGGAAAGTGCCGATGCGGTAGGGCGTGGCGTTCACCAGGTCGATGGAGTTATAGATCCGCAGCCACACCAACCAGCCAGCGATGAGCGCAACGCCCCCGACAGCCGAAAGGGCACGTAAGCCGCGGGTGGGGCGCTGGGAGGGGGAGAAGGCGTGGTAGGAGGCGTCGATAAGCGCTAGCGCGGCGAGCGCCACCGATGCCCACGCCGCAAACGGCACCGGCAGAAGTGCTGCGCTACCGAAGACCACCGGCAGGATAAAGGCCCCGGCCACCAGCACAAAGAGCAGGCCGTGCACTACACCGGCACGCACTGGGTAGTTCATAGGCGCTCCTCCACTTCCGGAAGCGTGGGCGGTTGCGCACCCGTGCGGGAAACCGTAATGGCTGCGGCCGTCGCCGCGAAGTGGAGGATCTCCTGCCACTCTTCGGCGCTTAAAGCGCTGATATCCCGCGTTAGCAACTGGCTCAGCAGCGCGGCCATGACCGTGTCACCGGCTCCAATGGTGTCTGCCACCTCGACCTTAACCGGCGGGACCTGCAGCGATACCGAATCCGTGCGCACGCCAACCCCTCTGCGCCGCGGGTCGTTACGACGATGGGTACCTGTGCCAGTGCGTCTTCGCCTAGGAATTCCACTTCTTCGTCGCTTAACTTCAACAAAGTGACGTGTGGCAACAGCGATAACAAGAATTCACGATGCTCCGGGGTGGCGAAGAAGGGGCGAATGTTAGGGTCCAGCGCGACCTTCGTGCCCTTCGCAGCAAGGTCCTTTAGCAACTCGGCATAGCGGGAGGCGCCAGGTTCCAGGGCGAGGGAGACGGTGCCGAAACAGGCCCAGGGGACGTCGACAAGCGCTGGATCTACAAAGCGGTCGGCGGTGCCTTCCGTGTAGAAGGAGTAGGTGGCTGAGCCGTCCTCGCCGATGTTGCAGACCGCCAGCGTGGTGGGTTCCTCGCCGCGCTGCACAAGGGAGGTGTCCACGCCCTCCTCGGTGAGACGCTCCATGAGCGCTTGCCCGAAGGCATCCCGCGAGAGCCGCGACTGAAACCCCACGTCAGCGCCCAAGCGCCCCGTCGCGACCGCGACGTTGAAAGGACCGCCACCCAATGCCGGTGTTAAATCCGCCAGCTGACCGTGCTCGCGCGGAACGAGGTCAACAAGGCCTTCGCCACACACCATAATCTCCATGGAACCCATACTATCGAGAGCATGAACTACCGTCCGCTTTTCCACCTCTCTCCGCCCCTCCGGCCGCCTCAATGGCCCGAATGGGGTCTTCATCGACGGCAACAACGTGGACATCCTCATGCACATCGGCTTCGACACCGTGAACCTGAAGGGTGAACACTTCACCTCGCATGTGTCCAAGGGCGATGAGGTGAAGGCTGGCGACCTCCTCTGCGAGTTCGACATCGAGGTCATCAAGGCCGTCGACTACCCGGTGACCACCCCGGTGGTCGTGTCCAACTCGAAGAAGACGGGGCCAGTGCTCCCGGCCTATGCCATGGGCGAGGAGATCTCCTTCGGCGATGCGCTTCTTACCGTGGACCCAAAACCAGAACCCGCTGAGGTTAGTTCCGCGGCTCCCCAGGCCTAAACCACAGAGGGTGAAACGGACAACGTTGTCCGTTTCACCCTCTGTGTCGTTTTAAGCGCGTTTCCTCAACCAGAGGGCTGTTCCTGCAAGCCCGATTCCGGCGAGCAGCCACAGCACCAAGGTCCTGCTACCGGTGAGGGGCAGAGCGCCTTGGGCCACGTTGGCCACTTGGATGATGGCCGGTTCGTCGGCCTCTGGGTTTGCCTCCACGAGGGTGATGAGACCGGAGTTTTCCGTGACTCCCTCGATGGAGATTCGAAGATCTTCGAAGGCAGGGTCATTGGCCGCTGCGACGGTGAACTTCCACGCACCAGGCAAGAGCGAGGCGCCGTCACCTGCCTTGGTCTCCACCAGGAAGTAGGTGCCCGGCTTCAGGCGGGTGGTGAAGGTGTTGCTCACTTCACCGGCCGTGCCTTCGACGGTGGTCATATCGGAGATCTTCTCAGCCAGGGAGCCGTCGGCAGCCGCGCCGTAGATAGAGAACTCAGCACCGCCCAGGGCGGTGGTGAGGTCTGCCTGGACCTTTTGTACTTGGACTTCGCCGTCGTTGCGGTAGACGCCGTTGGTGATCGCGGCAGTCGGCAGATCTGCATTCAGGGTGAGGCCCTCAGGGCCGATGGCGTGGAGGAATTTTTCGCCTTCGTCGTCAAGCGTGGTGTAGTAGGGCGTCATCTGCAGGTTCTCGGCATCAAGCCTGTCCTGCACCGCCTGTGGCGGGGCCTGCTCGGTGATGATGCACTCGGAACCCTGGGGCATCGTGGCAGGGGCAGTCCAATTGCCGTCCTGGCGGCTGAGTTCAAAGCTTCCCGCGGATGGGAAGGGCTCCGGCTGGCCGGGAACCAGGTCGTTGAATGTACACGTGTAGGTGAACTCGAAGGAATCAGTATCGGTGACGATGTCCGAGACCTTGTGCCCCGCGAAGTCCTTGGACACTGCAGGCGCTAGCTGCAACACCGTGTAGGTGGGAGCGAAAACAACGCGGTCAGTGCCGGAATTCTGGGTCTGCACTCGAAGTGGTTCGGTAATAGGGACGCTGGCGATGACTCCGGTGGTAGCGTCGCCGCGTGTATGCACGCTACGCCCGGCGACGTCGACAAAACTGTAGTCTGCAGCCAGAGCCTCCGCATGTGATGTGACCTCGCACGAGGTGCCCACGGTGAAGTTACCGATGGTGGTGGGCTCAGCTCCGGATTCCAGCTCCAGGCTCTTTTCTTCCCGTGTGCCCAGCAGCGGATCCGTGCATACTACGGAGGGGCTAAGGGTATTCGGCAGCCATTCGGAAACATCGCCGATACTTGCCCGCTGCTTGGCAAATTCCGCGGTGATGGTTGTGGTGTCGAGCTTGTAGGCGTTGGTCACCTGAAGAGTGTGGCGGTCACCCTCTGCCTCACCCGAAAGGTTCGCGTTGTTGCGCACCAGTTCGCTATCGATAGCGAAGGTGGTGCCTCGCTTGCCTTCGATGGGGGAGGGGGCCGGCCCCGGCTGCGGTGCAGCCCCGTTGTTCACAGTCTCCGTCTCAAAGCTGGTGTCCACCGTGCTGCCTATCGTCACGAGGGTGCCGTTGGCGCCGGGGACCTCGAACTGCGTCTGGGGCTCGTCCTCGATGAAGGTACACACGAAGTTGGCGGGCACCTCCATGGTGTCGCTGGTGACCTGGGAAGCACCGTCGGTAGCGGAGTCCGGGACATAGGTGAGTGAACCCTGTCCGCCACCCTTCGGGAACTTCACCGAGGCGGTGCGGGTCGGATCCGGGATGAAGGGGTGATCCGGAGCCGAAGGATCCGTGCAGCGCAGCGTGCCCGTGGCGGGCGCCAAGTCGGTGCTCTGGGCCAGCTTGTGGCCTTGCTCTGCATCGAGCTTCTTGTTCACGCTTACTGGCACCGTGTAGAGGTCGTAGGTATTCCACAGGATGGCCGTGTAGTTGAAGCCAGCATCGCGGATTTCATAGGTGGCCGCGTGGGGAGTGTCAGGAACCACGGAGCATTCGTCGGCGTCATTGCAGCGCTTTTCGGTTGCGAAACCTGTCTCGCTCTCATCGACTGCCCAACGCGAGCGCCAGGTGGAATAGTAGGCGTCGCCCTGCGCATTAGGATCGTTTGCACCTGGGTCCTTAACCTTAGCGGGATCCTCGCTCAAACGGCAGCTTGCGCCTACCGGGATGCCCTCAATAGCGCTGGCTGCGGCCGCGGAGAAGCGGCCCATACTGAGCTCACCGGAAGCAACCTCCACGTCGTTGAGGGTGCAGGTCCAGGCCACCGGGAACTGTTTGTTGGCGGAGACGGAGGACATACCAGTGCCATCGACCTTTTTCTTGACGTGCATCGAGGCAGCCTTGATGTCATAGGCGTTGGTCACGGTGACCGCCGGAGCGGTAGCGCCGGTTCCCGTGCCGACCTGTACGGTAGCCTCGTTGCCCTGCGTGGTGGTGCCACCGACGTTGATGCTCACGTCCGGCGCCCCTGTGTAGGCCGTGCTCTTAGTGTCTTCGGTCACTGCGCATTCGCTGCCTGCCGGTACCTTGAGGGAAGCAGGCGAATCCGGTCCAAACTCTGCTGCAGTCTGCAGCAGGGTTGTGTCATCACGCGTACACACGACCGAGGCGCTAAACGTCGCGTCCTTGAAAAGTGCCTGGTAGACCGGTGATTCATTCCCCACAGGGGAACCGCCCTGGGTGACGTGAAGTACCTTGGACAGGTTCATCTCCGCGAGGATCGGGCTGTATGTGAACTGTGCCCGGACCAGTTCACTCTGGTTTCCGCTGCCAACGGTCAGGTGAAAGCTCGCTGGCCCATCGGCGGTGATGGTCTCCTCCGTATTGCGAGGGGGACCAGCGCTGAAGACCACCTCGCGGGAGAAGACATCCGTATAGGGCTTGTCCGCGCGGCCTTCTTCCACAGTTATCGTGCAGTTTTCACCACCGCGGACGTTGTCCACGATGACGGATTGGGGGCCGTCGGACGCAGAAGCGTAGACGGTTTCGCTGCCGGTATTGGGGGCGGAGCCGTCGTTGGGAATACAGGCGTAGTCCACCGTGTATTCACGCGGCAGGTAGACATCGGCGTCGGGTGCCTGCAGCAGTGCACGGGAGAAGGCAATTTCTAGCACCTTGGCCGGCTCATCCAGGACCAGCTCAACGTCGAGGCCGTTGGGTCCCTCGTGCACGGTGTATTCCGGGTACTGCAGCGCGGTGCCCGGCTTTTGTTCCACGTCGAGAGCCTCGAGATTCTCCGTGGCGGTCACGGTGATGCTGCACTTGGTGCCCACGGGCAGGCCGCGGGTGGCGTCGTAGCGTTCACTAAAGCTGTCCTGTGGCTGGACCTCCCAGGATTCACCGTGGCGGAGAGCCTTAGTCAGTTTGAGTGGGTTGCCATCGGGCAAGGTGCACACGGCGTTGAGGTTGCCTTCCACGCCGGTGAGGTCGTTGGTGTTGCCCGGATCGACATTATCGGTGTTGACCCTGTAATTGAGGGTGAGCTGGCCATAACTATCCTCGAAGGTGTTCTTCACAGTGGCCGTGATCGGCTCCGCAGAAGCACCACCAGCAGTGGCTGCGGGGACGTCGACAGTCACGGGATCTGGGAGGATGAAATCATAGCCCTCGGAATCAAAGCCTTCCGGCATCTTCTCTTCGATGGTGCACGTGGAGCCAGCCGGGACATCGGCGATCTCGGCCAGCTTGGCGGAGTTGATAGCAAACTCCTTCGGGCCAAAAACCTGCCAGGTGTTGTCCTCAGTCTGGGTACAGGTCATGGTGACCGGGAAGTCAGTCCCGTGGAATTCTGCACCCGCAGCGCCGGCGAGCTCCTTGACCACGTCTACCTGGCGCAAGTTCCTACGGAACTCGAGGTTCGCGGACATGGTGAGGGCTTCGCTCTTGGCGTTGAGCTCCGGGTAGACGTAGGAGTAGTTGCCTGGGCACTCGCGCGGAGTCGGGGTGTAGCCCGGGGACGCGGCGGTGTCTTTCATACAGGCCTGCGAGGACCACTGCGGCTTGGCGAGGGAAAAGCCTTGGGCAATGGGTTCGGCGGAGGAGCCGTCCTCGGTGGGTTTGCCGGTTACCTCGTAGAGACACTGGGTGCCTACCGGGAAGGAACCCAGCGTGGCGCTGCCGGTGAGCGTTCCGTTGGACTCGCTGAGCGGGACCTCGATGGGGTTGTCCCCGCTGCCCGGAACAGGAATGGGGGAGAGGTTTGGATTATCGGAGATCTCTGGGCGGTCGCCAGCATCAGGGATGTAGCGGCAGCGGTAGTTTACCCACACAGACTTCGGAGCGAGATCTGTGTTTCCGCCCCTAAAGACCTCGGGATTATCCACAGCGATCTTGACCTTTTGGGTGACGTGGGGCGAGTCATAGACGTTGGTGGCCTTGAGCGCCACGGCGCCGCCGCGCTGAGAAGGTATTACCTCGAAGGTGGTCTGCGGGTTTTGGGGAGCACCTGTCGGTGTGTACGGCCGGAGCTGCTTATCGACGTACCACTGGTAACCCTCCCGGGGCACGGTACTGCTGATTTTCCCGGGGACCTCCTTGCCGTTGAGCTCCCAGCTCGTGGTGCTGGAGAAGTATCCCGGGCGAGTACGCGGCTCTATTTCGGTGACGGTACAGCTAGCGCCGACAGGGATGCGCTCGTCGAGGGTGTGGGGCAACATGGTTCCGCCATCGAAGGCCGCGGACAGCGGGGAGCCCTCAGCAAAGGCGGGAGAGACGATCCCCTTGAGCGTGAAGGGCTTCTTTTCCGAGTAGGGCGCGCCCGTGTCGGTGCACTGATAAGCAAAGTGGAATTGGCCGTAGTCTTCGGAATTGAGAGCCTGGTTGACCGGCCCGTTGGCCTGAATGAGCTTGGTTATGGATAGTTGCGCGGTTTCCCGGAGCAGGAAAGAACAGTGATAGCTGACATTGGGCTCGCGTGTGAAGCTGACGGTGAGCGTGTCATCCTTCTGCTCTACCTTTTCACCGCTGACTTCAGACCATTGCTCCTTCCCGGGCTGCTGAGCAAAGCACTGGGCGTCCGTGTGCATCTCCAACGGGGTTTTGAGCGTGTAGGCCATCGTGGCCTGCGAAGCCGACTGGTTTCCCGGGATGGACTCGCGGGCAAAGCCATCCGTGGAATCGGTGGGCACGGTCGCCATGTAGGACTTCGTGGGGTCGGGCGCGATCTCTACGTCGCGCCCAGAAACGCGCTCGACGAGTTTTTGGTTTTTATCCACCACGTTGACGCTGGCGGAAAGACATGGACTGACAAAGTCCGCGATGCTGAATATTTCGCCTTGACGGCCAGTGTTACTGATCTGAATCCGCGGTTCGTTGGGAACCCAGACGCTGTAATAGGCGTTGCTATCGATGGAGGCCGAGGCCAATTCCTTCAGCAAGTTCGGACCAGTCAGGTAATAAGGTGCCGAATTGCCTGATTGGAGGATCTTAAAGCCATGGGAGTCACCTTTGTTGGGGTTTGCATCCCGGGGGCTGGGGTCGTAATACCCAGGAACCACGACGCCTGGGTCATCAGACCGGTGCTGGGCACCGAAGCCGACCGGAATCACCTGCACACCCTTCGCGGCCAACTGACGAATGACGTCCTTGGTGGCGTCGAGCTCCTGCTGATCCACACCACGCGCGCTGCCGCCGTCGTTGGCGGTGCCGTCTGAGTTGAGTATGGCAGTAGGCCCCCACTCGGTGAACACCATGATCTGGTCATAGCGTGCGCCCTTGTTGATGTCATCAAGCACCGCCAGCAGGCCGGCCTGCATGTTGTGTGTATCGTTGTAGCCGCGACGCCGAGTGTCCGACAGCCTATTCGAGATTGTCGGATTGAGTTTGCCTGGGTTGCGGGGATCCTCAATCGACGTTTCGCTCAGGTTGGGCGAGTTAACGAGCGTTGCCGGGGAGAGCGAATCATAGGTGTAAATACCGACCTTGGCGGCCGGGTCTTTCTGGAGCAAAGACTCCAGGCCTGGCTGGAGCATCCGGGAAAACACCTGCGGGTACTCCACGATGCCGAAGTGCAGGTAATCGAGACCAGGCCTGTAGGAAGCATCAATCACGACGGCGGTGGACGTACCGCAGCGAGTACTGGGTTTGTCCCAAGGCTGCGCTGTCGGTGAAGCCGGCTGATTCTGCTGAGCCTGTGCGGCGGGAGCAGAGCCATCGGGGAAGGGAAGTGCGACGACAACCGCTGCCACGCTGAGGACGATGACAGCGAGCACTGCCATCACTCGTGCGCTGAGCGTGTGAATGCGTTTCATCGTTGGTCTCCTGTCTGCACTGTGTCCTCGGTGTCCCCCTGGTTACGGCGCTTGCCCCTACGTATCAGGCTGAGGCCGGCCAGAATGGCCAGACCTGCTGCCGCGATCAGCCACCACACGTTGGCGCCAGTGGAGGCCAACCTATCCGACCAGTGGGTGCCACCGTGCTTGTCGGGTTGTGTTTGCGCCGGGCTCGTGCTGGGAGAGCGGGGCGCGCTGGTTGGCCCCGGGGAGCTCGACTGTTGCGGGTAGGTGGGTTCGGCCCACGGCGGGATGGTTGGCGTGGAATCTGAGTCCCCCGTGCTGCCGCCATTGTCATCGCCTCCGTCAGGGGTGCTCTTGTGTTTGGGGTATACCTTCACACCGGCAAGCTCTTTACCGGTCTGGGGATCACGGACCGGCACGGAAAAATCCACCGAACGGTACTCGGGGTTCTCAGGGAAGGTCAGCGTGTAGTGCCCATCAGCGACATCCTGAAAGTCCACGGAGCCGTCCACGGTGCGTAGCGTGGTGCGGTTGCCGGAGGCGTCGACAAGCACGATGGGCACGTCCTCGACATTAATTTGCGGTACGTCATCATAAGGGTTGCCGGGGTCTAGCTGGACATTGATGACGGTGGCAGCGGCCGGAGCAGCGCTAAGCAGTAGGACGAGAACTGCTGTCGGCAGAATCTTGGCGCGCATTCATCCTCCTTCGAACAAAGTACGCCACCACAATCAGGACGATGAGGGCAAGAACCAGGAACATCCACCACTGGATGCTCGTGTTGTTATTAAAAGCATCTTCGGCAGCAGCGTCGTTGGGAACCCTATGCGCATGCACGAGGAGGCGGTGCGAGTTGATGCCGTAGGGAGTGCACGTAATCAGCGTGATGAGATCTTTGCCGGGAACCGGCTGCAAGGAAGAGATTTCCGTGGGCAGTACGGTTTCTATGCTGTCGACCTCATAGGTCATCTGCTGGCCCGCGACGTTGAGGTAGACGCGATCGCCTTCGATGACTTCATCCAGGTCGTCGAAAAGCGTGGCGTGTGCCAGTCCCGTGTGGGCGGTGAGCACCGAATGCATGCCCTCGCCACCGACTGGTAACGGAGAGCCGTAGAGGTGCCCAATGCCTCGCTCCAGCACCTCCGGCTCCGTGCCGTGATAGACGGGGAGCTTGACATTGATGCTGGGGATAGCAATAACGCCCATGGGATCTTTCGGATTACCGGTGACGTTGAGTTGCTCTAGATAGTCCTGGTAGGGGCGGTTATCTTTAGCCACGCGGGCCAGCCAGGGGTCAAGGATTGGTGCACCGGCGTTTTGCTTGTTGTAGGCGTGTGCCGCCTCGATGAGCTCGGTGAAATCCCTGTCCTTGACCGTCGAGTTGCGGTAGGCATCCGCGACGTTGGCCTGCCTCTCATTCTGGTAGTAAGTGGTGACCACCGGATAGAGCAGCACAAGCAGGCTGGCGATGAGAAATAGGACGGAGAGGATCGAGCGGCCACGGCCGCGCGATGTCTCCGCGGGGGAGGATCCGGCATCAGGTGCGCTGCTCAAGGGCAAATCCCCTCCCTTTCCTTCCTATGTTTTCGTCACGTCGCGCGAACCGCGCGAAGTCGCTTAGGCCTTCTTGCGCGACAGGGCGATGCTGATGGCAGCCAGTGCGAGGCCAAGAGCGATGATGAGCCAGATGCCCATGCCACCGGTCAGCGGTAGGCGATCAAGGATGCCGCTGGTCTTCGCGTTCTGGATGTCGGCGGTGGCGTTGTAGCGAACCTCGTTCACCGGGGTTTCGGTGTCATCGGCTTCAACGGGAGCGGTGAAGGTCAGGAGCACAGGTGCGGAGGAAAGCGCGTATCCAGCGGGGGCCTTGGTTTCCACCAAGCAGAACTGGGTGGTGTTCTCGAAGCCCTTAATGCTGGTCCAAATGTCATCCTCGGTGCCTGCGGAATCCACGCGGTTGTAGGTGAGATCCTTGATGAGCAGGGAGCCCTGATCGCTGGTGGTCCAGGTGTCCGTAGCGTCATCCCCAGTGCCGAGCGTGAGGGCGTCGCCCACTACCTTGCCGTCGGCATCGCAGCGGTGCAGCTGGAACTCGGCACCGGCCAGCTTGGTCTGCTCATCGGCGGCATCGAGCTTGTTGACAGCAATGTCCGCGAAATTCAGGGTGGCCGGAACGGTGTCGTTGTCGCCACCGGTGGACGTACCCGGGTTGGAACCATCGCCGGGGTTCTCAGGGTCCCAGGGCTCGGAATCCGGAATCTGGTCCGGCACGGCCCAAGCAACGTTGTCGAGGGACTCTGGAATCTGATTGACGGGCGCGTCAAAAGTAACGGAAAGCTGCTTCGCCTCAACGGGATTGGTGCCGTTCAGCTCGGCCGGGTTGACCTGCACGCGCAGTACCCAGCGGCCATCGACCTGGTAGGCCTTGGTGGTGAACTGGGTGTCCTGAAGGTCGGCACCGCCGAAACTCACCTTAATGTTGGTGGGCTCGCCCAGCGCTGCGGGCAACTTATCGGTGATGGTGAAGGCCTTAGGCAGACCGGTCCCGGGCTGTGACTTGCCTTCCTCGTCCTGGGAGGGCGCGGAGACGACCGGGACGGTCGAGTCAACCTGGTACTGGATGGAATCACCCACGTGCAGGCCGGGGCCGGTGTTGTTGTCGATGATCTGGTTGATCTTCTTGGTGGGGGCTTCCGTTACCTGGTTCTTGGGGTAGACGTGCACCGTATCGAGCCAGCCATTGCCCTCTGGATGGGTCATGGGAACTGTTACCAGGAAGGGAGCGGACGGGGTCACGGCCTTGCCGTTCGAATCCACCTGGTTGGAAGGCTCCTCTACCAGGTAGAGACCCGCAGGCAGGTCGGAAAAGGTAGCGGTGCCATCGCTGCTAGTGGTCTCGGTCGTGGTCGTGCCCTTGGTGAAACCTTCAGGAAGGGCACCGTTGTCCTGGAGCTGGACGCCGGAGATGGCTGCCCAACCTGCTTGCTTCGTCAGGTCGATCGGATCGTTGCCCTTGCTCACACGCGAGACGTTGAAGGTGATGCCCACGCCCGGATCACCACCGACGGTCTTCTCGGTACCGTCGGCCTGGGTATCCTGCGGGAGGCCGAGGATCTTGTGGATCTGCAGGTTACCGGTTGCGGGAATGCCCTGGCTAACGGAGTTTGTCGGCGATACCGGCTGAGAGAGTGCAACAGGGGCGGCGCTGACGCCGCCGATGAGAAGCGACGTTGCGGCAACAGATGCGATGAGGGAACGGATGGCACGTGTGGTCATGTGACTCAGCTTTCGGGGAGAATGCGCGGTGCGCGAGAGAACTCTTGGTTTCTGTCGTCTGCATTGTATTCAAATGGCATCAGCCTGGCAATACTTAAGCACAGCTTAAAAACCACCCCTGCCAGCGTGTTATTTTCTGAAATCAGCCTGAAGAAGCGATCGACCCTTAGGGATCTGCAGGAAAATATGCAGTCTGGTGCATTAATTCACGCCGTGGGTGGCTATGAACATCTCCTTGGGGGTGAGCTGCCGCCGATCGGTGGTGCAAGCCGGTGGTGGAAGATTGACGCGACGATTTGGGGTCAAGGGAAGAGGCATGCTTGAATGTATGGGTTGCATATGGCCGGTCGGTGCAGCGCGATGCGTTTCCGAATCGCCGCACCGAGACCCTTCGACCGCTGTGAACAGCGAGTTCGTCGCACAGCCTGTGCCACGTAAGCAAGTAGACCAGGTGTGTCAAGGACGGAAATCTTGACGCACGTTAATCCAGGTCAGGAGACCCATAGTGATTCAGCAAGAATCGCGTCTGCGCGTCGCCGACAACTCCGGTGCACGAGAGATCCTCGTTATCCGCGTTCTCGGCGGCTCCGTTCGACGTTTCGCTGGCATTGGTGACATCGTCGTCGCCACTGTCAAGGAAGCCATCCCGGGTGGCAACGTAAAGGAAGGCGACATCGTCAAGGCCGTCATCGTGCGCGCCAAGAAGGAGACCCGTCGTCCGGACGGCTCCTACATCGCATTCGATGAAAACGCCGCAGTTATTCTCAAGGGTGACAACGAGCCGCGCGGTACCCGCATCTTCGGCCCGGTTGCTCGCGAACTTCGTGACAAGCGCTTCATGAAGATCGTTTCTCTCGCACCGGAGGTGATCTAGTCTTATGAAGATTCATAAGGGCGATATGGTGATCGTTATTTCGGGCCCGGACAAGGGCGCGAAGGGCAAGGTCATCGAGGCATACCCGAAGCGCGACAAGGTCCTCGTTGAGGGCGTCAACCGCGTCAAGAAGCACGTTGCTAACTCCGCTACCGAGCGTGGCGCCGAGTCCGGCGGAATCGTGACCCAGGAAGCTCCGATCCACGTGTCCAACGTTGCGATCGTTGACTCCGAGGGCAACCCGACCCGCGTGGGCTACCGTTTCGACGAAAACGGCAAGAAGGTCCGCATCGCACGTAGCAACGGGAAGGACATCTAACATGAGCGAGAACTACACTCCGCGTCTGAAGACCCGCTACCGCGAGGAAATCAAGAAGGCTCTGAACGAAGAGTTCAAGTACGACAATGTGATGCAGATTCCGGGCGTCACTAAGGTCGTTGTCAACATGGGTGTGGGCGACGCTGCCCGCGACTCCAAGATGATCAACGGCGCTCTCGAGGACCTTACCGCTATCACCGGCCAGAAGCCGCAGGTGCGTCGCGCTAAGAAGTCCATCGCTAACTTCAAGCTCCGTGAGGGCATGCCCATCGGTGCACGCGTTACCCTGCGCGGCGACCGCATGTGGGAGTTCTTGGACCGCCTGCTGACCATCGCGCTGCCGCGTATTCGCGACTTCCGCGGTCTCTCCGACCAGCAGTTCGACGGCCACGGCAACTACACCTTCGGCCTCACCGAGCAGACTATGTTCTACGAGATCGACATCGACAAGGTGGACCGCCCGCGTGGTATGGACATCACCGTCGTGACCTCCGCTACCAACGACGAGGAGGGCCGCAAGCTCCTGCGCGAGCTCGGCTTCCCGTTCAAGTAAATAGCGCTTGAATAATTCCCTCGGGACTCCGTGAAGGAGCTCCGGGGGAATTTTTGCGTCTGCGCCCTTTTTGGGGTGTCGTCTCCCCTGAGCAATGGGTATGTCTGACGTGGGGAGTAGACTACGAGCGTCTGAAAAGTCTGTGTTCCCCAGTGAGGTAAGAGATGTCCCTGAATGATGCTGCTGCGGCGGCCGTGACGAAGAAGGTCACGTTGCTCGATGAGTCCTTCGCCCGTTTCGCCGTGCGCTCCACCCTGGCGGGCGTGTACCTCGCTATCGGTACGGCTTTTGCTGCGGTGATGGGGATGGGCGTCGAAAAGCATGCGGAAGGACTAGGCTCGTTGGTCTTTGCCAGCCTCTTCGGCCTAGGCCTTTTTGCCATCGTTATCTTGGGTGCAGACTTGGCGACGGGCAACATGATGTTCATGATCTATGGCGCCGTAAAGAAACAGGTGGGGTGGGGCAAGGCGCTGTGGCTGCTGGTGGTCACGACGCTCTTTAACCTCGTTGGCGCGGTACTCTTCGCAGCGGCTATGGGCATGTCCGCCAAGTTGGGCGGCATCGACCCGAGTCACCTCATCGTTAACCTGGCGATGGGCAAGCTCACTAAGGATCCCGGCGGAATGCTGGTTGAAGCGATCTTGGCTAACTTCGTGGTCAACATGGCCATCGTCGGCGCTATCTTTGCCAAAGATATGGTGTCGAAGTTCTTCGTCATCGTGCCGATTATTGCCTGTTTTGTCGGCCTGGGGCTTGAGCACGTCATCGCGAATTTCTGCCTGATGACCTTGACCTTTTTCTGTGCCAGCCCGCTGCCCGAGGGCTTTACCCTTGGCGCAGTGCTGGCCAACTGGTCCATCGTGTGGGTGGGAAACCTCATTGGCGGCGGCTTCCTGATTGGCGGCGTGTACGCCTGGCTTAACTCCGGCCCGGAGGCGTATCGCGACTAAGTTCTCCCGAATAGAGGTTGAAGCGATCCCCTCGGGCAAAGCCCACGAGCGCCATTCCGGTCTCCCGGGCGGTTTCCACGGCCAGGGAGGAGGCGGCGGAGACTGCGACGAGCATGCCGAAGCCGGCCATAGCGGCCTTGTTGACCAGCTCGAAGCTTGCGCGCGAGCTCATCACCAGGATGAGGTCGCTGGCAGGCAGCGTGCCTTCCATGAGCAGGTGGCCAATGACCTTGTCCGCCGCGTTGTGTCTTCCGACGTCCTCGCGCACCACGACGGGCGCGCCGTCGAGAGTAAAGGCCCCAGCGGCGTGAATGCCGCCGGTCTTGCGGAACTGCTTCTGCTCCCGCTTGAGGGCCTCGGGCAGCTTGGCGACGACCCCGGGATCCACCGGCACCCGCGGAATCTCGTAGCGGCTCTGCTTCATGAGCACCTCGATGGACGAGGTGCCGCACACACCGCAGGCAGACGTGGTAGCCGTCAATCGCAGATCGGCAAGCGTGATCGCGTTGGGGTTAGCCAGCTCCACGTCGAGCAGATTATAGGGGTTGCGCCCATCCACCGAGGCGCCGGCGCAGTAGCGAGCCTCCCGGACGTCACTGACCTTCTCGATGTGTCCTTCGGAATGAAGAAAACCATGCGCCAGCTCGACGTCGTGGCCGGGCGTGCGCATGGTCGTCGTAAGCGTCTGGCCGCCGACGCGGATCTCCAGCGGCTCTTCGCCGGCGACGGTATCGCCACGGGTATCGACTTGGGTGACGTGGCCTTCCTCATCGAGGCGCACCTTGGTCACAGCGAAGGTGGCGTTGACGCGCCCGCTCATCGGTTGAGGGCCTCCTTCAAGGTGGCAATGTGCGCGCGGGCCTCATCGGTGTCCTTGGACGCGAGCCCCACCAGGTAAGCGGTTAGGGGAGCGGCCGGACGGGATTGGGTATGGGCCACGTCTTTGGTGAGGTCAAGCAGCTCTGTGACGAGGGCGGTGGCGTCGGCCGGGGACACGTCGATAAGCTCGGCGGCCTCTTGGAGCCACTGGTGTGCCGTGCGGATGGGGTCTTGTTCTTCACTCATAACCAACTATGCTAACGCGTTTTGGAAAACAGCATGTCAACGGGTAGAGTAAGCCGACGGACTTGCATTTTTCCACTCCTGCGCCGCGAAAACAGCACAGGAGGTGCGGAAACGTGCCAAGCCGGAAGAATTGAACACATCTACTTTGTTGTAGGCCCCTCGCCGTAGATAGCGGACCGTTGTCTGTATCAAAGGGTGGCGAGCGCCTCGCGGTATTGACCGCGGGGAGCGTGAGTAGCCCGAAATCACACGGAAAACGCTTTGGTGAGCATTACGGGAACCGCAACGAGAAAGGTTACAGGTCACTCATATGACTATGACTGATCCTATTGCCGACATGCTGTCGCGCGTGCGCAACGCATCTAATGCGCACCACGACGTCGTGTCGATGCCGACCTCCAAGATCAAGGCGAACATCGCTGAGATCTTGAAGCAGGAAGGCTACATCGCTGACTACTCCGTCGAGGGCCACGAGCTGACCCTCGAGCTTAAGTACAACAACCGTGAGCGTTCCCTCTCGGGTCTGCGTCGCGTGTCTAAGCCGGGTCTGCGTGTGTACGCAAAGTCCACCGAACTGCCGCAGGTTCTGGGCGGCCTGGGCGTGGCCATCATCTCCACGTCTCAGGGTCTGCTTACCGACCGTCAGGCTCAGGAGAAGGGTGTAGGCGGAGAAGTTCTCGCCTACGTCTGGTAAGGGAGGATTGACACATGTCTCGTATCGGTCTAGCACCTATCGCCGTCCCGAAGGGCGTCGAGATCACCATCAACGGCCAGGTTGTCAACGTCAAGGGTTCCAAGGGCACCCTCGAGGTTGAGCTGCCGGAGCCGATCACCGCAGCCGTCGAGGACGACGAGATCAAGGTCTCCCGTCCGGATGACGACCGCAAGAACCGCGCCCTGCACGGTCTATCCCGCTCCCTGGTCAACAACGCCGTTGTTGGCGTGACCGAGGGCTACACCAAGAAGATGGAAATCTTCGGTGTCGGTTACCGTGTCCAGCAGAAGGGTAAGGACCTGGAGTTCTCTCTGGGCTACTCCCACCCGATCCTCATCGAGGCTCCGGAGGGCATCACCTTCGCTGTGGATGGCGCAACCAAGCTCTCCGTATCTGGTATTGACAAGCAACTGGTTGGACAGGTCGCTGCGTACATTCGCCGCCTGCGTAAGGACGATCCTTACAAGGGCAAGGGTATTCGCTACGACGGCGAGCAGGTCCGCCGCAAGGTCGGAAAGACGGGTAAGTAAGCAATGGCTAACACTGAAAACGCAAAGCGCACCCCGGTTGGCAAGGACATTTCCTCGCGTCGTCGTGAAGCACGCGCGCGCCGCCACTTCCGCATCCGTAAGACCCTCCGCGGCACCCCTGAGGCACCGCGTCTGGTCGTTCACCGCTCCTCCCGCCACATGCACGTTCAGGTCATCGACGACCTGGCCGGCCACACCCTGGCTGCAGCTTCCTCCATGGAAGCCGACGTGCGTGCACTCGAGGGCGATAAGAAGGCCAAGGCTGCCAAGGTAGGCCAGCTCATCGCTGAGCGCGCCAAGGCCGCTGGCATCGAGCAGGTCGTCTTCGACCGTGCAGGCTACAAGTACCACGGCCGCGTTGCTGCGCTGGCCGACGCCGCTCGCGAAGGTGGTCTGCAGTTCTAATGATTAAGGCATACGGAAACATCAACGGAAGGAACGCCTAATGTCGGACCGTGAACAGCGTGACGGCGGACGCTCCGCCGAGAACAACAACGACCGTAAGGGTCGCAACAACGGCCGTCGTAACGACCGCCGCAACCACCAGGACAACGAGCGCGATAAGTACATCGAGCGCGTTGTGACCATCAACCGCGTCGCTAAGACCGTTAAGGGTGGCCGCAACATGTCCTTCACCGCTCTCGTCGTCGTCGGCGACGGCCAGGGCATGGTGGGCGTCGGCTACGGCAAAGCCAAGGAAGTCCCGGCCGCAATCCAGAAGGGTGCAGAAGAGGCTCGCAAGAACTTCTTCCGCGTTCCGATGATTGCTGGCACCATTACCCACCCGGTTGAGGGTCGCGACGCAGCTGGCATCGTCATGATGAAGCCGGCCGCTCCGGGTACCGGTGTCATCGCCGGCGGTGCTGCTCGTCCGGTGCTTGAGTGCGCTGGTGTGCAGGACATTCTGTCGAAGTCCCTGGGCTCCGACAACGCTCTCAATGTCGTCCGCGCTACCGTGGACGGCCTCAAGCAGCTGGTTCGTCCGGAGGAAGTTGCTGCACGTCGTGGCAAGTCCCTCGAGGACGTCGCACCGGCCCAGATGCTGCGCAAGCGCGCAGGTCAGGAGGCATAAGCAATGGCTCTGAAGATTACTCAGGTAAAGGGCCTTGTGGGCACCAAGCCGAACCACCGCGCAAACATGGAGTCGCTTGGTCTCAAGCGCATCGGTCACTCTGTAGTTAAGCAGGACACCCCGATCATCCGCGGTATGGTTCACAAGGTGCGTCACCTGGTCACCGTCGAAGAAGTGGCAGGGGAGTAAACCATGGCTGATATCATCAAGCTCCACGACCTGCGCCCGGCCGCAGGATCCAACAAGCCCAAGACCCGCGTCGGCCGCGGTGAGGCATCCAAGGGTAAGACCGCTGGTCGCGGTACCAAGGGCACCGGAGCTCGTAAGCAGGTACCAGCTGCTTTCGAGGGTGGCCAGATGCCGATTCACATGCGTCTGCCGAAGCTTAAGGGCTTCAAGAACCCGAACCACGTTGAGTACCAGGTAGTCAACGTTGCAGACCTCGCAGAGGCTTTCGCTGACGGTGGCGACGTCACCGTTGCAGACATCGTCGCTGCTGGCCTGGTTCGCAAGAACCAGCCGGTCAAGGTTCTGGGCAACGGCGACATCAACGTTAAGTTGAACGTCACCGCTGACAAGTTCTCCAAGTCTGCTGTCGAGAAGATCGAGGCTGCTGGCGGCACCGCCACCGCAACCAAGTAATTCTCTTACAGGCTCTGTGAGAGCCACCGCCCTCCCGCGGCGCCACCTTTCGGTGGCCTTCGGTAGGGCTTTGGCGTGTTCGGGGCAGCCCCGGGCCGCAAAAGGCATCTCTCAAAAGGTATTAATGCCTTTTGGGAGAAACCTTATGGCATGGAAAGTATGTGGGGCCGTTAGGCGTCGTTGACCGTCTTCTCGTAGAGACCCGGGAAGCGGTCGTCGGGGTCGGTCACGGCTTTGATGCGCTCTGGCAGGTCACCGCCGTAGAGCTCGGCGAATTGCTCGGGGGAGTAGAAGGCCTCTGAGTACAACGACTTGTGCCCACCTAACTCGCTGACTTTAGCCTCGATGACGCGGTTAAAGGCACCATTGCCCGGGGCAGAAGGGTCGACGTGATCGCCTTCCACGCCCGACCAAAAGCCCACGTTGATCCAGGTCTGTCCTGGGCGGAGGGGGTATAGCGGCCACGGGGCAGGGGAATCGGCGGCGAGCGAGCCAGTACCGATGAGGTCTTCGACGCCCTCGCGCAGCCGAATCGGGCACAGCCACACCGGTTGGATGTCGGAGGCGTGGAAAAACCAATCCAAGAACTCCGGCAGATTGTCCGGTGTGACCTCGATGTCCTGCACCACGCGCTCGCCGCGGGGCAGGCCCTTCGGCTTCTTGATGAAGTTGTACTCCAACTCGTACTTGCGGTCCAAACGCACGAGCTTCCAGTAGAAGGAGCTGCGACGCAGCTGTCGCGGCCACACCCTGCGCACACCTGGGTTCTGCGCGCCGAACGCGCGCGAGCACCAGAACCAATCCGTGTCCCAGCGCCAGATGTAGTCTCGCACCGTGAGACGGTCGCGTCGGATGCCACGGGCGTGCTGAAGGCTGCGGTAGAAAATCTTCTCCCGCGTGTAGTCCGAGGTTGGTCCCTCCTCGTCGGTGAAACGGGCCATGACGAGGTATGACTCCTCCGGTGAGAAGACCACGCCATCGAGGCCGTGGACCTCGACGTCGTCGTAGGTGCGGGTGCGGGAGACGTCGTCAAGCGTGCGCGCCAAAGACTCGAAGTCGCGGAAGCGCACCTCCCGCAGCTCCACATAGGGTTTCACCGCGCGCAGCTCAATTTTGAGGCGCACCGCATAGCCCAAGGAACCATAGGAGTTGGGGAAGAGGCGAAAGAGATCGACGTTTTCCTCGCGCGAGCACGTGAGAATCTCGCCCGTGCCGGTCAGGATATCCATCTCCAGGACGGATTCATGCGGGAGTCCATCGCGAAAGCTGGTGGACTCCACCCCCATGCCCGTCACGGCGCCGCCCAGCGTAATGGTCTTGAGCTGTGGCACAACAAAGGGCATGAGGCCGTGCGGCAGAGTGGCGTCGACGAGGTCCTCGTAGGTGCACATCCCCTGGACCTCGGCGGTCTGCGCGATGGGATCGACCTCAATCACACCACCCAGCCCGGACACGTCGAGGCCCGCCTGCTGCCCGCTACGCCCGCGGAACAGGTTCGAGGTCTTCTTCGCCAAACGTACGCGCTTATCTTTCGGCACCGTGTGGAAGCTACGCAGGAGCTTGTCGACGCCCTCCTCATGCGCCTTCCAGCCCACCGGCGGGACCTCTATTGCGTCGACGTTGCGATGATTGCGGATGAAATCGATCAACATAGAACTCCTTTGAGAATTAGAAGCGCGAATCTTCCCACCAGCGGCGCTCGGGCACGCCGGCGCGGGAGCCGGCATTTCCCAGTTTGACGCCCAAGAAGTGGTACAGGTTGATGATGTTGTGCTCGAAGCCCCACTCGGAGCCGGCCATGTAGATGGCCCACAGGCGGGCAGTGGGAAGGCCCACTAGCGAGCAGGCCTCCTCCCAGTTCTCCTTGAGGTTTTGGCACCAATCATGCAGCGTGCGCATGTAGTCGAAGCGGAGGGATTCCGTGTGGACGACCTCGAAGCCGGCATCCTGCATGGACTTGGTAATGGTGCCGGATCCGGAAAGCTCGCCATCGGGGAAGATGTAGCGGTCGATGAACCCGCCCTTCGGCGTCTTGTGGTTATCCGGGTAGGTGATGCAGTGGTTGAGCATGAGGCCGCCCGGCTTGAGCTTGCCGTGGAGGAAGCTGAAGAAGTCCGGGTAGTTCTTGACTCCGATGTGCTCCAGCAGTCCAATGGCGGAGATGGCGTCGAAGCCTACCTCGGTGACGTCGCGGTAGTCCAGGAAGCGGATCTCTGCGAGGTCTTCTAGGCCCTCTTGCTTGATCTTGGCCTGGCCCCACTCTGCCTGTTCCTTGGACAAGGTCACACCGAGTGACTTCACACCGCGTTTGGCGGCGTAGCGCACCATGCCGCCCCAGCCACAGCCGACGTCCAAGTGGCGGTCGCCTTCCTTGAGCCGCAGCTTGTCGAAGATGAGGCGGTACTTGTTTTCCTGGGCCCCATCCAGCGTGGCGTCGGGGGAGGGGTAGTAGGCGCAGGTATATGTCATCGAGTCGCCGAGGAAGAGCTCGTAGAAGTCGTTGCCCACGTCATAGTGGTCGGAGATGACCTCGGCGTCGCGCTCCTTGGAGTGTTTGGACAGACCCTCGTGGAGTTTGCGGCGCAGCCACGAGGCGCGCTCGACGTCGGGGACCGGCTGGATTTGAAAAGCACCCATCGAAGCCAAGGAACGCGCGACGCGAGCAAGGGTTTTCGCGTCTGGGCGGCAGAACTTGTCATACATGGCGTGCAGCGCATCGAAGATGCCGTAGGGGTGTGCCGGGTGTTCCCCCTCGACGGTGATCCCGTCGGTGACATAGGCGCGGGCAAAGCCAACATCGCCCGGGTGTGTGGCAATGTAGGCTAGGCCCTGCAGGTTATTAATTTTGACGGTGAACTGCGCGTCGGCTGGGCCGGTTGCGGAACCGTCGAAAGCTTCCCAGCGGAAGGGGTTGGGGCTGGGAACGAAGGTATCGATGATCTCAGCCACGGTCATTGGGGAGAATCGCTTACTCATAAAACTACATACTACTTTCGGATCAAGGTTAGGCAGATAGAAGACGGCCTTGCTCTGAGACGCCCCGGGACGCCGCTTGAGAGGTCGAAAAGACGTAGAAATCTTGTAAGGACATTGCCTTAGGGCAACACGGGCCATGGTAGGCCCAATGCGTTGATGGCGCTAAGGAGGAAACTAATCCGACAAGGATAAGCCTGGTTTTCGCGGGGCCAATGTGGCGAAAGGGGGTGGGACTGGTAGGGTAATGGGGTCGAAACTGTCCAACCGTTCCTATGAAGGACCTTAAGAGGGTTCTTATCTATTAGGAACAGATGAGATCCACCCCCGTGCGCGGCGAATTCGAACCGCACAGCAAGCGCGGTAGGCCAGGAGGATTGAGTAGTGTCCGCCATTTTGCAGGCTTTCAAAGATGCCGACCTGCGGAAGAAGATCATCTTCACTCTCGTGATGATTATTCTCTACCGCGTTGGCGCGCAGATCCCGTCGCCGGGCGTTGATTACGCCACCATCGCCGGCCGTCTTCGTGACCTCACGGAGGAGTCCGGCAACCTGTACTCGGTGATCAACCTGTTCTCCGGTGGTGCGCTGCTGCAGCTATCTATCTTCGCCATCGGCATCATGCCGTACATTACGGCGTCCATTATCGTGCAGCTGCTCACCGTGGTTATTCCACACTTCGAGCAGTTGAAGAAGGAGGGTCAGTCCGGTCAGGCGAAGATGACGCAATACACGCGTTACCTCACCCTTGCGCTGGCCCTGCTGCAGTCCGCAGGCATCGTGGCCTTGGCGGACCGCGAGCAGCTTCTGGGCCAGGGCGTGCGCGTCTTGGCGGAGGACCGCAACTTCTTCACCCTCGTCGTGCTCGTTATCACCATGACCTCTGGTGCGGTCCTGGTGATGTGGATGGGTGAGCTGATTACGGAGAAGGGAATCGGCAACGGTATGTCGCTGCTGATTTTCGCCGGTATTGCCACGCGCCTTCCTACCGACGGTGTCAACATCTTCCAGAACAATGGCGGTCTGGTCTTCGCCATGGTTCTCACGGGCCTCATCGTTCTCGTCGCGGGCATTACCTTCATCGAGCAGGGTCAGCGCCGTATCCCGGTGCAGTACGCCAAGCGCATGGTGGGCCGCCGTCAGTACGGTGGTTCTTCAACCTACCTGCCGCTGAAGGTCAACCAGGCCGGCGTTATCCCTGTCATCTTCGCCTCCTCGCTGATCTACATGCCGGTGCTCATCACCCAGATTGTCAACTCCGGCTCCCCGGGAGTCTCCGATAACTGGTGGCAGCGCAACGTCATTGCTCACCTGCAATCACCGAGTTCCTGGCAGTACATCGTTCTCTACTTTGTGCTCACCATCTTCTTCTCCTACTTCTACGTGTCGGTTCAGTACGACCCTGCGGAACAGGCCGACAACATGAAGAAGTATGGTGGATTCATCCCGGGTATCCGCCCGGGGCGACCGACCGCCGAGTACCTAGGCTTCGTGATGAACCGCCTGCTGTTCGTCGGTTCGATCTACCTCGCGGTTATCGCCGTCCTTCCGAATATCCTCCTGGATCTCGGAGTGGGCACTGCAGGTGCCAGCGGCACCTCCGCCTTCGGTGGTACCGCCATCCTCATTATGGTCTCGGTTGCCCTGACCACGGTCAAGCAAATCGAGTCCCAGCTTCTACAATCCAACTACGAAGGACTGCTTAAGTAATGCGTTACGTACTCCTTGGCCCTCCCGGTGCCGGCAAGGGCACCCAAGCCGCCCTCCTCAGCGAGAAGCTCGGCGTTCCGCACATCTCCACCGGTGACCTCTTCCGCGCCAACATTGGTGAGGGCACCCCGCTCGGTGTAGAGGCCAAGTCCTACATCGACGCTGGCAAGCTGGTGCCGACCGACGTCACCGCCCGCATGGTAGAGGACCGCCTTAACCAGGATGATGCCAAGGAAGGTTTCCTCCTCGACGGCTTCCCACGCACCGTGGAGCAGGCCGACATCCTAGCGAAGCTCCTCGACGACAAGGGCCTGAAGCTCGATGGCGTGCTGAACTTTGAGGTGTCTGAGGACGTCGTTGTCGAGCGTATGCTCGCCCGCGGCCGCGCAGACGACACCGAGGAGACCATCCGCACCCGCCTGGGCGTCTACCGCGAGGAGACCTTCCCGCTTATTGAGCACTACGGCGACGCCATCATCTCCGTGAAGGCTGAGGGGTCCGTTGAGGAGATCAACGAGCGCACCCTGAAGGCCATGGGCAAGTAATCTGCCTTTTTAAGCCATGGCTTTTCGACGACGCACTAAAATCATCCCCGCCCGCACCCCAGGAGAGCTCGATGCCATGCAGGCGGCCGGCGAGATCGTCGGCCGCGCCTTGCAGGCGGTACGCGCCGCCGCCGCGGTGGGCGTGAGCACGCTGGAACTCGATGAGGTGGCCGAGCAGACCATCCGCGATGCCGGTGCCGTGCCCACCTTCAAGGGCTACGGCGGGTTCCCCGGTTCCATCTGCGCCTCCGTGAACGACGTCATCGTCCACGGCATCCCGAGTAAGGAAATGCTGCTGGCTGAGGGGGACCTTGTTTCCATCGACTGTGGTGCCACGCTCGACGGCTGGGTGGGGGATAGTGCGTGGACGTTTGGCGTCGGCAAGCCCAGCGCCGAAGCGCAGGCGCTGAGCGACGCCACCGAATGGGTCCTCCACGAGGGGCTTAAAGCGATGGTTCCGGGCAACCGGCTGACCGACGTCTCCGCTGCCCTCGAGCAGGCGACCTACCGTGCCGAGGATAAATTCGGCGTCGAGCTCTTTATCGTCGATGGCTACGGCGGCCACGGCATCGGCCGAGAGATGCACGAGGAGCCCTACTTGGCCAACGAAGGCAAGGCAGGGCGCGGTCCCCTCATTCAGGAAGGTTCTGTGTTGGCCATTGAGCCGATGCTGACCCTGGGTACTGAGGACAGCGAGGTCCTCGAGGATGACTGGACCGTGGTAACCCTCGATGGCTCGTGGTCGGCGCACTGGGAACACACCGTCGCGGCGACGGAGAATGGTCCCCGAATCCTGACCCCGCGCTACTAAAATACGTCTCTCGGGTAGGAAATCATGGTCGAAAGGTTTATACTTCTTGCCATGTCTAAAATTCGCTCCCGCGCTGGTGCTCGTTCCCTACGCCGAGCCACCGCAATCGGCCTTCTGACCGCTACTCTCTCGGTCGCTCCGGCCGCACATGCACAGACGGTCCCCTCTATTGATTCCCTGTCCTCCAACGTCCAGTCCCAGCTTGATGAGTTCGCAGGCCAGACCCGTGAGAACGCGTGGGCTAGCCGCAACCAAATGCTGGAAGCACTGCAGAATGTTAACCCGCAGGCAGCCGATGCTCTTCGCCCAGTAATCGACGGCGCTATTGAGCTCGTCTTCCCCGGCCTCATCGAGCAGAAGAACGCGGAGATCCGCGCCGCCCGCGAAGCTGAAGAGCGCGCCCACGCTGAACAGGTCGCTCGCGAAAAGGCCGCTGCTGAGGAAGCAGCCCGTAAGGCTGAGGCGGAGCGTCAAGCGCAGAAGTTCAATACAGGCCCGTGCCCGGCGGATGCCCGCGTGTGCGTGGACCGCGACGGTCGCCGCACCTGGCTGCAGGACGGCAACGGCAATGTCACCTACGTTGCTCAGGGCATGTCCACCGGTAAGCCGGGGGAGGAAACCCCGGCCGGCACGTACTACATCAACCGTAAGGTGAAGGACGAGATCTCGTGGGAATTCGGTAACGCACCGATGCCGTACGCAATGTACTTCACGAACAATGGTCACGCCTTCCACGAGGGCTCCCCGGCCTACCAGTCCAATGGCTGCGTGCGCCTGACCCACCAGGATGCCGTGCGCTACTGGAACGATGTTCCGGTTGGTTCCAAGGTCTTCATCTACTAGAACGTAGCGGTGGGTGAGCCACCGCTACAGGCCTTCTACCTCCCGCGCTTGACAGTGACGGGAGGTTACTGCGTTTTCGCGGCGTGTCTTCGAGCGAAAACCTGCTGTGCTGCACTAACCGTATTTGGAAAACGGGTGCTTGCAGCGTATGCTTTAGTGCTGGTGTCTGTACGTAGCCGGATTGGCTGCTGAGGGCACCAGGCAGTAGACACCAAACATGCAGGTGGAGACGTCGCCAAGCGCGGCGTAAAGAACTCCATCAGAAAAGTAGAGGTTATGGCTAAGGAAGGCGCAATCGAGGTTGAGGGTCGCATTGTCGAACCCCTGCCCAACGCAATGTTCCGCGTCGAGCTCGACAACGGGCACAAGGTTCTTGCCCACATCTCGGGCAAGATGCGTCAGCACTACATCCGCATCCTCCCAGAGGATCGCGTTGTTGTGGAGCTGTCTCCTTATGACCTGACCCGCGGACGAATCGTCTACCGCTACAAGTAAAGACAGTAAGCCTCCTCACCCACGGGACGCGCCCTTGGTGCGTCCTTTTTTACCTCAGGCTGCGATGGCCTGAGCCCACGCTGCTAAGCATGCCCACAGTTTCCCCGGCACGGCCCGGGGCGAAGCGTATGCGTGGCGGGGGACGGATGAGGAGAAAACCATCGTAACAACCCGAAAGGACTAGCCATATGGCACGTCTAGCTGGTGTTGACCTCCCGCGCAACAAGCGCATGGAGGTTGCTCTCACCTACATCTATGGCATCGGGCCGTCCCGTGCCAAGGAACTGCTGGAAAAGACCGGCATTTCTCCCGACCTGCGCACCGACAACCTCGACGACGATCAGCTGTCGGCGCTGCGTGACGTCATTGAAGCTACCTGGAAGGTCGAGGGTGACCTCCGCCGCCAGGTTCAGGCTGACATCCGTCGCAAGATTGAAATCGGTTGCTACCAGGGCATCCGCCACCGTCGTGGCCTGCCTGTTCGTGGTCAGCGCACCAAGACCAACGCTCGTACGCGCAAGGGTCCGAAGAAGACGATCGCAGGAAAGAAGAAGTAAAACATGCCACCCAAGACTCGTTCCGGCGCGCGCCGTGGTGGTCGTCGCGTCGTAAAGAAGAACGTGGCCGCTGGCCACGCATACATCAAGTCCACCTTCAACAACACCATCGTGTCCATCACGGACCCGCACGGTGCTGTCATCTCCTGGGCATCCTCCGGCCACGTCGGCTTCAAGGGTTCCCGTAAGTCCACCCCGTTCGCAGCGCAGATGGCTGCTGAGAACGCGGCCCGCAAGGCCATGGACCACGGTATGAAGAAGGTTGACGTTTTCGTCAAGGGTCCGGGCTCCGGCCGCGAGACCGCCATCCGTTCCCTGCAGGCTGCAGGCCTCGAGGTTTCCTCGATCACGGATGCCACCCCACAGCCGCACAACGGCTGCCGTCCGACCAAGCGCCGCAAGGTTTAAGGGAAAGGAAGAGGTAAGAAAATGGCTCGTTATACTGGCCCCGCTACCCGCGTATCCCGCCGTCTGCGCGTCGACCTGGTCGGCGGCGACATGGCATTTGAGCGTCGCCCGTACCCTCCGGGACAGGCTGGCCGCAACCGCATCAAGGAATCTGAGTACCTGCTGCAGCTCCAGGAGAAGCAGAAGGCAAAGTACACCTACGGTGTGCTGGAGCGTCAGTTCCGCCGCTACTACGCCGAGGCTAACCGTCTCCCGGGCAAGACCGGTGACAACCTCGTCGTTCTGCTCGAGTCCCGTCTCGACAACGTGATCTACCGCGCAGGTCTGGCCAACACCCGCCGCCAGGCTCGCCAGCTTGTCTCCCACGGTCACTTCACCGTGAACGGCAAGAAGATCAACGTTCCGTCCTTCCGCGTTACGCAGTATGACATCATTGATGTTCGTGAGCGTTCCCAGAAGATGGAATGGTTCGAAGAGGCTCAGGACCGCCTGGTTGACGCCAACGTTCCGGCGTGGCTGCAGGTCGTTCCGGACACCCTGCGCATCCTCGTGCACCAGCTGCCCGAGCGCGCTCAGATCGACGTTCCGCTGCAGGAGCAGCTCATCGTCGAGCTTTACTCGAAGTAATCCTTCGACGCTTTTATCTTTACCACTTCTACCGGCGTCAAATAGCGGGCGCCGACAAGGAGAAACTCCATGCTTATTTCCCAGCGTCCTCAGCTCACCGAGGAATTCATCGACTCGTCTCGCTCTAAGTTCGTCATCGAGCCGCTCGAGCCGGGCTTCGGTTACACCCTCGGTAACTCGCTTCGTCGCACGCTGCTTTCGTCTATCCCGGGCGCGGCAGTAACCTCCATCAAGATTGACGGTGTGCTCCACGAGTTCACCACCATCAATGGTGTGAAGGAAGACGTTTCCGAAATCATCCTTAACGTCAAGGGCCTGGTTCTGTCCTCCGACTCCGATGAGCCGGTGGTCATGTACCTGAGCAAGGAAGGCCCGGGTGAGGTCACTGCAGGCGATATCCAGCCGCCGGCTGGCGTGGAGATCCACAACTCGGATCTGCACATTGCATCGCTGAATGAGTCCGCCAAGCTGGAGATGGAACTCGTCGTCGAGCGCGGCCGTGGCTACGTTCCGGCCGCCGCCACCTCGGGAGAAATCGGCCGCATTCCGGTCGACCAGATTTACTCCCCGGTGCTGAAGGTCTCTTACAAGGTCGAAGCTACTCGTGTTGAACAGCGCACTGACTTTGACAAGCTGATCATTGACGTCGAGACCAAGAACTCGATTTCCGCACGCGACGCCCTGGCTTCCGCCGGTGGCACCCTGGTCGAGCTTTTCGGCCTGGCACGCGAGCTGAACACCGCCGCTGAGGGCATTGAGATTGGCCCGTCCCCGCAGGAGACGGAGTACATCGCCGCCTACAGCATGCCGATCGAGGATCTGAACTTCTCCGTCCGCTCCTACAACTGCCTGAAGCGCCAGGAGATCCACACCGTCGGTGAGCTCGCTGAGTGCACCGAGTCGGACCTGCTGGACATCCGCAACTTCGGTCAGAAGTCGATAAACGAGGTAAAGATCAAGCTGGCTAACCTGGGCCTGGCCCTCAAGGACACCCCTGAGGACTTCGACCCGACCCAGCTTGAAGGCTACGACGCAGAGACCGGCGACTTCAAGGACCCGGCTTCCGACGATTCCGAGTAAAGAATTCCACTGAATCGTGACGGCGCGGCAACCGCGCCCCGTCGCGCGCTCAATTAATCCGCACACGAGGAGTACATAATGCCTACCCCCAAGAAGGGTCCGCGTCTCGGCGGCTCCGCCAGCCAGCAGAAGCACCTGCTGAGCAACATGGCAGCGAGCCTGTTCGAGCACGGCGCAATCAAGACCACCGACGCTAAGGCGAAGCTGCTTCGTCCTTACGCTGAGAAGATCATCACCAAGGCGAAGGCCGGCACCGTTGCTGACCGTCGCGCAGTTCTCAAGCTCATCCCGCACAAGGATGTTGTTGCCTACCTCTTCGACGAGCTGGCACCGAAGTTCGAGAACCGTGAGGGTGGTTACACCCGCATCATCAAGCTGGACAACCGCTCCGGCGACAACGCCCCGATGTCCCAGATCTCCCTCGTTCTCGAGGAGACCGTGACCTCCGAGGCTAACCGCGCTACCCGCGCTGCTGCCTCCAAGCAGGCTGAGGAAGCTAAGGCTGAAGAGGCTGAGGCTACCGAGGCTGAGGCTGAGGAGACCACCGAGGAGAAGTAACTTTTCTGAGGTCTAAGCAAGGCCCGCGCTCACCACTGTGGTGGGGCGTGGGCCTTTGTCGTTTTGCGTGCCCGAGCAAAGCGGGGAGCCGTGCTGGGGGATGTACCGTTTTAACAAATAGAGGCCTGAAAACTGCGATTTTTGGACCCTTATTTGTTAAAATGGACCACGGACGCAGTCCCCACGGCACGTCGAGCACACGGTATCATCAACCCCCATGAGTGAAAGCGTTCGCCTGCGACTGGACTTGGCCTATGACGGCACTGACTTCCACGGGTGGGCCCGTCAAAAGGACGGCCTTCGCACCGTGCAGCAGACCGTAGAAGAAAAGCTGAGCATGGTGCTGCGCCACCCAGTGGAGCTCACCGTGGCCGGGCGCACCGACGCGGGCGTGCATGCCAGCGGCCAGGTCGCGCACTTGGACACCACCCGTGCCGCACTGAGCCAGCGCAGCATTGATGGCGATCCCACCAAACTGGTCCGGCGCTTGGCCAAGCTGCTGCCCGTCGACGTCCGCGTGCACGCCTGCACCGAGGTGTCGCCAGACTTCGACGGACGTTTTTCCGCGCTGCGCCGCCATTACGTCTACCGCATCACTACGCATCCGCGCGGTGCGCTTCCCACCCGTGCCCGGGACACCGCGACGTGGCTCAAGCCAGTGGACTTGGAGCTGATGCAGGCCGCAGCCGACCAGTTGGTGGGGCTCAACGATTTCGTGGCTTTCTGTAAGGCCAAGCCACACGCCACGACCATCCGCGAGTTGCTCGCCTTCGAGTGGAAGGACGTCTCAACGCCCGCAGAACCGCAGCTCTATGAGGCACACGTTAGCGCCGATGCGTTTTGCTGGTCCATGGTGCGCTGCCTCGTGGGGTGCTGTCTGCGGGTAGGCGAAGGTTCCCGCGAGGTGGAGTTTGCGGCCCAGATGCTTCAGGAAACCAGCAGATCCTCCCAGATTCCCCTCGCCCCGGCCGCGGGGCTGAGCCTGGTTGGCGTGGACTATCCCGACGCAGACCAATTGGCTGCACGCGCGAAGATGACCCGCAGCCGTCGCGCTGCGGAGGACACGGAGTTGGGTTAATCTAGACCCCACTGCACCAGGGAGGGTGGTGCACTGATTCGGGGAGGATTTTCATGGCACGCGCGTTGCCTACTACCAAGGCCCAGGTATCGGGCCACAAGTTCTTGTTGCGCCGGCTCGAGCACGGCCTCGTTTTCGGTGATATCAGGATGATCCATGATCCGCTGAAGCGGCGAAGGCGTGCACTGCTCGGTGGAGTAGCCGCAGTCGCATTCCTTAGCCTCGGCTCTGGACTCATTGCGTGGATGCAACCGGATCCGCAACCCGGGGATGCGCCCGTGGTCCGTTCTGCAGAGGGACAGCTTTTAGCGCTGGTCAATGGCACCTACCACCCGGTGGCAAACCTGGCGTCGGCCCGGCTCATTGCCAACGAAGCGGTGGAGCCACATGCGGCCGGGGATAGCTTTCTAGACCAGATAAGCTTAGGCACCCCGCTGGGGATTGCGGATGCCCCGAACCTCCTTGCCGCTGCGACGGGGGAGGAGCCAAGCTGGTCAGCCTGCTTGGAGGAATCCACCGAAGGGGAGAACTGGCAGTCCAGCAGTCGCGTTGGCACCGTGACCGTGGTGGCGCACCACGCCGTTCCCGGCTTCGACGAAGAGCACGCCGCCGTGGCGGAATCCGAGGGCACTCAGTGGTTGCTCACCGGCCAAGGGCGCGTCGTGTTGCCCGAGGCCACGAGCACGCAAGGCAGGGTACTGCGCCGCGCCTTGGGGATGACCGCGGAGACGGCGGTGTGGAGCGTGCCGGCGGAGCTACTCAATGCCTTCGCCGAACTGGAGCCGCTGAGTTTCCCAGCCGTGCCACCTGAGATTCTGGATACCGGCGAACAGCTGTGGGCGCGAACCGAGCAGGGCGTTTTCTCCATAACCCCCACGCAAGCGGAGATGCTCGTCGGCATGGGCGCGCAGCGTCTGCCGGCACAGTCGCAGGAGGTTGCCGCGCTTGGCGACGTTCCACCGACCTTCAACCTCCCGGCTACCCGGATGGACTTCCTGTCTCCGGAGCGCGGCTGGTTGTGCGCGACGCACCAGCATGGAGCCGGTACGACTCGCCCGGTGTCAGCCACCGTGGACTTGCCGGGTGATTCGGCGGCGCAGCGTTTCGCCGGTCTACAGGCGGGCGTGGGCGTGGACAGCGGGCATGGCTACCATGTGGTCTCTGCCACCGGCAGGCGCCACGAGCTGGCTAGCGCCGGGGAGCTAAACGCGCTGGGCCTGGGGGAACCGGAGCGGGTGCCGTGGGAGATTCTGCGTCTGCTGCCGGAAGGTTCTGCCTTGAGCCGTGCGGCGGCCTTAAAGAATGAGCACTGATAACAGCTACAAGGACGAGGAACCCCAAGGCCCCGAGGAGTAGGCGCACCATAGGCCAGCCTTGGGCGGCCGGTGCCGCCAGTGGTGTCACCGCAAAGGAACGCTCCTCGCGGGTTTCGGCCGCAGGCCGAAAGGTCACCGCGGTGAGGGGATCGACTACCCCGTGGCCGGGCTCGGCGGAATCGATGATGCGTTGGCGCAGCTGCGCCGGGGACTCGTCGGGGTAGCGCTGCACCAACAGAGCGAGCGTTCCGCTGACCAGCGGCGCGGCGAAGGACGTGCCCTGAAACAGGGTATCCCCCTTGGCACTGGCCCAGCCGCCGCCGGGTTCCAAGGCGAGGGGAACGTTACCCTCTGCGCTGAGAGGTGCAGCGATGGAGTAATCCGCAAGGTCGTACGGCGTGGCTAGGGCGCCAACCGCGAGGACAGTATCCGCTACGGCGGGGAAGACCACATCACCTTGTTCACAGCCACCGGATGTCGCGTTTCCCGACGCCGCCACCACCACCGCCCCAGCGTCTTCTGCGCGCTGCAGCGCTGCGTCCAAGCCCGATCGATCCACCCGTGAGGCGGCATCCGGCGGGACGCAGGACACGACGGAGACGTTGATGACCTGGGCTCCCGCGTTCACGGCATCCTCGATGGCGGCAGCCAGGCTGGCCAGCGTTCCGGAACCGTGGTCTGCCTCCGCTGAACCATCGGGCCTTGCCGAGTTATCCGGCGCCGGTTGCCTGAAATGCGAACTGGTCTGCCGGATGGCGTAGATCTCCGCATCCGGGGCCACGCCGAGCTCTTTTCCCGCAATGACCCCGGCCACCACCGTTCCGTGCAGGTCACAGTCCCGCAGCGGGTCGGGCTCGTCTGGGGTCACGAAGTCCGCTCCCGGTGTCACGCGCAGCTGGGGGTGCGCGGCCACTCCGGTGTCGATGACCGCGACCTTCACCCCGGCCCCCGTGGCAAAAGAGTGCAGCCGCGCGCGATAGTCCGAGTATTGCGCGGAAGGCTGTGGCCCTTCCGCGGCGAGGGTAGCCTCCGCGCACGCGGTGTTTGGCTCGCGGGCAGCAGCTACCGGCCCGGGCAACACGCAGGACCCCCATGCCAGACCAGCGCCAAGAGCAGCGCTGGCGGCGCCGACTCTGGTCAGAGCTATCATGCGCCCAACCCCCTAATGAACTCGAAGAGCCCCGCTAGGTGCGCGGCGAGCGGCAGGCACGCGGCCAGTGCGAGGGCTTCGGCGCGCTCGAACCACACGATGGTGGTCGGTTCAATCTGCCGTAGCTTGCCTGCCCACACAGGTACTGAAAGCATGGCCACAACGATGAGCCCCGCGACGACGCTGAGCACCCATGTTTCCGTGGTTGGCGCAGAAAGCAGCTGCCACTCGCGCAATGGCACAGCCACCGCGGCACTAGCAGCGGCGAGGCCATAGATCCCCAGTGCCCACGCAGCAATGGGCCGAGCATGGCGTGCTGCATGCACGACGACCCCGCCAGCGATACTCACACACAGCGCTTGGGAGGCTCCCTGGGTTGCCGCCGCGTTGGCGTTCAATGCAGCGAGGAGCAGGGCAGGGATGCCCGCCACCGCGCAGCCCACCGCGATGCCCTCGTAGGCCTGCCCAGCGCGCCGGGCAGTAAGCGCGTTATCGGTGGGTACCTCGTCCGAGATGCTTAAGTCTTGCCCGGCGGTGGGAAGCTGCGGCACGCGCAGACCCGCCAGCCGCGTGGTCAGCAGGGGAGCGCCCGCCAACAGGCCCACGGTGGCGGCGAGGAGCGGAGCGGGGCCGAGGAGACCGACGAGCACGAGCAGGCACCACGTCGCGGCAGTAGCCCGGTACCGCAGCCCACCGATGCGTACCAGGTGGGAGAGCACCGCTGTCGTACCGACGGCGGTTGCGGCCCCCACGACGGGTGCCGCCGACACCGCGGTACCTGCAGGTCCAGCGACAAAAGCTGTGCCAGTGGCTAACCCGCCTGCCAGCCCCGCGGCGACGTGCGCGGCGGCGAGCAGAGATCCTCGCCGCGTCCATACCGCAAGAACGAGGGCGAGGAGCGCAGTGGCGGCGCAGCCGACCGTGGGGGACAGTGTTGCGGCAAGGAGCCCACCGCCCGCGATGAGGCCCGCCACACCCCACAGCCCAGCCAGGCCAGAAAGCTGTGTGGCGGAGACATCGGCGGCAAGTGCTTCCGCGGCATCGCGCACGATGGGCGCCGGCGCCGGTGCATCCGGGCTAAGCACCAGCACGGAGCCTTCTTCCACGCTGGTGCGATCCAGCGGGGTGGTCATCGATATGGTCTTGCCAGCCGCGGTAGTGGCGCGCCACAGGATGGGGGCTGGGGGAACGTCGACAAGCACGAGCAGCTCCCCCAGCACCTCCCCGAGACTAGAAGAAAGTGGCAGTGAGATATCCGCTTCTTTGCGGGTCTGGCCTGCGTGTATACGGACGGTGACGCGGACAGAATGCGCGAGTGCGCGAGTCATGGAAAATACCTCCCCCGAGAAAAATTTCTGGGCAACCCCTTGCCCATTGCCTCACATTGTGGCTTACTGGTGGCACGCTGTCCACCGCTTAAGGAGGCGGTGGAGTACTTCGGGGGGAAGGACTTTGACATGCGCGTACCTACACGCGTCGTTGACACCGGGTTGTCGTCATATCGGGAACCAGCGCCACCGCTGCCGCAGGGCAGCATTGATGCCGAGGCCGTGCCGGAGGCGGCCCGTGCCCAACCCGTTCCGTTGGTACGCCTGCTTATGCCGCTGGTGATGATCGCGGCCATGGTGGGCATGGTGGCGCTCATGGTTCTCGGCGCGGGCGATGCGCGCCGGATGAGCCCCATGAGCCTCATGTTCCCGCTCATGATGCTGGCCAGCATGGCCATGATGTTCAACCCGCAGGGAGGCGGGCAGGATCCGGACGAAACCCGCCGGACGTACCTGCGTCACCTCAAGGCGCTGCGCGAGGAGGCGCTGGAGCGCGGGGCGGCGCAACGCGCGCATGAGGAACACCGCAATCCTGAGCCTGGGCAGGTTGGCGCGTTGATTCCGACGTCGCGCCTCTGGGAGCGGGATGCGGATGCCCCGGATGCACTGGAGGTGCGGGTGGGAACTGGGCCAATGGCTCTGTGCACGCCGATCAATGTCCCAGATTCGGGTGCCGCGGAAGACCTCGACCCGGTGTGTGCGGTGAGCCTGCGCCAGACCGTGCGCGCGGTGGGAACGCTGGCGGATATGCCGGTGGTCATCCAGCTCCAAGCCTTCCCCATCGTGGGGCTTGCCGGTGCGGATGCGCACGGTATGGCCCGCGCGCTGCTGTTGCACCTAGCGGTGCTGCATGGCCCGGAAACCGTGGGCATTGAGTACCACGGGGAGAGCTGGGAATGGTTGAAGTGGCTGCCGCACTCGAGAGAACCAGAGAGCGCTCAGTTTCGTATCCGCGTCGTGGAGGAGGATCACCGGCATAGCGGTGTACTGGACAGAGAGGGAGCGCCGGGAGACGCCCCGACGACCACCATCGCCGTGGGGGTCACACCTCATTCGCCGCTTGGCCGCCGTGCGGAGGAAGAAGGCATTTACCTGCGGGCGGAAGGCGCGCTGTCCGTGGTCACCGCTGCGGGGGAGGAGGAACTGGGCAGCTGCGCGCTTGTCGACGTTCCCACGGCCCTCCTCCACGCCCGTACCCTTGCGCCCTATCACCGCCCCTTCGGCGGCGATGCTACGGCAACGCCACGGCACGGTCGCGATGCGGACCTCCCTGTGCTGCTGGGCCACCGGGATGTGGATGCGCTGCAGGCCTCCGGCATGTGGCATGGCCGCAGCCCGGCCGAACGCCTGCGCGTGCCCATCGGCGTAGACGAGTCCGGCCAATCGGTGGTGCTCGACCTGAAGGAGTCGGCGCAGGGTGGCATGGGCCCGCATGGACTGTGCATCGGTGCTACGGGCAGCGGAAAATCGGAGCTGCTCAGGACGCTCGTCGTGGCCCTAGCCGCCACACATAGCCCGGAGGAGCTCAACCTCGTGCTCGTGGACTTCAAAGGCGGCGCGACCTTTCTCGGCTGCGAGGAGCTACCGCACACCTCCGCCGTGATTACCAACTTGGAGGAGGAATCTACCCTGGTGGAGCGCATGTACGATGCCATCTCCGGGGAGATGAACCGCCGCCAAGAGCTGTTGCGCAAGGCCGGCAACTTTGCCAATGTGGGCGAGTTCAACGCCTCCGCTGCCGCGGTGGCGGAGCACGGGCCGCTGCCGGCGCTGGTCATCGTGGTGGACGAGTTCTCGGAACTGTTGGGCCAGCACCCGGACTTCGCCGAGCTCTTTGTCGCAGTGGGAAGGCTCGGCCGCTCACTGCACGTGCACCTGCTGCTGGCCTCCCAGCGCTTAGAAGAAGGGCGCCTACGGGGATTGGATTCGCACCTGTCCTACCGCATTGGCCTGAAGACATTCTCCGCCGGGGAGTCCCGCCAGGTCCTCGGTGTGCCCGACGCCTACCACCTCCCCGCCCAGCCGGGAGCCGGCTACCTCAAGACCGATGCCGATGCCCCCACGCGGCTCCAGGCCTCCTATGTGTCCGGCCCGGTGACGCGCCGGGTAGCCCTAGAAGATGATGCTTCCGCACAGCACACGGCGCGCCTGGAGCTTTTCACCGGGCACCGCGCTGCGGTAGAGGACGTGGACTATGCGGTACTCGTGGATTCCTCGAGCACCCTCCTGGACACCGTGGTGGCTGCTGCCCGGGACGAAGCCGCCGGGCGTGGCCAGTCAGCGCGGCGAATCTGGTTGCCGCCCTTGCCGGCCGTGGTGGAGCTGTCCAGTGTCGCCGCTGTGCAGGTAGAACCGCCCGGCGCGGGTGGCGAGCTGCGCGCCGAGGTGGGGCTTATCGACCGCCCCTACCACCAGCGCCAAGACCCGCTCACCGTGGACTTCACGACGGGTGGCGGGCACCTGGCGCTGTGCGGTGGGCCGCAGTCGGGCAAGTCAATGGCGCTGCGCAGTATCGCCTCCGGGATGGCCCTGCGGCACTCGCCGGATCAGGTGCGCTTTTATGTCATTGACTTGGGCGGCGGGCAACTGCAGGTTCTGGAACGGCTGCCCCACGTGGCCGGGGTGGCCGGCCGTGAGGAACCAGAGAAGGTACGGCGCATCGTCGACGAAGTCGCTGGTCTCGTGCGCCGTCCGGAATCCCGCCACACCTTCCTGATTGTGGATGGCTGGCACCACATTGGCACCTCCGGGGCGGATTTTGAAGATCTCGCCGAGCCGATTACTCAGCTGGTTGCAGATGGTGCGTCTTCCCACGTTCACGTCCTCATCGCAGCGGCGCGGTGGACCAGCCTGCGGCCGTCAATCCGGGACCTTATCGCGGCGCGCCTCGAGCTGCGCTTGGGCGAAGCCATGGATTCCCTCATTGACCGCAAAGCACAACAGAAACTCCCGGCAGCGCCCGGTCGGGGCATCACGCTGGCGGGGGAGAACCTGCTTTTCGCTGCGACGTCCCCGCAGGATATCGCTCATATCTGCGGAGTGCATGCGGACGCCCAGCCGGTCCCGCCGTTGAAGATGCTGCCCGCCTTGCTTACCGAGCTTCCACAACCGGTAGGCAGCCCACCGGCCGGGGTGGCCTGGGGAATTGGCGGGCCGGACCTGGACCTTCTGACGTGGGAGCCGACCACGCAGCCCCACCTGGTGTGTATTGGTTCTCAAGGTTCCGGTAAGTCGCAGTTCCTCAGCGTGATTCTCGCCGGTATCAGCCAGCTGAACCGGGAGGAAGCCCGCCTGGTGGTTATCGATGAGCGCCGGGCACATTTGGGGACGCTGGATGAGGAGATGGTGGCGGTATATGGGGCGTCGGCAAGCGCGGCCACCCAGGCCATCCTCGATACCGTCCGCACCTTAGAGCAGCGCCTTCCCGGCCCCGAGGTCACTCCCGCGCAGTTGGCCGCGCGGAGCTGGTGGGAGGGGCCGGATATTTACCTTGTCATCGATGATCTCGACTTGGTCAGCGACATTGCCCTGGCACCACTTGTGGAGATTCTCCCGCACGCCCGCGATGTGGGCCTGCACCTAGTACTCGCGCGCAAATCAGGAGGAATTGGGCGCGCGCTGTTTGGTCAGTTCCTCTCGGCAGTGCGCGACCTACAGCCGGCACTGCTGCTTCTCGACGCCGACCGCGACGAAGGCGCCATCTTCGGCATCAAACCGGTAGCGCTGCCGCCCGGACGCGGCCAATGGGTCGTGCGTGGGGCGCCCCAAGGCCTGGCACAGGTGTATGTGCCGGACCCCGACGCACCAGAAGAACCAACACACACCACATCCAGCAAGGGAGATAACCAATGACCGCGACTCATGCACTGCGCACACCGTCGACTACGCCAGAGACCACACTCGTTATCACGGTGCTCGACGCCGCCACGATCTATGAGGGGCCGGAGACGATCTACCGCTATGACCTACCCGGCACTGGCATCGTCGAAGGCTGGGCGCTCGACGCCGTCCTTGACCAGGCAGAAAAGGTCTGTGGGGCGGATTGGCCGGAGGTAAGCGCTGAGGTGGTAGCGGATCCATCCGGAACGGACATCACTGACGAGGCAGTGAGCATCCTGCGCCGCCAACTGACCGGCGCAGGCGCGACGGTAGTGGAACCAGAACCATCGCCGCCGGTGGTGAAACAAACACCGGCTCTTACCCGGGCGGTTGTGGATGGGAACGGCGAGGACCATGCAGACACCGTGACCGCTGAGCGGCCGCGAGCCACGTGCGCGCGACGCTCCCACCGCGCGGCACCGCACCGCCTTTCCGCGCTCGTGGGAGGCATCGACCCTTTCTATATCGCCATCGTGGTCATGGTGCTCGTCGTGGCCGGGGTGTCCTGGTGGGCCGTGGGACGCAAAGACGCAGCCCTAGCAGCCGCGACACCACACCAGACGGCGGTGAGTACCTCCAGTGCTGCCCATTCGCCGGGTACGGCCCCGACCCAGAGCTCGGATGCGCAGCCTGAGGAGGGCGCGGCGCACGCTTCGCCCGGGGATACCGGAAGCGCGCAGTTGCGTCCGGGCCAACAAGCCATCGACGTGGAAGGGATGTCCTTGGTCTTGCCCCAGGGTTTCCGTACCAGCGTGGAAGATGGGCTCGTTACCGCGGCCGGTGAGGATCCCAACCTGCGGATCCTTGTGGCTGCGGATCCGCTTTTCAACGTGCCCGTTGACGTCCTCTTCACGGAGATCAAGGAACAGATTGAATCCGATCCCGCCCTCCGCGACCCGGTGGAGGAGTCCGGGCGGCTGACCTATACCGAAGACCCCGGCGATGGCTCGCGGGTGACCTGGATGATGTGGGAGGACAAAGGCCACCAGATGTCCGTGGGCTGCCACACCAAGTTTGAACCCAACGTGGTGCAGAAGGCAGCGTGCCGAATGGCAGTGGAATCGCTGGTCAAGAAGGACTAAGCAGCGGGAAACCAGAAAAATTAAAAACTTTGAAACCGGTGGGAACCGATACGCCACTAACTCAGTCCAATAAGGGTGAGAAGGACACAGGGTGCTTCTCGGGGGGAAGAAACACACATCAGGCCCTTAGTAAGGGGCATGCCCCAGGTAGGGAACAAAGAAAGGGAGAGAACAATGACTCAAACGTTCCGCACAGAAGCCGACGTAATGGTGGCCACCGCCGGCCGCGTCGACTCCACCAATGACGAGGTACAGGGTGAGCTCACCCGTCTGCAGGGGGTTGTGGACTCCGTCCGCGCCAGCTGGGCAGGCCGCGCGCAGGTTTCCTTTGACAACCTGATGCAGCGCTACAACTCCTCCGCACAGCAACTGCGTGAGGCACTGACCGCCATCAGCGACAACATCAGGGACAATGCCCGCAACTTTGATTCGGTCGAGGCGGATAATGCCCAGTCCTTCGACAACGTCGGCGGCGCGGGCCTGGCCCTGTAAACAGAGCCGCAGCCTCCTACAGCCGCACGCACTGAAACACACACGAGCACACAGAAGATAAGGAACACGCAATGTCTGGAATTAAGTATCAGTTCGGCGCCATCGCCGGTGCCGCCGCCGACATCAACTCCACCTCCGGCCGCATCAACGGGCTCCTCGGTGACCTTAAGGCCACCCTGCAGCCGATGGTATCGAGCTGGGAGGGAGAGAGCGCTGCCGCATATAACGCGGCGCAGGCCAAGTGGGATAAAGCTGCCGCCGAGCTCAACACGGTGCTAGCTACCATCTCCACCACGGTGTCTCAAGGCAATGACAATATGAGCGACGTCAACCGCCGCGCCGCCGCTAGCTGGGGCTAAACCGTTCCAGCTGCGGGTCTTTCGCTAGGAGTGTGGGCGCAGTCTTCCATCACCATTCACAACCATGAGCGGTGGGTGGCGTGGAGGAAGGCGTGAAGGGCGAAGAGAGGGGTGTAGTGAATGGAAGGGCTGGACGCACCGCCTCACAGTCAGCACTTTCCGCCCACCTAGTGAAAGGCGCCGGTATCGCTTCTCATCAACGTTTCTGTCTCTACCCCCACCCCGAAGTATCTGGGGATGGAGGCGTTGGTGAGGGGCGATATCGGCGTTTTGGGTTTTCAAACAGCCTCATACTAGAGTGAAACACCTATGTGTCCGCACCCTCGTCTACGTGGGTGCGCGCGTGCTGCAGGTCTCCACCGGCCGCTGTATGTACCGCGTAGGGGCTTACATAGCGTTGGCCGGCAGTTCCGAGACAGACTTTCAAGGAGTCATTTTGTCTACTTTCCACCCGAAGAGCGGTGACATCACCCGCAAGTGGTACGTCATCGACGCTACTGACGTGGTTCTGGGCAAGCTTGCTTCCACCGTGGCTGACATGCTGCGCGGTAAGCACAAGCCCCAGTACGCACCGAACGTTGATTGCGGCGACCACATCATCATCCTGAATGCGGACAAGATCCACATTTCCTCCAACAAGCGCGAGCGCGAGATGCGCTACCGCCACTCCGGCTACCCGGGCGGCCTGAAGTCCATGACCCTTGGTCAGTCCCTGGACGCCAACCCGGTTCGCGTTATCGAGGAAGCTGTGAAGGGCATGATGCCGCACAACAAGCTTTCCAACGCCTCCATCAAGAAGCTGCACGTTTTCGTGGGCGAGGAGCACCCGTACGCCGGCCAGAAGCCGGAAACCTTTGAGTTGAAGCAGGTGGCACAGTAATGACCGAGCAGAACATCGACAACAATGTAGCCGACGCTGCCGACATCGCTGCAGCAACCGCCGCTACCGAGGAGTTCACCAACACCATCGGTGATTCCCTGGCAACCGACACCGAGGCTGAGGTTGAGACCGCTGCCCCGGCTATCCACGAGGGCCCGATTCAGACCGTTGGCCGCCGTAAGCGCGCCATCGCTCGTGTCCGCCTCGTCGCTGGTTCCGGCAACATCTCTGTCAACGGCCGTGCCTTTGACGAGTACTTCCCGAACAAGCTGCACCAGCAGGACATCCTGCAGCCGCTGACCATCCTCGAGCGCGAGGGCCAGTTTGACCTCAAGGTCACCGTCAACGGTGGTGGCCCGACCGGCCAGGCCGGTGCCCTGCGTCTGGCTATTGCCCGCGCACTGAACATCTACAACCCGGCTGACCGTCAGGCCCTGAAGAAGGCTGGCCTGCTCACCCGTGATGCTCGTGCCGTGGAGCGCAAGAAGGCTGGTCTGCACAAGGCACGTCGTGCCCCGCAGTACTCCAAGCGTTAATCTTCGCGCATACTGCATTTTTCGAAAGCCGCTGCTTCCCTTTCGTGGGAGGTGGCGGCTTTCCCCGTTCGGCCAGCGCACTGGTGTGATTCTCCTTATACTAAGCGGCGTGAAAGTCATTCTTGAGAGCGCGCGGGACGCACTATCGGTCCCCTTGGACGCAGCAAAGTTGCTGTGGCGGTACCTGCCGCAGCTGATCACGGTGATTTGCCTGTCGCTGGCCGTGCGCGCGGCGGTGCTGTGGTTGGCGGTGGTCATTTCTGAGTATTCGCCGTTGGCCGCCACGCTCATCTTCCCCTTTGCGCCTCTTTCTGTGATGACCGGCGTCATCGTGTGCTTTTGGATCATGCAGCCGTCCATGGAGTTCTTTGGCGGTGAGACCCGCTTCAGCAAACTGGATAAGACCACGCTGCTGACCGTCGGCGGCCTTCTCATCCCGTTCCTCACCGTGTATTCCTCCCACGGCCTGTTGCGCGATGACGCGCGGACCTTTGTCTACGACTCCGTGACTATCGAGGTGGCCACCAGCTTTCTCGATTATGATTTCGGACGCTCATTCATAAACTCCGGATGGCTGTTTGCCGGGTTCATCATCTCGATCGTGGTGCTGCGCAAACTTATTGGTGCGCTGCAGTTGGGGGAGCGCGCCTTCGGCGTGGCCACTGCGGCGGCGTACCTGGAGGTGCTGTGGATGGCCACGGCGTCGCTAAGCATCACCAGTAATTTTGAGAAGGTCCGTGTGTGGATTCTTAGCCGGCAAGGCATTGGCCCCGTGTGGGACTCAATTGTCACGGCAAAGGATTGGATCGTCGCCCACACCTGGGTCATTGGTGCGGTGATTGGGTGGCTGTGGAATAACGCGGCGCAAATCGGCAACTTTATCGTCGTGCCCTTCGCATGGCTGACCCTCGGCGCGGTGGTGTATAACACGAGCCTGACCAGAGAGAAGGACAGTTCTGAGCCGGACACGTCAGGCGAGGAGGACGCGGTACCGCCCCTGCAGACGGTAGCCGATGCCCCCATCGAAGGTCCCGCCGAACGAGGAAAGCTCTCCCCGCATGCCGAACAGAAGATGTGGGCCGATTATGGGCGCCGCTATTCGGAAGCCGCCTTCCGAACGACGCGAGACATGCTGGACAACGCCGCGCAACCACTCGTCGGTCCCTTCCGCAACGCTTGGCGCAATTTCAAGACGCTGGCAGTCGCCGGTGCAGTTCCCATGCTGACCTTCTGCCTCGTCTTCGTCTTGGCCTCGGGAGCGGAGCTGGGCGTCATTTATGCCCTGCGTGCCATCATCAAACCGCTGGCGCTGGGGACCATCACCATTGGGCTTGAGGCTTATGTGTTGGTCGTTGCCCGAGCCGTGTACTTCCTCGTTGCGCTCCCGCTGGTGGTAGCCGCGCTGGACCGCTTCCTCAACGCTGAGTACGCCGAGGCGGAGGAAGCAGATGAGAACGCCGACGAAAACCAAGGCGAAGAGACGGACGCGGAATCTGGGGTCCCAGCGAGCCCGGCGGGAGAGAAGTAGGTGGAATCGGTGACACAGACTGCTGAGCACACTCAAGCTGGCGACGTGGACCGCGCGAAAGCCACGACCGATCCTGATACCCACATCAGCGCGCGCACGCTCAACATCCTCACCCTGGTCGTCGCGGTGGTGTTGGTTGTTGGCGGGATTACGGTTGAGCAGATCAACAGGCGTGGGTCCGGCGAGGAGCTGGCGCGTGCGGACCTGCGGGAGGACCACATCGTGAACCTGCGCCCAGAGACCGCGGACGTCTTGCCGGAGGCCTTCATTGAAAAGATCGCCCTGTGTACCGAAGCACCGCTGCAATCCGAGAATGCTCTGCTAGAAGGAGCCCACGGCTATTCCTGCAAGCCGTGGCTAACCAAAGAACAGGACGTGGAAGGGCTCATGACATTCCATAGCCCGCGGAGCATTGTCATCGGGGAGGAGGCCGAAGAGATGTACAGAGCCTTGCCCGACTATCACGATGATGCCTTCCAGACGTCGACCCGCACTGTTCGCGAGGCGACTGGTTCCGCCCCGGAAGTCCTCGTCAACGAATGGGGCAAGGATGGATTCGGTGGTGGCGACATTTTCGTCTACTACCCAGAAGAGAAGATAATGGTGTCGTGGCCGTGGAACAAGACCGATCCGGGCGCGGAGGACGTTGAGGCGGTTGTCCGCGCAGAAGGCTTCTAAACGCCTGTGCGCAGGCGCACCTCGTAAGGGGCGCCCCAGGTGACGAATAATTCGGAAGGCTCGAAATCGGCATTGGTGACGAAGTAGTACGTCATCTCCCATTCAGCCGGCCGCGCGCTGGGCTCGGGGAGGATATTGGCATCCAATTCGAAAGGATTGATGGCCATCGGCCCCGCAGCCCCTTCGGGTTCACAGAGGTTGGGGAAGGCGGCGGGCATATCGGTCGGCACGTCCTGCGGGGACAGCACGAGGCGGACAGGTTGCTCGGTCCCTTGGCCGTCACGGAGCCCGACCTCGCAGCCTTCCAGTGGGCTTTCCGGATCCGCATGCCACTCCACGGTGGCCTTGTAGAGCGCGGTGTCCCCGGGGAGCGCAGGGGGATCCATGAGGTTTTTGTCGGCATAAAGGGAGTTGAATTCGGAGGAGTCTGCCTTGTCGATGGCGGCCAGGGTGACCGTCGCCGAGCGCCGGGCGGTGTCCCGGTCTAGCTGGTAATCAAAGCTGAACTCGGCGGGCTCTTGCTTGGTGGCCTCGACGGTCGAATGCACCGACAGCGGGCGGTATCCGTGCACCATGACGGAGGAGGAGGCTGCGACCATGATCGCGAGCGCCGGAAGAGTTGCTGCCCACCACCACGCCTTCGAGACCTTCTTAGTTGTTGTGTCTTGGGACGTCATGCTTTAACCTCCACGGCTGTGTGAAGTTCCTTGCCCATGGGGACCGGCTGTTGGTGGAAGTCGCCGAGGAGGTTCTCCACTTCCAGCGCCAGCGTGGCAGGGCCCAGCGAATCCTCTGGGAGTACAAAGAGACTGGTACAGGTCATGGGGAGGGAGACGACCTCGGCGTCGCATTGTGGCGTGGCTGTGCGGAAAACACGGCCCTCGGAGTCTTCCAGTTTCAGGCTCAGGGGGTAGGCGTGAGTACGCTCCAGCGTGAAATCGACGGCTACTTCATACAGCTCACTGAGCTCCTCGTTCTCGGGCAGAGTACCGGTGAATTCCGCGTAGTCGCCGGACGCCAGCGGGCGAGTGTGGACGTCTACCTGGCTAATGCGGGTGTGCCCGGGGATTTCGTCGGTGTACTCAAAGTGGGAGAATTCCACCTCGCGTGGATCGGGCATCTGGTCACTAATGAAGATGCCCAGGGAGGTGATCGCTGCGGCCACGGCGATCATGGGGACCTTCTTGCGGTTGAGCAGGGGCAGGGAGGAAGATTTGCGGTGGGTCATGCCAACTCCATCTCTGCTACGGGGGTGGGATCAAACCAGCGGTAGGACATGTCCAGGCTGGATTTGCGCACCGTGAGATTGTTGAGAACGAGCGCTGTTCCGGGGGCATCGTCGACGGTGATGTCGACAGCGAAGGGAACCCCAGGGTTGGGTCTGGCCACCGCCCCGTTCTCCAGTGACGGCGCGATGGAGAACTGCTCAAAGGGGATAGGCTCACCATTGCGGGTAAGGCTAAACATCTGTTGGTAGTCCGTGAAGGCGATGTCTTGGGTGTTGAGGAACGTGGCGGTGACGTGGACTTGGCCGGCCTCGACGCGGGGCTTAGCGACGACCACCTGAGCCTGTTGCAACTCCACCGTTTCGCCCGGAGCGATGACTGCAGGTTCCTCCGTTTCCGCGGGCTCGGTATTTCCGAGCAACAGAAATAGCGCTGCGACAGCGAGTAGCGCCATGTTGAATTTGGTGAGCACACCATCGGTGAGGACCTTAAGGAGTTTCACTCCTTTCGACTCCCTCACGCGAGCCAAACCGTTCACATCGGACATGGTAATTATTCAAGCAGAGGTCGGCCCAGCGCGCGCGCCAACTGGGGAAACTCCCCACCGGCCCGGTGCGCAGCGCAGTAGGCGGGAAGAAGCCTACTCAATAAGAATGAGCCGACCTGCGCCAGATAAGGGGGAGCGGGCATAATGAATAACTATGACTCGACTTTTTGGAACCGATGGAGTTCGCGGCCTCGCGAACAAGAAGCTCACTCCCATTCTGGCTTTGCGCCTAGGGCAAGCAGCAGCTGAGGTGCTGACCTCGGACCGTGAGTCCTATGAGCGCCGTCCGCTGGCGATTATCGGGCGTGACCCGCGCGTATCCGGTGAGATGCTGGATGCGGCGATTGCCTCGGGCTTGGCCTCGCGCGGCGTCGACGTCGTGCGCGTCGGCGTGCTGCCGACCCCGGCCATCGCGTTCCTCACCGATGATTTTGGGGCAGATCTCGGCGTGATGATTTCTGCCTCCCATAATCCGATGCCGGACAATGGCATCAAGTTCTTCTCCGCGGGCGGCAAGAAGCTGCCGGATGAGGTGGAAGACCGCATTCAGGCCGCCATGGACACCCTTGCCGAAGACGGCCCGACTGCGACCAAGATTGGCCGCATTATTTCGGAGGCCCCCGACGGCCGGGAGCGCTACCTCAAGCACCTGGCGGAGGTCGTCACCACGGATCTGAGCGGCATCAAGGTTGTTGTCGACACCGCAAACGGTGCTGCTTCCAAGGTCGCCCCGCAGGCCTATGAGGCAGCGGGCGCTGAGGTCATTGCTATCCACAACAAGCCCAATGCCTTCAACATCAACGAGGACTGCGGTTCGACACACATTGATAAGACTCAGGAGGCCGTCGTCGAGTACGGCGCCGATCTGGGCCTGGCCCACGACGGTGACGCCGACCGTTGCCTAGCCGTCGATGCCGAGGGCAACGTCGTTGACGGTGACCAGATCATGGCGATCCTCGCGGTGGGCATGAAGGAAGAGAACGACCTCCGCTTCAACACCCTGGTGGCCACCGTGATGTCGAACCTAGGCCTGAAGCTGGCGATGGAGGAGCAGGGCATCGAGGTCAAGGAAACCGCCGTGGGTGACCGCTACGTGCTGGAGGAGCTCAACCGCGGTGATTTCTCCTTGGGCGGCGAGCAGTCCGGTCACGTGGTGCTGCCGGATGATTGCACCACTGGCGATGGCACGCTGACAGGCTTGTCCATCATGGCGCGCATGGCTAAGTCCGGCAAGACTCTCAAGGAACTGGCCTCCGTGATGACGGTATTGCCGCAGGTGCTCATCAACGTGCCGGTGTCCGATAAGGCGGTCATCCTCAACGCACCCGAAGTCAAGGAAGCTATTGCCGCCGCCGAGGCAGAGCTTGGTGATACGGGCCGCGTCCTGCTGCGCCCCTCCGGCACGGAGGAGCTCTTCCGCGTCATGGTGGAAGCAGCTGAAAAGGAGCAGGCACGCAAGGTAGCGGGCAAGCTCGCTGCCGTCGTTGCTGCAGTTTAGTTTTACCCGCATAGTCGCAACCCTGGGCTTTTGGCCTGGGGTTTCGTATTTTTGTTAGTGGTGGGGAACCGAAGGGGACGTTTCTCAGTCCAATAAGAGCAGGAATCACTGTTTGTTGTGGACGAGAAGGAGGGCGCACATGCCCGACGTATTTTTTGATGAGGAGGAAGCCACGCGGCTTCTCGACGACGTCATGGACCAAGCCCGCGCCCAAAGTGACGCGCACCGCGGGGACAGGCCGAGCTTTGCCCCGTCTTCTGCGGGACGGGATTTTAGCGGGCATGGGGCGCAGATTCAGGCATTGCTGAGTCGGCTACACGAGCGCGGTGCGTGGCGCTTGGAGAACATATCGGCCACCGCAGGCGCTGCGCGTGAGCAGGTGCGGGCTTTTGGCGACGTCGACCGTGGCCTCGCTGGCCAATTCGGCAACCAGGAAACGGGGGTGAACTGATGTCCACGATGATCAAGTCGCTCTTGGGTGATTATTCACAGGTAGTCTCCCAATTTCAGGCTGCGAGCCTTGGCGGCTACTCCGGTCCCAGCACACCGATTGATTTGTTAGGGGACATGGTCGGTTCCGTCGACGGGATCAACCCAGGAGAGCTAGTGACGCATACCGCGTCGGCGATGGGCGCGCGACGTCCGCGGCGCGGCGGCAATGGTCTGCGGGATTTCCTCCTTGGCACGGTGCTGTCGCTGGCTGGGGGAGCAATCATGGATCACCTGCGCGGCGTGCAGGATGACTTTGAGAAGGAGAGGGACGAAGCCGATGACTTGGTGGAGTCCGCGCAGCAGTGCTCCGAGGCCATCGAAGACGTGGTTAGTGTTTCCGAATCTGCCGTAGCGGAGTTGATCTCTGCTGTAATTCCGCTGCTAAATATCTTGACCATGCTCTTGCAGCGGCACCCGTTGGGCAAGGCCATCGTCCCGGTTGTTTCGCGCATTGGCGGTGACCTGATCGACCAGACGAACGACACCATTTCGCAAACCTGCCGGGACCGCGACACTGCCATTGAGAATTGCTACGGCGAGTTTGAAAAGCGTTGCACCGAGGTATGCGAGCGGGAGCTGCCGGAAACCCCGCCTGAGCCTGAATGCGGTGGCGAAGAGAAGCCGCAGGAGTGCCCACAACCGGATCCTGAGCCCTGTGAACCGACGAAACCTGCGAGCCCCGCTGAACCAACGGCACCGGCGCAAGCCCAGCCAACGGCACCGGCGCCGACAGCGCAGCCCGCTGCACCGCAGCAACCAGTCGAGCCGGAACCAGACAAACCGGTGGCACCGCCAGAAAAATCTGAGCCAACCCAGCCCGCGGCGGTGACGGAAGAAGAATGCCCGCCGGCTGAAGATAAGCCTCAGCCAACGAAACCGAACACGCCGCATACCGTGCCGACTGAGCCCGCAGCGCAAGCGCAGCCCACACCCGATTCCACCGCAACAGAAGAAGAGCACAAGCCGTGCGGGTGCCACGCGGAGAAGGAGGAGCAGCAGTCTTGTACCTGCACTGAGCAGCCGCGCGACGTAGGAACCACCACGCCGGCCGACGCCGGGATTGAGGCACCCAGCGAGGTTGACGTGCCCACCGCACCCGTGCAAACGGAGGTGACTGACTGCCCGGAGGAGGCGGTACAGGAAGTCGAAGAGGCCGAGGAGCCTGACGAGCCTGTAGAAGCTGAAGACTGTGAGGAAGACAGCGGCGAGAGTCCTAACGCGGAAGCCTGTGAGTGCAAGCCGGAGGAATCCTGCTGTGGAAGTCTGGGAATCCTAGGCGTGGGAGTTGCCATTCTGGGGCTTGGTCTGCTGGCTGAAGCCGCGGCGGATTTCATTGAGAATCTGCCTGAGCCAGAGTCGGAACCTGTGCCTGAGCCCGAACCAGAGCCCGAGCCGCAGCCGGAACCGGAGCCGGGACCACCGGCGGCGCCAGAACCAGCCCCGGACAACGGAGTCACGCCACCACCGCCAGAGCTCGCTAACGTTCCGGAGCCAGAAGCCCCACCGGAGAAGCTGGCGCACATGCAGGCAGCGGAAGCGCCGGCACCGGTGCCAGCCCCGGAACCGGCCCCTGAGCCAGCCCCTGGGCCGGGCCCTGGGGTGGGAGCCGCACCAGAAATGACACCGGAAACGACACCGGATGAAAGCTCAGATTCCCCATCCGTACAGGCGCGAAAGGCAGGGCAGTGGTAATGCCGCACAATGATTTCGATGAGTTCGCACGCGGATTCCGTGAGCGCACAGCCGCACGGCTGCTGGAGTTTGAGAAAGCGATGGCCAAGGCACAGGACGAGCTTGAGAAGTCCGCTCAGCGCGCGGCCCAAGCTCAAGCGCACGCACATGCGCCGCACACACATACGCCGGGGCGAAACCCAGAGCCCAGGGGCGTGCCGCATAGTCAAGCGCAGGGGCAGGGCCGGGGCCGTCCGCGCGGTCAGGTGCAGTCGGTGCTCAGGCGCAGCTGAAGCAGCAGCGAGAAACAAGTCTGGTTCCTCGCAATCACAGGTGATACCGTGAGGTGACTGCCTACTGCACGTATCAACCAGGGTGAGGAGAATGCCGCATGACAACAGTGCCTTGGCTTTATGACGTCCTGTGGGGCGTTCTTCCCATGCTGTATCTCTTGGTGGCTTTTGTTGTGCTTGGCATTGAGATTAAATTCGACAGAGAAATGTCCCACATAAAGCTGTGGACGGCCGCTCAGTTGCTTCTGCCGGGCATTGCACTTATTGCCTGGTATTTTCTTGAAGTCCCTAAGCTAAAACAACTACAGCAGGACGACAACTGATCGTCCTGCTGTAGTTAGGAAAAGCCGCGCCGTGAAGCGTTATTTCGTTGGAGCTTTATTTGCTGTGCTCAAATCCGGCGCGTTGGGCCAAGTCCTCGCCGGTGAAGCTCTCAACGCCCTTCGCGGAGGCGTCGGCAGCCGCAAAGCCGTCATACTTGGATTCGCCAGCCAGGGTGGAAAGGAAGAAGCCGGTCACAAGGCCGCGGGCGGTCTCGACTGCGGAGCCCTGGAAGAAGCCGGAACCGAGTGCCAACTTGAAGAACTTATCCTCACTGAAACCGGACTGCGTGCCCTTGGCAATCTCCCGGTAGGCCACCGGTCCGCCCCACGCGTTGGCCAGCTTCGCGGGGTTGCCGGCACGGAAGATGTCATCCTGGCCCGCGCCGATAACGAGGCCGCGCGCCTTAACAGTGCGGGCAGCTTGAACGGCGGATGGTGAGGTATCAGCAGGGTAGAGGGCTGCGACGGCGCGGACCTTCGGGTTATCCACGGCAGCCAAGGTGGCTACGCCGCCGCCCATGCCATGGCCGAAGACACCCAGCTTGGAGGCTGACACCGAAATCTTGCCAGCGCCTAGCCTAACGCCGGCGGCAATCTGCAGGGCCGATTCGAGGTCAGCAGCCAGGTTACGGTGCTTGGCAAAGACACCAGTCTCCGTATCGGGAGCAACCACCACGATGCCCCAGCTGGCCAGGTGGCGCAGGGTGGCGTGGTAGTCCTTGATGTTCTTTGTCCAGTCGTGAGCAAACGCCACGGCGGGCAGGCCTTTGCCTTCAGCAGGGGTGTAGACCTTGCCTTCCAGCCCTGCATAAGACAGGTCCCCAACGAGGACGCGGTGCGGGCCGCGCTTGGACAACGTACCGAGATGCTTCTTCAAATTCGCAGACACGCTTTACAGAATAGAGGAAAGCGTAGACAAAGAGGTGGACATGTACCAGATAGGTGGGGGAAGGTTTTAAGCACGCTCCTTGCGGTTCGGCACGATAAATCATGCTGTAAAATTCCGTTCCATGTGTGGAATCGTTGGATACATTGGCCATAACACCGATGGTCGTGAGTACTTTGCCCTCGACGTTGTGCTGGAGGGCCTGCGCCGACTGGAGTATCGCGGCTATGACTCAGCAGGCGTCGCAATGTACGCCGATGGGGAGATCTCCTGGCGCAAAAAGGCTGGAAAGGTCGCTGCGCTGGAAGCTGAAATCGCTGCGCGCCCACTCAAGGATTCCGTCCTGGGCATCGGGCACACCCGCTGGGCAACCCACGGTGGTCCAACCGATCTGAACGCCCACCCGCACGTGGTGGACGGCGGCAAGCTCGCCGTCGTGCACAACGGCATCATCGAGAACTTCGCCGAGCTCAAGAGCGAGCTGGAGGGCAAGGGCCATAACTTTGTGTCCGAGACCGATACTGAGGTTGCCGCCACCCTGCTGGCGGATGTCTTCCACAACGAGGCCCACGGCGACCTCACCAAGGCCATGCAGTTGACCGGCAAGCGCCTGGAAGGTGCGTTCACCCTCTTGGCTATTCATGCCGAGCAGGCAGACCGAATCGTGGCTGCGCGCCGCGATTCGCCGCTGGTCATCGGTTTGGGCGAGGGCGAGAACTTCCTCGGCTCGGATGTCTCCGGCTTCATCGACTACACCAAGTCCGCCGTGGAGATGGACAACGACCAGGTCGTGACCATCACCGCGGATGACATCGAGATCACCGACTACGACGGCAACCCGGCCCAGGGCAAGCCTTTCGAGATCAAATGGGACGCCGCTGCTGCTGAAAAGGGCGGCTTTAACTCCTTCATGGAGAAGGAAATCCACGACCAGCCAGCGGCCGTGCGCGATACGTTGCTGGGCCGCCTCGACGAGACTGGCAACCTGGTCCTCGATGAGATCCGCATCGAGGAGTCGGTGCTCAAGTCCATCGACAAGATCATCGTCATCGCCTGCGGCACCGCCGCTTATGCCGGACACGTCGCGCGCTACGCCATCGAGCACTGGTGCCGCATCCCGTGTGAGGTGGAGCTGGCTCACGAATTCCGCTACCGCGATCCGATCGTCAACGAGAAGACCCTGGTCGTGGCCCTGTCCCAGTCGGGCGAGACCATGGATACTCTCATGGCCGTGCGCCACGCCCGCCAGCAGGGCGCCAAGGTGATTGCTATTTGCAACACCCAGGGTTCCTCCATCCCGCGCGAGTCCGACGCCGCTTTGTATACCCATGCCGGCCCGGAGATCGCCGTGGCCTCCACCAAGGCCTTCCTGGCACAGATCACCGCGACCTACCTGCTGGGCCTCTACCTGGCGCGCCTGCGCGGCAACATGTTCTCCGATGAGGTCAACTCCGTCTTGAATGACCTGCGTGCGATGCCGGATAAGGTCCAGGCAGTCATCGACAACGAGAAGCAGGTCTACGATCTGGCCAACGCTATGGAGAACGCTAAGTCGGTGCTCTTCCTCGGCCGCCACGTCGGCTTCCCAGTCGCGCTGGAGGGCGCGCTCAAGCTCAAGGAGATCGCCTACCTGCATGCCGAAGGTTTCGCTGCCGGCGAGCTCAAGCATGGCCCGATCGCGCTCATCGAGGAGGGCCAGCCGGTCTTCGTCATCGTGCCTTCCCCGCGCGGCCGCGATTCCCTGCACGCTAAGGTCGTCTCCAACATCCAGGAGATCCGCGCCCGCGGTGCTATCACCATCGTCATCGCGGAAGAAGGCGACGCGGCCGTCGAGGCCTACGCCAACCACACCATCCGCATCCCGCAGGCGCCGACGCTGATGCAGCCGCTGCTGGCTACCGTTCCGCTGCAGATTTTCGCCTGCGGTGTAGCCACCGCCAAGGGCTATGACGTGGACCAGCCGCGCAACCTGGCGAAGTCCGTGACCGTCGAATAGCGCTGAGCCCTCAAGTGGCACAATGGTGGGTATGTTAAAAACCACCGTTGACCTCAACGCTATTGCCCACAATGTTGCTCGCGTGAAGGAGGCGGTGGCCCCGGCCCGCCTCATGTGCGTGGTCAAGGCGGATGCCTATGGCCACGGCATCGAGCGCTGCGCACCGGTCATGGCGAAGGCGGGGGCAGACGCCTTCGGGGTGGCCACCTTAGCTGAGGCAGTAGCTTTGCGGAAGGTGATCGACACCCTCCCCATCGCTGCTTGGCTGTGGGAGCCAACAGAGGACATCGCCCCGGCCCTCGCCGCTGGTATCCAGATCGGCATCCCTTCGCTGGCGCACGCCCAAGCACTCATTGCCGCCGAGACTCCCACCGAAGTCTTCGTGATGGTGGAGACGGGGATGCACCGCTCGGGCGTCGACAAGCATGCGTGGGAGGAGACCTTCCGCCTGCTTGCCGACGCCCCCCACATCACCGTCCTCGGCCTCATGTCCCACTTTGCTTGTGCGGACGAACCGGAGCACCCACACAATGATCATCAGGAGGCGGAGTTCCGCCAGGCCCTAGCGCTTGCCCGCGACGTGGGCCTGGAGTGTCCGCTGAACCACCTTGCCAATTCGCCGGCGGCATTGACTCGCCCCTCAGCACGTTTTGAACAAGTGCGCGCCGGTGTGGCCCTGTATGGGCTCGAACCGGTGGACGGGCTCGACCATGGGCTGGAACCAGCCATGACGTGGGAGGCTTCCGTCGTTGCCGTGAAGCCGATTTCGGCGGGGGAGTCCACATGTTACGGCCTGACCTGGACCGCGGATAGTGACCGCGAGCTCGCCACCGTCAGCGTGGGGTATGCCGATGGCCTGCCGCGCGCCTTCCAGGGAGCGCTGCAGGTAGGCATTGGTGGTGAGCTCTACCAGCAGGTGGGGCGGGTCTGCATGGACCAGATCGTCGTCGACCTCGGCGCGAACCCTCACGGCGTGCGCGCCGGAGACACTGCCGTTATCTTTGGGCGCGGCGGTATGAGCGCTACAGAATTAGCCGCGGCCGCTGGCACGATCAACTATGAAGTGGTGTGCCGCCCCACCGGACGCACCACGCGCACCTATTGTGAAGGAGCTAACGATGCGCAGTGATTTTCCGCACGAAGGGCGCCGCGTGGCTGCCACCCCGGAGGATGCCCAGGCCTTTGGTGAAGAGTTAGGCGCGGCGCTGGAAGCAGGGGACTTGGTGATCCTCGATGGCCCCTTGGGCGCCGGGAAAACCACCTTTACGCAGGGCATTGCCCGCGGAATGCAGGTGAAGGGGCGGGTGACCTCGCCGACCTTCGTCATCGCGCGCGAGCACCCTTCCCGCGTGGGCGGGCCGACGTTGGTGCACGTGGATGCCTACCGCCTGCTCGATCATTCGGATGATCCGTTGGGGGAGCTGGACAGTCTAGACTTAGACACCGAAATTGAGGACGCCGTCGTCGTCGCCGAGTGGGGTGGGGGCTTCATGGAGCGCCTGTCTGATGCGTATCTCGCCATCACAATTAACCGCGACTCGGAGGATGACGTCCGCGTCTTTACATGGAAATGGGTGAATTAACGTGCTGGCTTTTCTTGCTGAACAGCCCCTGCTGACGCTCTTTCTGATCATGGCGGTGGGACTGGCCGTGGGCAAGATCAATGTCTTCGGCATTTCGCTCGGCGCCGCCGCGGCGATGTTCGTGGCTTTGGGCCTGTCCGCGGCGAACCCGGACATCGTGGTCCCCGCCTTTGTTTATCAGTTCGGTCTGGCCATCTTCGTTTACGTCATCGGCCTGAACTTCGGCCGCAGCTTCTTCGAAGATTTCCGTCGGCGTGGATGGAAGATGTCCATGGTGGTCATCGTCTTCTTCTTCATTCTGGCGGGGCTGACAACCCTAGCGATGCGCCTCTTTGATCTGGACCCTGCGATCAGCGTGGGCACCCTTGCAGGTTCGCTGAGCTCGACGCCCGGTATGGCCGCGGTCGTCGAGGCCCTAGGCGGCGATAGCACCCCGGTGGTGGGCTATTCGCTGGCCTACCCCGGCTGCATTATCGGCACCATTCTGGTGGCCGCGATCGGTGCGAAGATGCTGCGTGTGAACCACGTTGAGGATGCCCGCGCCGAGGGCATGATTGCCGAGCCACTGGAGTGGCGGGCGGTGCGCCTGAACCGCGACTTCGATGCCACGGTGGGGGAGCTGCAGGAAGTAACCGGCGAGCGCGTCATCGCTACCCGCCACGTCAACAATCCCCACAACCACAACCTGGCCTACCCGGAGCTGCCGCTGCGCGCCGGCATGGAGCTCTTGCTCAACGGCACGGCACCAGCGCTCGATAGCGCGATTTCCCAGCTGGGTGAGGAGATCCACCTCAACCTTCACGAGGAAGATGGCCTGGTCTACCGCCGCCTGACCGTGTCCAGCCCACGTGTTGCCGGCTATCAGCTCAAGGACTTGGACACTGTCAAGGAAGGCTTCCTCATCGCGCGCGTGCGCCGCGGCGACTCCGACGTCGTGCCGAACGAGGAAACCGTCCTGCACTACTCGGACCGCGTGCGCGTTATCACCGCGCCGGGCAGGCTTGACGACGTCCGCCGTTTCCTCGGCGACTCCGAAGCCAAACTCGGCAACGTCGATCTCTTCCCCTTTGCCCTCGGCCTCTTTATTGGTCTGCTCTTCGGCGCTATCCCGATTCCGCTGCCGGGTGGCACGACGCTGTCCTTTGGCTTCGGTGGCGGCCCCATCGTCGTCGGCCTCATCCTGGGCGCGCTGGGCCGCTCGGGCCCGATTAACTGGCAGCTGCCTTTCCACGCCAAGCAGACTATCTCCACGCTGGGCTTGACCTTGTTCCTGGCGGGCGTGGGTACGTCGGCAGGCGGCCAGTTCCGTGATGCCTTGTCGGATCCGACCTCCCTGAAGTACATAGGCGTGGGCATTGTGCTGTCGCTGGTCTCCGCCATCGGCATCGTCGCGGTATCCATGCTGGTGCTGGGCCTGAAGTTTGATGAGTCGATGGGCATCGCCGCCGGCATGACCACGAATCCGGCGATCATGGCCTACCTCAACCCCCAGACCGGCACCCAGCTGGCAGAACGCGGCTATGCCACCGTGTATCCCACGACGATGATCGGCAAGATTCTCATGTGCCAGGTCCTGGCCCTGCTGATCGTTTGATCTCTTTTCGGCGCCCGAAGGGCCGGTCAGGGCCGCGGCAGGGCGGTCGCGTAGGATATCCCCGTACTGAACTCCCTATTATTAGGAGCACATCCCCATGAATAAAATCGGCCAATTCATCACGACCGTCGTCATCGGCGGCTTTGCCATCGTCCTTGGCTTGCTCATCGCGCTGTCCATGACCCGTTCGCCGGAGGAGCCTTCCTCGACGTTGGGTGAAGCCTTGGACACGTACCCGAAGAACCTGAGCTTCTCCGCGCTCTTGGTCCCCGACGTCTACGGCCAGGATTGGATTGCCGGTCTCGTCGTCTGCCCGGGTGCTACGGAGCAGCAGCTTGGGGAAGGCGGCGTGGATGTCGCCGGTATCGATTTCGTCGACGGCAAGGTGGCGGAGGATGAGAACTACTTTGTCACCGTCAGCGTCAATCAGGAGTACCAGGTGGAGAAGCTGAACCGCTCCCAGGTGGATCTCTGCTCCGGCGTCCTCGAGCAGGTAGAGATGGCCAAGGCTCAGGGCCAGGACGCTCCGCCGCTGCGCGGCATTCAGCCTGGCGAGCCGCTGCAGTTCCTGCGCGGTGATGACCAGATGTTGCAGCAGGGTGCTGACAATGAGGACGCTCCTGCCTGGCAGTTCGTGGGCTAATGAAGGTCCTCGCACTCGATACCGCCACCACGGATCTGGTCACGGGCATCGTTGACACCGACACCGGGGAGAGCATCGACCGCGTTATCAGCGGTACGCGCGCCCACAACGAGCAGCTCATCCCTACCATCGAAAAGCTGCTTGCCGACGCCTCCCTGACCTACCCAGATCTCTCCGACATCGTCGTGGGCACGGGGCCCGGGCCGTTTACCGGGCTGCGCGTAGGCATGGCTACCGCTTCCGCCCTGGGAGTGGCCCTTCACCTGCCGGTGCACGGAGTGTGCACCTTGGATGCCATCGCGCATGGGCGCGCGGGGGAGTGGCTGGTGGCCATCGATGCCCGCCGCAAAGAGGTCTACTGGGCCACCTATGACGAAGGGGCGCGCCGCAGCGGGCCAAACGTGTCGAAGCCGGAAACCCTTGATCTGAGCGCCGCCGGATTTTCGGGTCCGGAAACCGCGCGCCTAGTGTTCCCCGAGTCTATTGCCCCACGTTTGCCGGAGGGTATCGCTGACCTTCCCCGCGAGTGGGCCACACCGCGTGCCGCTGGTTTGGTGGCCTGCGCTGACCTGTCCGCTGAACCCGCGCCGCTCGTCCCGCTCTACCTGCGCCGGCCAGATGCCGTGGAACCACAGAGCAAGCCGCGCTCGGCCGCGCTCGTCGGCGGCATCGAGGACACTCCCGAATCATGAGGCTGCGCCCACTGACCCCCGCGGACGCGCCGCGCTGTGCTGAGCTCGAGAAGGTCCTCTTCCCTGGCGAAAGCCCATGGCCGGCGCATGCCTTCGAGCAGGAAATCGCGGCGGGCCACACCACCTACTGGGCGGTTGACATGAATGTCAACCGCGAAGACCACAAGGACAACCGCGTGGGCCACAAGGACAACCGCGAGGGCCACAACGACAACCGCGCGGAAGTTCTCGGCTACGCCGGTGTCGGACGGATGGGACCCGCCGCCTGGCCGGAGTACGAAATCCACACCATCGGCGTCGACCCCGCCGCCCAACGGCGCGGCATCGCGCGGCTGATGATGGACGCCATCGTCGAACTTGCAGATTCCCACGACGCGCCCATCTTCCTCGAAGTGCGCGTAGGCAACGATCCGGCCATTCGCCTCTACGAGGCCTATGATTTTGTCATCAACGGCCTGCGCCGCAACTACTACCAGCCCTCCGGTGCGGACGCCCACACCATGTACCGACCACGAAAGAGTGAAAGATGTTAATCCTCGGCATCGAGTCCTCCTGCGACGAAACCGGCGTGGGCATCATCGAGCTGTCTGACAACGGCCACATGGAGATCCGCGCCGATGTCGTCGCCTCCTCCATGGAGCAGCACGCCCGCTTCGGCGGCGTAGTTCCGGAGATCGCCTCCCGCGCCCACCTCGAAGCCATGCCGCAGGTGATGAAGGCGGCGTTGGAGGAGGCGGGCGTCGAGAAGCCAGATGCGGTGGCCGCCACCGTGGGGCCCGGACTGGCTGGCGCGCTCCTCGTCGGGGCGTCGGCAGCCAAGGCCTTTGCTTCCGCGTGGGGCGTTCCCTTCTACGGCGTCAACCACCTCGGCGGGCACGTCGCGGTGGCCAACCTGGAGGGCGAGGAGCTGCCGCACTCGGTGGCCTTGCTCGTCTCCGGTGGACACACGCAGCTGCTTGAGGTGGAAGCCGTGGGCAAACCCATGAAGGAGCTGGGCACCACGCTTGACGACGCCGCCGGCGAAGCCTACGACAAAGTCTCCCGCCTCCTGGGCTTGGGGTATCCGGGAGGGCCGGTCATCGATAAGCTGGCCGCCCAGGGAAAGCCCACCATTGACCTGCCGCGAGGTTTGTCCAAGGCCGAGGATCTGCGCGGGCCCAACCGCCACAACTTCTCTTTCTCGGGGCTCAAGACCGCGGTGGCACGCCACGTGGAAAAGGCCGAGCGCGAGGGCGCGACGGTCCAGGTAGAGGATCTGTGTGCCTCCTTCCAAGAAGCGGTGGCGGATGTGCTGACCGCCAAGGCCGTGTGCGCCTGCCAGGACACAGGCGCCAAGGTGCTGCTGCTCGGCGGCGGAGTGGCGGCGAATTCGCGGCTGCGCGCACTGGCGGCAAAGCGCTGCGAGTCTGCGGGCATTGAGTTGCGTGTGCCGCGCTTCAAGCTATGCACCGACAACGGCGTGATGATTGCGGCGGTGGCCGCCCAACTCATTCACGAAGGCGCAGAACCCTCCGGCCTGGCATGCGGAACCGATACGCAGCTTGAGGTGGAAGTGCCGCTCGTAGCTGCCGCGCGCTAGCGGATGCGCAACCCCCAGGGTGCAGGTAGTGTGATGACCGATAATTGCCTCGCTCGCACATAAGGAGCTCACACCGCTATGACCACTGGATTCCTCGTTAACCCCGATCTGTCCCGCCGCACCATCGAGTTTGAGCTCGAGCACGCAAATCAATTCCTCGGCGGCACCACCGAGGATCGCGTCTCCGTGGCCTTCCAGGATGATGGCCAGACCTACGCGGCGCTGTTTAACCCGAACGCCAAGGCTGAAGGCGCCGACCCGAACCCGGTGGCCTCCCTGGCGCGCAATGCTGCCGCGACCGGCAATTCCGCCTTCTTGCAGGACCCAATCCGTTCCATCTGCGGTCCGGTCATCTTCGTTGCTGCAGACGGTGACGATAAGAACATCGACGAGGTCGTCGAGGCCGTTGAGCACGGTATCCGCGCGGTGAAGAATTACCGCGAGGACAACCCGGAGGAGTACCAGCTGTGGCGCGCGGCTGTGCTGAACTCCCACCGGCAGGTCTAATTCCAGCCTTTGTTTGTAGGGCCTGAGCGCTTTTCTAGCGCTCGGTGTGCCGCAGCCATGTCAATACGGCCTTCACCCGTCGGTTGGAGTCCTCGGGTCGAAACCCGAGCTTTATAAATACATTGGAGACGTGCTTGCTTACTGCTCCGGAGGTAAGGACGAGTGTGTCCTCAATGTCTTTATTACTCAATCCTTGGGCCATAAGCCCCAGTACCTCCCGCTCGCGAGCGGTGAGCCGGGCTAAACCAGTGTGCCTTGCGGAAAGCAGCGCCGTGACCACCTCTGGGTCCACCACGGTGCCGCCGCGGGCGACATCGTTAAGCGTGCGCATGAATTCTTCAACATCAGAAACGCGCTCCTTGAGTAGGTACCCGAATCCGCCGTGCTCCAGGAGGTGGTCGAGATAGCTTGCCGCTACGTATTGGCTGAGCACCACTACGGGTTGGGCGGGGTTGGCTGCCCGCAGATCATGCACGGCTTGAAGCCCGTCATCGGTCATCGTGGGTGGCATGCGCACATCGCTGATAATGAGGTCGAAGTCTTCCTGCCCTGCGATGGCGCGCAGTGCTTCGGCATCTGTGACTGCCGTGACGCTATGGCCTAACGCACTGAGTAGTTGCTCCAGCCCTGCGCGCAGGAGCGCGGAATCTTCTGCGAGTAATAGCTTCATTTCGCCTCCTTCAGCGGTAGTTTGACCAGCAGCTGGCCGCCGCCTTCACCCGTAGCATTGGCGCTAGCAGCATCAAAGGTCACCGTGCCGCCGAGTGCAGCAGCACGCTCGCGCAGCCCGGCGAGGCCCGTGCCCGAACCCACAGCTGCACTCTCACCGTCCGGCTCTTTGTCCGTGGGTCCCGTGCCATTATCTACGATTTCTAGGCGCAGCATATCCCTAAAAGCGACCATTACCGCGGCTTCGGTGGCTGCGCCGTGCTTAGAGGCATTTGTGAGCGCCTCGGCGACTGCATGGTAGGCCAGCAGCGCTGTGGTCTCGTCAATCGAGCTCTCAGCGCCCTCTACGCGAAGTGTGGTCTCAAGCCCGGAATGGGCGAGTAACTCGTCGAGGGCGGGGATAAGTCCGTCATCGAAAAGCACCTGCGGCGCAATGCCACGCACTGTCGCCCGCAATGAAGCCAGGGCCAAAGAGGCATTATGTTCTGCGTCAGTCAAGGCCTGCTGTGCTTGGGACGGGGCTTGTAGTTTTGCCGCGGCCAAGTTGAGCTTGAGTGCGGTGAGGTACTGCTGCGGGCCATCGTGCAGTTCGCGTTCGATGCGGCGGCGCTCGCCGGAGAAGGCATCAATGAGTGTGGCACGCGAGGCTGCCAATTCCTCAGCCGAAGGACTCAATGCCAGCCGCGTTAGCGTGGTCGACGCCAAGACCAAGAGGCGGTTGAGGCCTACCAATAGAGCCACCAGCACTGCCGCGGCCAGCCAGCAGGTGAAGAAAATCAGCGGACGGTTGGAGGTGGACCACTCGCCAACGGAGAACTCAGCCTTAGGGACGAATGGCGCTATCACTAGCACACCCGCTGTGAAACCCAGGGCCGTCCACGCGGTAAAACACGCAGCTGAAATCAATAACTGCAACACGAGGTGATAGAACTGCTGCCAATCAAACCATCGATCTGCGCGCCGGGGTGGAATTTCCACGCCCATCCACTTTGCGCCCAACCGGCCGACAAACTCCGCGGCGCGACCCACCAACGGGATCCACGGCAGCATCAACACCGAAATCACCAAGGTTGGGATACACAGCACGCCGAGGAGGAGGCCCCACGCACAGGCTTTGAGGGTTCGCATAGTCTTCGACCCTATCCGCCATGCCGGTGGAAGGGCAGTGGAGCTAGCTCCACCATTTTCCGGGTAGCCCGCCCCATGTCATTGCTTTGCGTGGCCGAGTGGAATCAGAGGCATGTTAAAAGCAGAAAACCTTAGTAAGCGCTACGGCCGCCGCACCGTACTCAATCGCGTCAGTGTGTCCATCGCCCCAGGCGAATTCGTGGCCATCATGGGGCCGTCCGGAAGCGGCAAAACCACGCTCCTGAACCTGCTATCCGGGCTAGATAAGCCCACGTCCGGCCGAGTCAACGCGCCGGGGCGCAAGCAGCGTGCATTTGTATTCCAAGACTATAACCTCCTGGAATCCCTCAACGCGCAACGCAATGCCACCTTGACCGCACGCTTTTCCGGACGGCGCCCTACACGCGGCCGGGTGGCAGAGGTCTTCGACTCGCTCGGTCTCGCTGGATTGGAGAGTCGCCTGCCCGCGCAGCTGTCTGGTGGGCAGCAGCAACGCGTGGCCGTCGCCCGGGCACTGCTGGCCCAAGCGCCCTATATCTTCGCGGACGAGCCTACGGGCGCGCTTGACGACGCCACCGCATCCACCGTCCTTTCCCACCTGCGCGCCGCCGCCCGCGATGGCGCCAGCGTGGTCATGGTGACTCACTCGCACTTCGCCGCTGAGGCGGCTGACCGGATCATTTCCTTAGAGGAGGTGGCCCATGCTGGTGTGGCTTAAGGACTTACAGTCCAATTGGCTATCGTGGCTGGCCGTGGCGCTGACCCTGGTGGTGTCCTCTGGCTCCTGCACCCTGGCGCTGGCCATGCTGGTCGCTTCCTCCGGAGCCGAAGAAAACCCCGCTGGGCCTCTGGGCGGCACGGTGCTGGCAATGTCACTGTGCGTGGTGGTGCTGGTGACGCTGTCTCAGATGCGCCTTATTATCGCCGAGCGTGAACCGGTCTATCGTTCTTGGCGCATGGTGGGCATGCCGGGATGGATGATCCTGTTTTTCATTCTGGGCCAAGTCGCGGTGGTCAGCGCTGCCGCCGGATTACTCGGTGTGCTGCCGGCCCGTCCACTGCTCGCACCGTGTGTGCGTGCCCTGCGCAGTGACGGCATCCCCATGCCAGATATTGCCATAACCGGCCAGGTTGTTGTCATTGCGGTAGCCGTCTGCATGTCCGCGGCCCTAGTTGGCGCGCTCCCTCCACTGCGCCGAGTCTTTCGCAGGCGCGCCACCGCACACCCGTCGTGGCTCATGGTGAAATTCCTGCTCGCATCCGCGGCCATCGGCGGCGCGGTCTATGGATGCCTGCACATCGATGATCCCGGCGACCTCCTTTCGGCCGAGATGGGCTTGGTCATCCTCGTCGCGCTCTTCTTGCCCTGGCTTATGCCTGTTCTGGATCAATGGACCCGCGCGGCCGGCGTCGCTGGGGCTAATGTGCGCGTGCGCCGGTCCTTTTCCACCCCGCACATCGTGCCGTGGGTGCTCGTCGGTGGCTTTATCGTCGCCGTCGGCTCGGGCCTGCGCTTTGGGAACGACGCAGGCGCCGGCGGCACCTTGTCCTCCTGGCAAGTCTTCGTCGCCCTTTTAGGGCCTGTCTTTGCCCCTAGCATCGTGGGCGCAGTGCTTACTTCGCTGCTGATGCACGGCCGCATCGCAGCCGATATTCGTGGCCTTACCTTGGCAGGTGCTGCCCCTTTGGCTTGGATGCGCGTGCAAGTAGGGGAGGCGGCTTGCCTCGCCTTGACTGCGGCTGGCGTGGTCTGTGCGCTGTGCTTGGCGACGCTCCTCCCACTCCACCGCCTCCTTACCCCACAAGAGGCACTCGGTCGGACAATCCTGGAGGAGCTATGGTGGCCGTCCTTCGCCGTAATATTCGGCGCAATGTTTATCGCCCTGGGCGTCGTCAAGCTGGCGCTGGCCGGCTTTGTACACGCACGAGCGGCGTCGTTCGCGGAGGGCGAACGGGTTAGCGGCCCACAACGTTGAGGGCTAGCAGTCGCGAGGGTAGAGTGCTAGGCAGGTTGTTTTGACCCACAGTTGTTCACCCGCGACGACGGCTGTGCTGGACACCCACAACCGGCACGCGCACGTCCATGTGGACGTGCACTAGGAACAATTCGGAGGAATCATCATGGCAAACATCAAGCCGCTGGAGGACAAGGTCCTCGTCCAGATCGTTGAAGCTGAGACCACCACTGCGTCCGGTCTGGTTATCCCGGACTCCGCGAAGGAGAAGCCGCAGGAGGCTACCGTTGTAGCCGTTGGCCCGGGCCGCACCAACGACAAGGGCGAGGTTGTCCCGGTTGGCGTTAACGAGGGTGACACCGTCATCTTCTCCAAGTACGGCGGCACCGAGCTGAAGTACGACGGCCAGGAGTACCTCCTGCTGTCCGCTCGTGACCTGCTCGCTGTTATTGAGAAGTAAAAGTAGGCGATTAACCCTATGCCAAAACTGATTGCATTTGACCAGGAGGCTCGCGAGGGCATCCAGCGCGGCGTGGACACGCTTGCCGACGCCGTCAAGGTCACCCTCGGCCCCCGCGGCCGCAACGTCGTGCTGTCCAAGGCCTTCGGTGGCCCGACCGTCACCAATGACGGTGTGACCATCGCCCGCGACATCGACCTCGATGATCCGTTTGAGAACCTCGGCGCCCAGCTGGTGAAGTCCGTGGCTGTCAAGACCAACGACATTGCCGGTGACGGCACCACCACCGCCACCTTGCTGGCCCAGGCACTCGTCTTTGAGGGCCTGCGCAACGTTGCCGCTGGTGCTAACCCGGTGGAGCTCAACAAAGGCATCGCGGCGGCCGCTGAAAAGGTCGTCGAGGAGCTCAAGAAGCGCGCCACCCCGGTGAACTCCTCTGCGGAGATCTCCCAGGTCGCCACCGTCTCCTCCCGCGATGCTGAGGTCGGCGAGATGGTCGCTGGCGCCATGGACAAGGTGGGCAAAGACGGCGTCGTGACCGTCGAGGAGTCCCAGACCATCGAGTCCACCGTGGACGTGACCGAGGGTATTTCCTTCGACAAGGGCTACCTCTCCCCGTACTTCGCAACGGAGGAGGAAACCTACAACGCCGTGCTTGACGACGCCGCAATTCTCCTCGTCCGCAACAAAATCTCCTCCCTGCCGGACTTCCTGCCGCTGCTGGAGAAGATCGCGGAGTCCTCGCGCCCGACGCTCATCATTGCCGAGGACATCGAGGGCGAGCCGCTGCAGGCGCTCGTGGTGAACTCCATCCGTAAGGTCCTCAAGGTCGCCGCCGTGAAGTCCCCGTACTTCGGCGAGCGCCGCAAGGGCTTCATGGATGACCTGGCTGTTGTCACCGGTGCTACCGTCGTCGACCCGGAGGTTGGCATCAACCTCAAGGAAGTTGGCCCGGAGGTACTCGGTTCCGCCCGCCGCGTCACCGTGTCCAAGGAGGACACCGTGATTGTGGATGGCGCCGGTACTGCTGAGGCCGTCGAGGAGCGCCGCGAGCAGCTGCGCCGCGAGATCGAGCGCACTGATTCCACCTGGGACAAGGAGAAGCTCGAGGAGCGCCTGGCTAAGCTGTCCGGTGGCGTTGCCGTCATCCGCGTTGGCGCCGCTACCGAGACCGAGGTCAACGAGCG
>NZ_CABTZR010000003.1 GCF_902489365.1 uncultured Corynebacterium sp. | reverse complement strand
GCGATGAGCGGGTCGACGCAGTCCAGGGACACGTTCGCCGGGATGCGGTGCGTGCGGAAGACGTCGATGATGCCGCCGGTCTGGAAGAGCGCGGCACCCGCCTTGGAGTGGCCGGTGAGCGTCTTCTGGGAGATGACGAACATCGGTTGATCCTCATCGCGGCCAATCGCCGGCCACAGCAGGGAGTGCAGCTCCGACTCGTTGGGATCGTTGGCGTTGGTGGAAGTGTCGTGCTTGGACAGGACGCTGACGTCGTTCGGCGTCAGGCCTAGACCGCGCAGCGAGCGCGCCAGGCGGGAGTTCTCCCGGCCGCGGCCAGCACCCAGGGCACCCAGGCCAGGGGCAGGGATGGAGGTGTGGGCGCCGTCGCCATAGGAGGCGGCGTGTGCGACCACCGCGAGCACCGGCAGTCCTAAGTCGGCTGCTAGTGAGGCACGAACGAGCAGGACCGTGCCGCCGCCCTCGCCCTCGAGGAAGCCGCCGCGGCGGCGGTCGTTGGCGCGGGAGATGAAGCGATCATCGATTCCCTTGGCGGTCATCTTCGCGGTCTCCGCGGTGGCGTTCATGTCGCCGAAGCCCTGGAGGGATTCCACCTGGACATCGTCGATGCCGCCGGCCACGACCACGTCGGCCTTGCCCAGGGCAATCTTGTCCACGGCCTCCTCAATCGACACCGCTGCGGTAGCGCAGGCGCCGATGGGGTGAATCATGGAACCGTAGCCACCCACCAGCGACTGCATGGTGTGCGCCGCGATGACGTTCGGCAGCGCCTCCTGCAGGATGTCGGACGGGCGCTCCTCACCGAGGAAGCGGGTGACGAAGACCTTGTGCAGGGACTCCATGCCGCCGATACCGGTGCCCTGCGTGGTGGCCACCTGGCCCGGGTGGATGGAGCGCAGCAGCTCCGCCGGGGAGAAGCCAGCCTGGGTGAAGGCATCCACCGCGCTGACCAGGTTCCACACCGCCATGCGGTCCAGGGAGTCGAGCATGTGCTCCGGGATGCCCCACTTGGCGGCGTCGAAGTCATCCGGCATCTGGGCGGCGACGGTACGGGTCAGCGTGGCCTTGCGCGGGACCTTGACGGTGGCACCCTGGCGGCGGGTGACCTGCCATTCGCCGTCCACCTCGACGATGCTGACGAACTCCGGGTCCGCTTCCTGGATATCGCGGGCGGTGGCCTCCGAATCCACGGTGAAGGTGACGTCACGGTCCAGGAAGACGGTGGTCAGGTCGATGGAGCCGCGATCGGTGAGGTGGTACTTATCCGTCAGGGTGCGCACGCCGGAGCGTGCGACGACCTCATCGCGGAAGCGCTCGAAGATGTCCTCCTCGGCGATCTCCTCATCGCTCTCCACGACGAACCAGCCCGGGTGCGGGTCCTCGCGCCATTCCACCAGCCCGGTCATCCAGGCCAGCTCCAGCACACCAGCAGCGGTGAGCTCCGCGGAACCATCGCGCTGCAGGCCATACTCGGCCTCGAAGCGCGTGCGGCCGGAGCCCCACGAGGAGACCTCGCCGATGCCGGCGATGACCACCATGTCCTCCAGATCCGTGGTGACCTGGCCAACTTCTTCCTCCAGCCCAGGCTGTACTGCCTGCACCTGGTTGGGCAGCGCGGTGATGGTGGCGGGGGCGTCCTGCCCCTCGTGTGGAACTGCGCCAGCGGTTTCTGCCGGCTCCACATCGGCAGCGAGCTCCTTGAGGGAGAAGCCTTCCAGGCCTCCGGTGAGATCCTTCTCCACCGGGGCGTGAGCTGCCTGCTCGCGCGATTCTGCGCTGGCCAGGTCCATGAGCTCTGCGGAGATCTCCTCCGGGCTCCACACCTTGATACCGGCCTTCTCGGCGGCGGGCACCAGCCCATCGTTGCCGCCCATGAGGTGCGTGCCGGCGACCCAGCCGATCTTGGCTTGGGCCAGGGTGACTCCCTGTGGCCAACCGGCCTCGACCTTCCACTTGTTGAGGATGGCATCGAGGGCTGCCTTGACCTCGCCGTAGGCACCGTCGCCACCGAAGGTGCCGCGGTTGGGCGAGCCCGGTAGGACAACGTGGCAGCGCTTGTCGACGTCCCCCTGGCTCAGCCTTGCCAGCCCCGCAATGGTGCGCTCGACGGACCACAGCAGTAGGCGGGCCTGAGCCTCGGTGGTGCCGGAGGCATCCGCCAGTGAGCCGGAGACACTCGGCGCGGCGAAGGGGAAGGCCAGCGTCGGGGTCAGCGCGGGCTTGAGGATCTTGACCTCGTTGCCCACGGACTCGCGTTGCTCGGAGCCGATCCAGTCGATGAGCGCATCGATATCGCGGAAGCTCGACAGGTTCGCCGGGACCAGCCACAGGGCGGAACCGGCAGCGCCGTGCTCGGCGTAGAGCGTGCGCGCGAATTCCTTGCGGGCCTGGCTGACACGGGAGGCAGTCATGATGACCGTGGCTCCGCCTTCCAACAGGCGCTCCACCAGCGCGGTGGCGATGGAACCAGGGGCGGCACCCGTGACTAGGGCAACCTCACCGGCAAACGCGCCGGGGGCGGTGTCCACGGCGGCCTTGGCGATATCCTCGCGCTTCCACCAGCACGCTTGACGCGCCAGGTCCTCGCCGGCACCGCGGAAGCTGTCCACCGGGTACTCGGCCTGGCCCAGTGCCAGGCGGGCGAGGCGCTCGCGGGCGATGGCCCAGGAGTCGTCGAAAAGCACGGCCTTGTTCGTATCGAAGGACGGCGTGACGGACTTGAGCCAACCGGAGCCGAGCTCTGCCTCGACGGCATCGATGACGGTGGTATCCGGGGCCTCGATGAGCTCCGGCTCGGAGTCCAAGCCCAGCTGGGAGAGAACCTGGCGGGCGACAGTAGCCAGCACGCCGCTTTCACCGGTGACGGTCTCGGCGAAAGCATCCAAAGCAGCGGAGTCGACCACGGCACCGCCACCTGCACCACCTGCGGCAGCGCCCTTGGATACGGACGCACCGTGGGTAGCGGCGACGGCCTGGACGGCGGCGTCGATCAGCTCGTGCGCTGCGGACTTCGAGGTGGCGCTCGCCGGCACGGTGCTCAGCGAGCCGCCGCGCACGGAGTCCTCCTCGCGGGAGCCAAGCAGGATCTCCGCCTCGACGTGGGAAACCCAGGATTCGGGCAGTCCCCAGGTGCCGGTGACGTAGTCCGCCACGGCGGTGGGCTTGAGGCCCGCGGCTCCGAAGAGCTGGCGCAGGCGCGCGCCGACGGCCTCACCCAGCACCGGGCCGAACGCGGAGTAGCCCGGGGCGGCGGTGGCGACCTTCTCGCGCAGCGTGGCCACGTCGGCATCGGCGGCGCCATCGATGGCCGGCACGCCGATTTCCGCGGACATGTCCATGAGCAGCTGGTTGCGGCGCGAGGACACGCCGTTGGTCAGCTCCTCCACGGTGTCGGAGTCCGCGATCTGGTCCACGCGAATCTTGTTCTGGAAGGCGAAGAGCACCATGATGGCCTCCGCCGCACCGAAGCGCAGCTCGGGGGCGTCGCTCGCAGTTGCGGCGGTAGGTGCAGGAGTCGGTGCAGTCGGCGCTGCCTCAGCCGGAGTCTCGGTTGGTGCTTCGCTCGCCTGCGGTGCCTCTTCGGCGTCGGATTCCGCAGCCGGTGCGGCGGCGGGGGCTTCGGAGACGTCGGCAAGCATGACCTGCTCTTGGTCGCGCTCCACGTTGAGCACGCGGATGGTGCCTTCCGGGATTCCGGCGACGGCTAGCGAGCGGGTGGCCAGGTTGGTCAGCGTCGGGGAAGAAGCCAGGCCGACCTCGATGATCTGATCGACCTTGCCAAAGAGGAGCTCCTGGGTCTCAATCCAGCGCACCGGGGAAGCGAACTGCCAGGACAGCAGCTCGATGAGCAGCAGGCGGGCGAGCTCGTGCTCGGAGAGGTCCTCCACCTTCAGCCCGTCCAACTTGCCGGAGGGCGCCAGCGGGGCCACGGCGTCGACGAAGTCCTGGGTGAGCTCGAAGGGGCGGGCCACCAGGTTCGGGATATAGCGGCCTACCAGGGCGTCCAGATCCAACTCCTGCGGCAGCAGCTCATCGAGCTTCTCCGCGAAGGCCGGAACGCCCTCGCGCAGCACGCGGGAGTGGAAAGGAACGTCGATGCCCGGGACCATGACGGCTGCGCGCGGGGCGATGGCATTGGCCTTGTCCACCAGGGCCTTGAGCCCCTTCTTGGTGCCGGCGATGGAGTACTGCTGGCCGCGGATGTTGTAGTTAACAATCTCCAGGAACTCGCCGGTGGCCTCGGCGACCTCAGCCACCCAAGCGTCGACGCTGTCGGCATCAATACCAGCCATGTTCGGGCGCAGTGCCGCCATGGCGTATTCGGAGTTGCCTTCAGCATCGCGCGGAACCAGGCTGCCCATGGCGGAGCCGCGGGAGTAGACGATGTCGATGACACCCTCGAGGTCGAAGATATTCGCCAGCGAGGCCAGCGCTGTGTACTCGCCCAAGGAGTGGCCGGCGAAGTAGGAGGTCGGGGCCAGGGCATCCTCGGCGCGCAGGCGCTCGGTCTGGGCATAGGCCACCACGGCCAGGGCCACCTGCGTGAACTGGGTCAGGTGCAGCACGCCCTGCGGGTGGCGGAAGGTGGTGCCGCGAACGGAAAGCTGCGTCGGGTTCTCATCGATGACCTTCTGGATGCTAAAGCCCAGGTTCTCGCGGGTATGCGCATCGGCGCGCCGCCAAGCCTCGCGCGCTGCTGGGGAAGCTTGGCGGTCGCCCTTGCCCATGCCTTCGGCCTGGATGCCCTGGCCGGGGTAGACGTAGGCCGTGGTCGGCGCGGCGAGCAGGGCTTGGCCGCGGGAGACGACTTCGCCGTCGATGCGGCAGGTGACTTCGAGTGCCTGGTGGATGCCCTTGCGGCCGACGCGCTCGACGGTGACCTCGATCTCATCGCCCAGCTGCACCATGCCGTACATGGAGTAGGTCCAGCCCACCACGCGGCCGTGGCGCCCGGCCACCTGCTGCGCAGCGGCCGAGAGCCACATGCCGTGCACCAGCGGTGCCTGCAGGTTAACCAGCTGGGCCGCATTATAGGACGTGTGAATCGGGTTGTAGTCACCGGAGACCAGAGCGAAGGGCGTCATGTCCTGCGGGGCGGTGACGGTGGCGCGGTCGACGAAGGAGCGTGGCGTCGGCACCACCTTGGTGGCGGACTTGCCGCCGCCCCACTCCGGTGCCTGGCTCGGCGCGGCAGTGCCGGTGGCGCGGCCGCGGATGGCAAAGCGGTGCATCTGCGTGGCCACGATGTCACCGGAAGCGTGATCCTTGAGCTCGAGCTCCACCGTGACGATGCGTCCGGAGACGGATTCCTCGATGGCGGTGCAGGAGGAGGTGACGTCGATCTGGCGGCCGTCGGCAAGCTGCTCCAGCGGCACGCGCAGGTCGATGACGTGGTCCAAGTGCACCGCGTTGAGCAAGCCTTCGATGACCGGGTAGCCATCCTCCAGGCGCCCAGAGCCGAGCGCGGCATAGATGGCCGGCCAGCAGGGGCCTACCAGAACGTCGGGGGTGCCGGCCTTCTCGGCTGCAGCATCGCCGCAGGTCACCGCGCTGTGTGCGGAGAGCAGCGAAGCAGGGAAGTGGAAGGAGTAGCCGGACTCGACGGTGGGCATCTCCGTAATCTCATCGCCCTGCTCCGCCGTGGAGCCGACACCAGCCAGGCCCTCCAGGAGGGTGAAGACGGAGTCGGGCAGGCGCTCCTCGGAGACCACCGGGGAGCCACCCGTGGCTACATCCTCCGGCAGGTCCACAGGGACGGTGACCTCGCGGACGTAGAAGGGGCGCTGCTCCTCCGGCAGGTCATCCCAGTAGGAGTCCGCCGTGATAACAATCTCCCAGTTGCCCTCGGCATCCTGGCGCAGGTCGAAGGCGTTCTCATCCATCTCATAAGCCGGGTTGGCCATGAGGTGGCCGTGCCACAGCAGGGTGGGAGAAGTACGCAGGAACGCGGCTTCATCGGCGGCGGAGTTCAGGCGAGAGAAAGCCTTCTGCGGCTTGACTCCCTGCTCCAGCAGCGTATCCGTGGTGGCCTGCTCAAAGCGCGCAAGCAGGTCTGCAACCGGCTCGTTCTTCTTGGTAATGCCCGCCACGGCCACGGGGCCGGGGATGATGCGCACCTGGTCAGCGGTGTAGCGCTCATCCTGCGCCTGCCAGAGGGTGTCCTTGCCGAACCAGGACTTCAGGTCACCGTCCAGGGCCGGCACCCACGGCATGGGCTTGACGTGCTTGTAGTGCAGGGAAATCCACCAGGCGGCATCGCGCGCCGAGACCTCGGTGGTGCGTGCGGCGGGGTAAGCCTCCAGCAGCTTCGCTGCGGCTGCGGGGGCGTCGTGGACGTCGTCAAGGCGTGCGAAGAGGGTTTCAATCTGGCCGTGATCCGCCGGGTTCAGGCGGGCTTCGACGCGGTGCAGGAGATCGAGAAAACGGTCATCCCAGCTCGGATCCACAAACGGGTGGGCCAGCTTCACAAAGCGCTCGATCCACTCGGCGTAGGTCATGGACTCGACATCGCCGAAGTAGGGCTTGCAGGTCTTGGCCAGGGCGTCGATGATGTCCTGGCGGTGTGCCGGATACTCCTCGATGCTCAGGGAAGTAATCAGGCGAGAAGCCGCGGCGAAGGAGTTATCGAGGTCGTGGATATCCGCCAAAAGGTGGGACTGCGAGGATGCCACGCCGTTCGCACCGGTGCCGCGGCCTACCCATCCGCCGTTCTGCTCCGGGCTGATTCCGGCGGTGTTGACCAGAAGGTCCTTGACGGAATCAGTGGCCTTGGCCTCCTTGGTGGCCATGGCGACGGTGCCGAGGAAGACGGCGTCGACCGGCATCGCCGGCATAGCGTGCTTCTTCGCCCACTCACCGGTGAGATAGGAGGTGGCGCGATCCGGGGAGGCGATGCCGCCGCCGACTGCCAAGTAGACGTTGGGGTGCTGGCGGATTTCGGCATAGGTATCCAGCAGCATGTCATCCAGGTTGACCCAGGAGTGGTGGCCGCCGGCATGGCCGTCCTCGACCTGCATGATGATGCGATCCTCCGGGTAGGCCGTGGCGATGGCTAGGACATCGCGGATTTGCTTTGCGGTACCGGGCTTGAAGGAGATGAAGGGGAAACCGTCGGCGTGGAGGCGGTCTAGCAGCTCTCCAGCTTCCTCTACTTCCGGGATACCGGCGGAGATGCACACGCCGTTGAAAGCCGCACCGGCCGCGCGCGCCTTGGGTACGATGCGCGCCTGGCCGAAGTGCAGGTTCCACAGGAAGCGGTCAAAGAACATGGTGTTGAACTGCGCCGTGCGGCCAGGGCGCAGGTGCTGCTCCATTGTGGCCAGGTGGGCGCGGAAGACCTCATCGGAGTACATGCCGCCGCCGGCCATCTCCGTCCAGTGGCCGGCGTTGGCCGCCGCGGCGACGATCTCTCCATCAGCGGAGGTGGGCGTCATGCCGCCCAGCATGATGGGGGACAGGCCCGTGAGGTCGGAGAAACGGGTCTGGGTGTAGGTGCGGCCATTTGGAAGCTCGATGGTGCGCGGGGCGAAGTCAGCGTAGTTCAGGGCCTTGGGCAGTTCAGCGCCCGGCGTCGCCAGCGCATCGAGCTCCTGCGGGGTGGCGGCGGAGACCACCGTGACTCCCGTGCCTTCCACCACGCGGCGGGTGATGTTCGCCAAGGCGCGGTCGAGAACGATGAGGTGCTCGGAGTTGAGCGCGGCCAGAGTGGCCGGCCAGTCGTGTTCGTTGACCAGGATGGTCTCGGCCTGGGTGCGGGCCTCATCCACGTCGAGGCCGCACTTCTGAGCCAGGTCTACGGTGCGCTCAGCTGCCGGTGCGAGAACCGCGTTGTGGAAGGGAAGCGCTACGGGCAGCTCATCAAAGCGCGGGCTGAGCTCATCGCCGCCGACGGTGCGCTTCTCCAGCTCGGCGTTGAAGCTCTTCACGGCCTCGTCGATGGCGGAGCGGGTGGCAGCCAGGTCCTCCGGGGCACCAGACAGCGCGAAATGGCGGCGGCCGTTGACCACGGCGATGGCGGCGGTGCCGTGTAGGTGCTCAGTGACGAAGCTGCGTTCCAGGCCCCGGATGGACAGCATCTGGGAGCGCGGGTCGGAGCCATTGACCGCGCTGGCTGCGGTGCCCATCAGGATGGCTAGGGCTAGGGCTTCTACTGGCTTGTCGACGGCCATCGCGCCTAAGCTTCCCTGCGAATGCCCAGCGCGCTCGTCGACGTCGACGCCGAGATCACGCAGCTGCTCGATGGCAGCAATCTGGCCGAGGACGATGCCGGGGATGGACACTGCCGGCAGAGAGTCGAGGGCGTTGGGCTCGACGGAACCATCAATGAGCTGCTCGAGGCGCTCAAGTGCGCCAGGGCACGTGGAGGCAATGGTGCGTGCGGCCGGGCCGGTGAGGCTGCGGGCCTGGGCGAGGGTCTCGCGCAGGGAGTCAGCGGTGGCGGCAGTCTGCGCGGCGGTGGTGATGAAACCCTGCCAATCGGAGCCTTGTCCGGCGAAGAGTACGGCCGGGCGGGGCATGGAATGCAGCATAGTAACAGGCATCTTTCCTCTTTTGAGCTGATGGGGAACGGTTTTATGAAGAGCTGTGGGCAGGATTAGTTAGCCCTACAGAACAATCATGATGTGCCACCGTAGTCGAAGCTTTCACGCAAAGCTGTCTCCCGCGCGGAAAATGTGAGGTTTTTCTCACGTTTGGTGGTGGGGGCACTCTTTCTTAGCGCTTGCCGCGCGAAGTTGCCCAACCTTTTGTATCCTCGGGCTCACTGCAGCGGCTCGGGGAGGAGCAGGGGTGGCTCAGCATCGGCTCGCGCAGCGTGAAAGAAAAGAAAAACTAGGGGGGACTATGTCTCAATCAACACCAGAGAAAACGACTAAGACACCAGCACGGCTCAGCAAAAGCCGAGTTATCAAAACTATGACCAAGCTGGCCGGAAAGCTGGAGGAAGATTCCTCCACCGGCTTGCCCACCATCAAAATTGCGGGCGGATTCTTAAGTATCGACGTCAACGAAGAGATGGGCGGCCTCTGTGTCCTTGGGTATTGGGGCGGTGCAGTGCGCTTCGACCCGGACCGCCAGCCTTTGCGCATGGAGGTCAATGATCTCAACGGAGGTGGCATCTCCGGCAACCTTGTGGCCGAGCCGTGTGGAAGCTCCGACATGCATACCCACCTGCGGGTCTTCGCGCCGCCCTATCTGCCGTCGACGGCCACGAATGCTCAGCTCAAGAGCATTATCGCGGGCTATGCGGCCGAAATGTCGGCGGTCTTCGCGCGCCTGGACGAGCAGTTTCCGGAAGAGCCCTCCAAGCCACGGAAGGGGTCTGGGCTTAAGCCAGTATCGCCCCACTATTTCAGCGGGGCCTATGGGGTTTCAGCGGTGGGGATGTGGCGAGTGCATGAGCGCGCCACGCGCCTGGCGATGATCGGCACGCCCGTTCACGTGGTGGACCACCGGAATGGGGCCGTGAGCATCCTCATCAATGAACACGCGATCACCATTGAATCTGCCCGCGATGGCTCCGGGGATATTGAGCTCAGCCTCGTCACCCCCTCCGGCCGCTGCGCGTGCGACCTAGATGCGCTCGTGCGCTGGGCTGAGTTTATGAACGATGATCAGTATGTCTACTCCGCGCGCATCGAGGTGGTGAACCTCGATGGCGGCGATGAGCAGGACCTGGTCTTGGTGACCACGGCCCGCATTCCCACGAAGTGGGGCTACACCGATGAGCAGCTGGATTGGCAGCTTAGTGCGTTGGTGAGCCAGCTTGTCCGGGCTGGTGAAGCGTTCTACCGAACCTTCAACCCCACGCGCGTGATGCGCTATATCGACCGCGCGGCTTAGGCGGAAGCTTCTTTGCCGAGTAGCTCCAAGAGATCCTTCTGCACTTCGCGGCGGCGAACCTTGCCCAGCTGGTCGGAGGCGAGCTGCTCGAAGTGGTAGAAGGTGCGTGGAACTTTGTAGCGGGTGAGGCGCTCGCGGCAGTAGTCCTTGAGCCCCTCCGGATCGAGCACCGCGCCATCCTCCAGGATGATGCAGGCCACGACATCCTCGGAACCGTCCGCGCGCGGGCGGCCGACGATGGCCACGTTGGTGACGTCCGGGTGCTGGCGGATAACGTCTTCCACCTCGGCCGGGTACACATTGAAGCCGCCGGTAATGATCATCTCCTTGATGCGGGAGACGATCTTGATGAAGCCATCAGACTCCATAATTGCCATATCGCCCGTGCGGTACCAACCATCGTGGAAGGACTGCTCGGTGGCCTCTGGCATGTTGAAATAACCCTTGAATACCTGCGGCCCGCGCACGAGGAGCTCGCCCGCGGTGCCATCCGGCTGGGTCTCGCTGAGGTTGTCTGGGTTGCCGATGCGCACCTCGGTATCCGGGAAGGGAATGCCGATATAGCCGGGGCGGCGGCTCTTGTTGAGCGGGTTTGCAGCGACAATCGGCGAGGTTTCCGTGAGCCCGTAGCCTTCCACGAGTAGGCCACCGGTGAGTGTTTCCCATTCCTCAACGATGTCCGCTGGCAATGCCGCTGCACCCGATAGACTGTTTTCGATGCCGTGGAGATCGATGTTCTGTTCCTTGGCTGCCTCCATGACCTTGGAGTAGATCGTGGGCACACCCGGCATCCAAGTGGGGCGGCGCTTCTTCATGATGTCGAGCAGCAGAGGAACTTTCGGTGCGGGGGTGAGGACCAGCTCGCCGCCAATGTGTACGCCGAGGGCGGCGATGAGGGTGAGTCCATAGACATGGAAGAGGGGGAGGGCAGCGAGCATGCGCTCGGGCTTCTTGCCTATTTCGGGCACCCACGCTTCCGCCATCTTCATGTTGCAGTACAGGTTGGAGTGGGTTAGCTCCGCGCCCTTGGGTCTGCCGGTGGTTCCGGAGGTGTAAAGGATCAGCGCGGTGTCGTCGCGGTTGACCTTGGCATCCTGTAGCTTCTGGCCTTGTCCGCCGATGGCGCGCCCAGTGAGCGTGCTCCACGGAACGGTGTTGGGGGCGGGAACTGAAAGTTCGGCGCGCTTGTCCTTAATGATGGGAAGCGGCAAGCGCAGTAGCAGCTGCTTGGGGCGCGGCATGGCCTCAATCATGTTGACCGTAACGATCGTTTCTAGCGGCGTGGTATCACGCAGCTCCTCAAAGACCGGGCTCGCCTTATCCCAGACCACGGCCACGCGGGCGGCGTGATCTTGGAATAGGGGCTCGAGCTCAGCCGCGGTGTAGAGCGGGTTATGCTCCACGACGGTCGCCCCGAGCTTCAAGATGGCGTAGAAGACCGCCACGTGCTGGGGGCAGTTGGGGAGCGCTACGGCGACGCGGTCACCGGGGCGAATACCGAAGGCCTTGAGGCCCGCCGCGGCGGCGCGCACGTGGGTATCGAGTTCGCGGTAGGTCATTTGGTGGCCAAAGAACCACGTGGCGGGTCTTTCGCCAAGCTCTTCCACGGTTTCTCGGTAGGAGTCCAAGAGCGTTTCGGTACCGTAATCCAGATTGGGCTTAGTCCACTCAGGGTAATACTGGAGCCAGGCTTTCGACTCAAAGGCGGAGGAGGCCTGGGCAGGGGATTCGGTCATGTTCGCGAACTCCTTAGGTGGTCAAACTTGTTATGTTTGGAACAGTATAACCAATCTGTGACAGAAGTCTCGCAAAACTTAGCAAAGTTGCTTAAAGCAGTGAACATGCAATAACCCCGGTGATGTGCGTCTATCACGCAGGGATCCTCCGGGGGCTATGGAGTGCTACTTCTCCGCCTTGAGGCGCTCGAGCAGATCCTGCTGAACCTCGCGGCGGCGAATCTTGCCCAGCTGGTCCGTGGCCAGCTTCTCAAAGTGGTAGAAGGTGCGCGGCACCTTGTAGCGAGTCAGGCGCTCGCGGCAGTAGTCCTTGAGGCCTTCGGGGTCGAGCGCGGCGCCGTCGTTCAGCACGATGCAGGCCACGACGTCCTCCGAGCCGTCCGAACGCGGGCGGCCCACGACGGCGGCCTCCGCGACGTCCGGGTGGTCCAGCAGCGTTTCCTCAACCTCGCCCGGGTAGACGTTGAAACCACCGGTGATGATGATTTCCTTGATGCGGCTGACTAGGCGGATGAAGCCGTCCTCTTCCATCACGCCCATATCACCCGTGCGGAACCAGCCATTGTGGAATGCCTTCTTAGTGGCTTCCTCATCGCCGAAGTAACCCTTGAAAACCTGTGGGCCGCGGGCGAGAACTTCGCCCTCCTGGCCATCGGGCATGGTTTCATCCAGGTTGTCCGGGTTAGCGATGCGAATCTCCGTGTCCGGGAAAGGGATTCCCACGTAGCCGGGGCGGCGATCATCGCTCATGGGGTTACCCACGATGATCGGCGAACACTCCGTGAGGCCATAGCCTTCCACGAGCATGCCGCCGGTGTATTTCTCCCACTTCTCCACGGTGTTGACCGGCAGGGTGGACGCGCCGGAGAAGGCGGCGCGCACGCCGTCGAGGGAGACGTCGTTTTCTTCCGCCTTCGCCACGATGCGCTCGTACAAGGTCGGTACACCCGGCACCCACGTCGGGGTGTGCTTCTTCATGAGATCCATGATGAGCGGCATCTGTGGGCTGGGCAGTAGCACCAGCTCGCTGGCGATGAGTGGTGCCAAGGTGGCGTTCATGGTCAGGCCGTAGGCATGGAAGAAGGGGAGCGCTGCGAGCATGCGCTCGGGGGAATCACCCAGGCCCGGTACCCAGTGCTTGCCCATCAAGAGGTTGGAGAAGAGGTTACCGTGGGTCAGCTCCGCGCCCTTGGGGCTGCCGGTGGTGCCGGAGGTGTAGAGGATGATCGCGGTGGTGTCCTTGGTGACTTCCTCTGGGGTGATGACATCGGAACCATCGCCGCCAATCGCGTTGCCCACGAGGGATTCCCACGGCACCGTATTCGGGGCCGGGGCGGTGAGCTGATCGCGCTTGGACTTCAGCGGCGGAATGGGCAGGCGCAGGGCTAGGCGCTGCGGAGTCGGCATCGCGTTGATCATGTTGATGGAGACGACGGTCTCCAGGGAGGTCGTCGGGCGCAGCTTCTCCAAGGTGGAGGCCGTTTTATCCCACGCGATGGCGATGCGTGCGCCGTGGTTCTTAAACAGGCCCTCCAGCTCGTGGGCGGTGTAGAGCGGGTTGTGCAGCACCGCGATGGCGCCTAACTTGAGTACGGCCCAAAAAGCCGAGATGAACTGCGGGCAGTTGGGGGCGACGATGGCAACGCGGTCTCCCGGGCGCACGCCGAAGGCGCGGAGGCCGGCGGCTGCGCGGCGGACCTGCTTGTCCAGCTCGGCATAGGTCTGCGTGCGGCCGAAGAAGTAGGTTGCCGGCTTGTCGGGGTGGAGCGCGAGGTTGTTGTCGTAAACGTCGAGAAGCGTGGTGTCCCCGTACTCCAAGCTGTGCGGGGTCCACTCCGGGTAGTACTGGAGCCACGCCTTGGACTCGTATGCCGACATCGATTCACCTTTCGGTCGCGTAGGTTGAGGTACGGGCCAGTATAACGCGGCTCGTTTCGGGATACACTGGAAAATTATGCGCATCGCGATGATTTCCATGCACACCTCGCCCCTTGAACAGCCCGGTTCCGGGGACGCGGGCGGCATGAACGTCTATGTTCTCAACACTGCCCGCCAGCTCGCACGCCTCGGCGTAGAGGTCGATATTTTCACTCGCGCCACGCGCCCCAGTCAGGGGGAAGTGGTGGACGTCGAGGAACGCCTGCGCGTCATCAACATTGTGGCGGGGCCCTATGAAGGCCTCAGCAAAGAGGAACTGCCCACCCAGCTGGCCGCGTTCACGGGCGGCATCTTCAACTTCGCGCGCTGTTTTGAGGTGGAGTATGACGTCATCCACTCCCACTACTGGCTCTCCGGCCAGGTGGGCTGGCTGCTGCGTGACCTTTGGGACATCCCTCTCGTCCACACCGCGCATACGCTGGCCGCGGTGAAGAACGTGCACCGCACGCTCGATGACACCCCGGAAACCGAGGCGCGTCGCATCTGTGAACAGCAGCTGGTGGATAACGCCGACATCCTCGTGGTCAACACCGCCCAGGAAACCCGCGATTTGATCGAGCATTACGACGCCTCCCCGGAAAGGATCGTCGTGGTTTCCCCGGGTGCGGACACCGAGCTGTATACCCCGGGAACGGACCGCATGACGGAACGCGCGCGCCGCCAGCTGGGCATCCCGCTGCACACCAAGGTGGTGGCGTTCGTAGGCCGCCTGCAAAAGTTCAAGGGCCCCGAGGTTCTGATTCGCGCTACTGCGGAGCTGATGGAGCGCGATCCGGATCGCAGCTTGCGCGTCGTAATCTGTGGTGGGGCCTCCGGGGCGAATTCCTCGCCGGATGCCTACCACAACCTCGCCCGCGAGCTGGGGGTGGAGCGCGTCGTGCGCTTCCTGAGCCCGCGCCCACCCCAGGAGCTCGTGGCCATCTACCAGGCCGCGGACATCGTCGCGGTTCCCAGCTATAACGAGTCCTTCGGGCTGGTGGCCATGGAGGCGCAGGCCTCCGGAACGCCCGTGGTGGCAGCGGCCGTCGGCGGCTTGCCTATCGCCGTCGCGGATGGTGACACGGGCTTGCTCGTCCACTCCCATTCGGCGCAGGATTGGGCTGACGCGCTAGAGCAGTTGCTCGACGACGACCCCCGCCGCATCGCCATGGGCGAAGCCGCCGTCGATCACGCCCAGCAGTTCAGCTGGGCAGCGGCCGCCACCCAGCTGGAGAATATTTATGCCGATGCGATGAGTATCGAGATTCCGGACTGTCATGCGCGCCGGGCAATCGGATATTAAAACCACCTGACGCGCTGTCGAAAAACGTGGCATGCTGGTGTTTATGAGTAACGGAAAGCTGATTCTACTTCGACACGGACAGTCCGAATGGAACGAGTCCAACCAGTTCACCGGTTGGGTTGACGTCAACCTCACCGCCAAGGGCGAGGGCGAGGCCAAGCGTGGCGGCGAGCTGCTCAAGGAACAGGGCATCTTGCCGAATATCGTCTACACCTCCCTGCTGCGCCGTGCCATCCGCACCGCCAATATTGCGCTCAACGCTGCGGACCGCCACTGGATCCCGGTTGTGCGCGACTGGCGCCTTAACGAGCGCCACTACGGCGCCCTGCAGGGCCTTAATAAGGCAGAGACCAAGGACAAGTACGGCGAGGAGCAGTTCATGGCATGGCGTCGTTCTTACGGCACCCCGCCGCCTGAGCTGGAGGATGGCGCCGAGTACTCCCAGGCCGGTGACCCGCGCTACGCCAACCTGGACCAGGTTCCGCGCACCGAGTGCCTGAAGGACGTCGTCGAGCGCTTCGTTCCTTATTTTGAGGAAGAGATTCTGCCGCGCGCCAAGAAGGGCGAGACTGTTCTCATCGCCGCGCACGGCAACTCCCTGCGCGCACTGGTCAAGCACCTGGACCAGATCTCCGATGAGGAGATCGCCGGGCTCAATATTCCGACCGGTATCCCGCTGGTTTACGAGATCACCGAGGACGGTTCGGTTGTGAACCCAGGCGGCACTTACCTGGATCCGGAAGCTGCCGCTGCCGGCGCCGCTGCCGTGGCTGCCCAGGGCGGAAAGAAGTAACCGCCCAGGAAGCTGCGTGCTGCGCACGATCCCCAGGGAGCCTATACTCCTTGGGGATTCTTTGTAGGGGTGTGAATTATTGTGGAACTGGTACTCGCTTTCCTCGCCGGTGTGGTGGCCTGCGGCCTGGCCATACCGGTGATCACCCGGATCCGTGAACGGATGGAGCGCCGCCGCGTTCGTGATGCAGACGCTAACCATGTCACCAGTGTGAGCCAGGTTCTGCACCTCGCCGTGGGTGGTTCCCCATCTGGAATGACTGTGCTTTCGCGCACGAAGGAGGTCATCTTTTCTAACCCCGCTGCTCATGAAATGTCGATGGTGCATGACCGTGCGGTGAACCCCGACATTTGGAAGGTCGCGGAAGAGGTCTTTGAAGACAAAGAGACCCGCACACTGGACCTCGCCATCCCCAAACGGCGCACCGGTAACCGCGTGATTCAGGTGCGCGCAGTGGTCCAGCCACTGACGCTCAACGATGATCGCTTCGTCATCGTCTACGGCACCGACGAATCCGAATCGGTGCGCATGGAATCCGCTCGCCGCGACTTTGTGGCCAACGTTTCTCACGAGTTGAAGACCCCAGTGGGAGGCATCGCCCTGCTGGCCGAGGCACTCCTCCAGGACACCGGGGACCCCGAGCACGTCGAGTACTTCGGGAGCAAGGTGCAGAAGGAAGCGGCGCGCATGGCGGACATGGTCAGCGAGCTCATCTCCCTGTCCAAGCTGCAGGGTGCGGAGGCCCTCCCGGAGATGGAGCCGCTCGACCTCGATGAGGTCATTGATGAAGCCGTCACCCGCAACCAACTCGCTGCCGATTCCCACCACAACCAGCTCACCCGCGGCGAATCCGCAGGCGTCAAGGTGATGGGAGATAAGTCCCTCCTGGTGACGGCGATTTCCAACCTGATCTCGAACGCCATCCACTATTCGCCAGATGAACTACCGGTGTCGGTAACGCAGAAGGTGGTCGGCGACAAGGTCGTTCACATTCGCGTCACGGATCGCGGCATTGGCATCGCCCCAGAGGATCAAAAGCGCGTGTTTGAACGCTTCTTCCGCGTGGACAAGGCGCGCTCCCGGCAGACCGGCGGAACGGGCCTGGGCCTGGCCATTGTGAAGCACGTCGTGGCTAATCACGGCGGCAACATCAAGCTGTGGTCGCGTCCTGGCACCGGCTCGACGTTCACTATCGAGCTCCCTATATATGCGGAAGAAAAGCCAACAGATAATCTTATTCATCGGGATAATATAGAAGACGGAGCCGTCAGCTCTGCCGCCCCTGGTTTGCAGCGCGCCGTGGCGCGCGTAGCAGCTCGTCGAAAGGATAAAGCGCAATGACCACCATCCTCATCGTTGAAGATGAAGAGTCGCTGGCCGATCCCCTCGCCTTCCTCCTCCGAAAGGAGGGATTCGACGTACTCCTCGCCCCGGACGGGCCTAGTGCGCTAGAACAGTTCGCGGCGAATCACGTGGACATCGTCCTGTTGGACCTCATGCTGCCGGGAATGTCCGGAACTGACGTGTGCAAGCAGTTGCGTGCGACCTCCTCCGTGCCGGTGATCATGGTGACTGCGCGCGATTCTGAAATCGACAAGGTCGTGGGCCTCGAGCTTGGCGCTGATGACTACGTAACTAAGCCTTATTCCTCCCGCGAGCTCATTGCCCGCATCCGCGCGGTGCTGCGCCGCGGCCACGACGTCTCCTCTGACTACGCCGAGGAGGAGCCGGACGATCAGATTCTGGAAGGCGGTCGCGTGCGCATGGACGTCGAGCGCCACACCGTGCTTGTCGCCGGTGAACCGGTCTCCATGCCGCTCAAGGAATTCGACCTTCTCGAGTACTTGCTGCGCAACGCTGGGCGCGTGTTGACCCGCGGTCAGCTCATCGACCGCATCTGGGGCGCCGACTACGTGGGTGACACCAAGACTCTCGACGTTCATGTCAAGCGCCTGCGCTCCAAGATCGAAGCCGAGCCTTCCCACCCGCAGCAGCTCGTGACGGTGCGCGGCCTCGGCTACAAGTTCGAGGCTTAAGCGCGAGGATCCGCTGGGTGCCGCGGGAAGTCGACCCCGGAGCGCGCCCGGGCCGCGCAGTGTTTGGCCAGAATCTCGTAGCTCTCCTCGCCGAGTAGCGCGATGAGCTCGGTTTTCTGCGACTTCCACAGTGGCTCATCCGCGATGTGGCAGGAGGGATCCGCCGAGCAATACCAATCGAAGTCCTCGCCGCCGTTGCCCCACCCGCGACGGTCATATTCGCCGATGGTGGTGCGCAGGATTTCCTCCCCGTCGGGGCGCTCCTCGTAGTCTTCGTGCCGGCGAATGGGCAGCTGCCAGCATACTTCGGGCTTGACTACGGTAAGCTCCTCGCCCGCCTCGAGCGCCCACTGGTGGATAGCGCAGCCCGCGCCTGTGGGCCAGCCGGCGCGGTTGGCGAAGATGCAGGCGCCGTCGACAAGCGGCGTCTTTAGCGCCGGTTCCGGCTCGCCATCGTCGCCGTCGAGCTCATCCCACTCCAGCCAGGGTTCCAGCTCCTCAGGTTCTCCGTGTTGGAGGAACTCATCTACCCCCTCTGGGCGGTGCTGCCAGAAGCGGGCGGGCATGCGGGAGACGGCGTCGTGAAGCTGCTCCCGATCCGTCTCATCAGCCATGTAGGCGCCGTGAACGCAACAGCCGACGTCGGGTTGTTGCTTATCGATGCCGTGGCACCTCTCCGTTCCAAACTGGCAGGCATAGTGTGATTCGAGCCAGGTCAGGTCGATAGAGAAGACATGGAGTGGATCGTTCGGATCCGTAAATTCAAACCACTCTCTGGGGAAGTCGGGGGCCTTTTCGCGGCCGGCCAAGATGGATGCTGCCGCGGGGGAGGAGGCAGGAAAACCCAGGTAAACTTCATTCGATTTCGGGCGATTCACACCTACCCACGGTAGACCTACTACTCTGGAGGCGTGCGATTAGGTGTATTAGACGTCGGAAGTAATACCGTCCACCTTGTTGCGGTCGACGCCGCAACTGGTGGGCGGCCTTCGCCGATGAGCGATTGGAAGACCCCGCTGCGTCTGGTGGAACAGCTAGACAAGGACGGCAACATCCACGAGAAGGGTATGAAGAAGCTCATCTCCGCGGTGGGTGAGGCCGCTGAGCTGGGTCAGAAGCTGGGCTGTGATGAGTTCATCGCTTTTGCTACCTCCGCCGTGCGCTCAGCCACGAACTCGGCTGAGGTCCTTGACGAAGTGGAAAAGCAAACCGGCGTGCGCCTAGAGATCCTGTCGGGCGAGGAGGAAGCGCGCTTGACCTTCCTGGCAGCGCGTCGCTGGTACGGCTGGTCCGCTGGCCGCATTACCAACCTGGATATTGGTGGTGGCTCGCTGGAGTTATCCACGGGTACCGACGAGCATCCGGAGATGGCCTTCTCCCTCGACCTGGGAGCGGGCCGCCTGACCCACAACTGGTTTGATACTGACCCGCCGGAGAAATCCAAGGTGAACCTGTTGCGGGATTACATTGACGCAGAGCTTGTCGGCGTGGCCGATAAAATGCGCGCGCTGGGCCCCGCTGGTTTGGCCGTGGGAACCTCGAAAACATTCCGCACGCTGGCCCGTTTGACCGGTGCTGCGCCCTCGTCTGCGGGTCCCTACGTCAAGCGCACCCTCACTGCACCGGGTCTGCGCCAGCTGATTTCCTTCATCTCTCGTATGACTGCAGCTGACAGGGCAGACCTTGAGGGTGTAAGTTCTACCCGATCGCATCAGATCGTCGCCGGCGCTCTTGTGGCCGAGGCGAGCATGCGTGCCCTGGGAATCGAAAAGTTGGAGATCTGCCCCTGGGCTCTCCGAGAAGGTGTCATTTTGCGCCGTACCGATAAGGGACTGGAATAGGAAAGAAACGTGGCTGACAAGAAACAGTTGACAGTTGCGGAGCTGCTGGCCCGTAACGCGAAGAACCGACCCGGCGAGGAGAAGACCCCGCGCCGCCGTCGTCGCAGCCTTGATGAAGGCGGCATCTCGGTTGCGGAGCTGACCGGCAATCTCGAAAAGGTAAAGGCAACCCCGGCTGAGGCGAAGCACTCGAACGTCTCCATCGACGAAACGGCCCCGGTCATTCCTGCACCGAAGAAGGAGCAGAAGGAACAGCCTAAGCAGGAGACTCCTCAGCAGGAGGAATCCAAGAAGAAGGCTGAAAAGCCTCAGGCTGCCGCTGTCCCAGTAGAGAAGCCAGCTGAGCCGGAGACCAAGCGCTCCCAGCCCTCCGATGAGGACACGCGCGTTATCCAAAAGGTCAAGGACGAGCCTAAGAAGACGGCTGAGGCAAAGAAGACTGAGGCTAAGGCCGAGCCGAAGGTCGAAGAAAAAACCGACGATAAGGTCGAAACAAAGGTCGCTGACAAGACCGCACCACAGGCTGCGGTAGCAACCGAGGATGACACCTTCACCACTGGGGAGCTCGAGGCAGTCGATCAGGACCGTGAAGAGTACGACGAAGACTACGACGACGAGGAGGAGGGCAAGCTCAACCCCTTCGCCGTCGTCCTGCTCGCCCTCGTGGGTATCGTGCTCGGTGCAATCGTATTCAAGGGCTTTGAAATTCTCTGGGACCGCTTCGACCGCCTAGTCGTCGTCGTGCTCGGCGTCGTCGTCACTGGCGTCATCGTCGGAATCGTCCACGCACTGCGCACCAGCCGCGATGGTTTGTCGATGTTCCTCGCAGCCGTTGCCGGCCTCGTGCTTACCTTCGGCCCGCTGCTCGTTGTGATGTAAGAACCAGCTCCACAGGGCACCTTCTCATAAGGCATCTGTCAGAAGGCGGTTTCAGAGCAGAAAACGCCTTCTGACAGATGCCTTTTGCATGCGTGAGGTCAGCGTGTGGACGACGCTGGTTCCTGGTGGCCGCATTCCAGCCTTTCTGGCACCCTGGGATGCATGACAAAAATTGCAGTACTTGGTGGAGGACAAATCGGCGAAGCCCTAGTTTCCGGGCTGGTGAACGCAGGCTACGAGGCCGCGGACATTGTGGTGACCAACCGCCGCTCCGAGCGCGGTGAGGAGCTGAAGAACGCTTACGGCGTAAGTGTTACCAGCGATAACGCCGCGGCGATCGACGGTGCCGACTATATCTTTGCGTGTGTGAAGCCCTATGCCATCGTCGAGCTTCTAGAGGGCCTTGACATCCCCAAGACAGCGGTGGTTACCTCCATGGCGGCTGGTCTGACCCTCGACACCCTGGAGAAGGCCGCAGGCGAGGGCGTCCCCGTCGTCCGCGTCATGCCGAACACTCCCATGCTGGTGGGCAAGGGCATGTGCACCTGTGCGGGTGGTTCCCACGTCACGAAGGAGCAGCTCCACGGCGTGGTCACACTGCTGGAGGCCGTCGGTGAGGTTGCCGTCATCGAAGAAAAGCACATTGATGCCGCTACCGCCCTGGCGGGCTCTGCGCCTGCCTACTACTTCCTGGTTACCGAAGCGCTCATTGATGCTGGCGTGCAACTCGGCCTCACCCGCGACGTTGCCGAGAAGCTGGCCACCCGCACTGCACAGGGCGCGGGTGAAATGTTGGCTGAATCCGGTAAGGATCCGGTCGCTTTGCGCGCAGGGGTAACCTCCCCGGGGGGAACCACTGCCGCTGCCCTTCGCGAGCTTGAGGAGTCCGGACTTCGAGGAGCCTTTTTCCGCGCCGCTGAGGCATGTTCCCAGCGTGCGCAGGAACTTGCCTAGAATTCTCCACCGCCCTGGGAGCGATGTGACACCTGTTGTCATTCGGGCTTGATGGGGAACAACGGTGCGAAAGAGGAAAAAATTAGAACTTGGGTCGCATTAGTCACAGGTTTCACGCTAAGCTGGCAGGAGCGCGTGCGTGATAGTCCTGTGGGAGGGGAAGCCTACAGCGCGTCACGTGCTGAAGGGTTAAATAAACTATGACGAATGAAGATAAGGGAGCTTTCCTGACCATCGCCGAAGTTGCGGAGATTATGCGTGTCTCCAAGATGACGGTGTACAGGTTGGTTCATGCAGGTGACATGCCGGCAGTGCGCGTGGGACGCTCGTTCCGCGTTCACGAATCCGCCGTCAAGGAATACCTTGAGGCGTCCGTGTACGGAGCCTAGCGCACACCTCTCTCTGGCAGCGCCCACCACTGCGGACCCTTGCGGTCCACGGCGGTGGGCGCTGCCGTTAGTTTTGGTGCTGGGCAGGCCACTAGGTAAGATGGTGAACATTCGTTTCGGCACTGGTATGCCTGTGTCTCCCCGTTTCGCGGGGCCGCCTCGAGTGCACCGTGGGTGGTTTTATTCCAGGCGTTGCCGGCCGGGTTACGTACGTACTGATACCGAAAGTGAGGAAACCTGCTATGGGTTCTGTCATCAAGAAGCGCCGCAAGCGCATGTCCAAGAAGAAGCACCGCAAGATGCTGCGCCGCACCCGCGTTCAGCGCCGTAAGCTGGGCAAGTAAAGCTTCGCCTGCAACTCCCCGCATGGTCCTTTTTGGGATCGTGGCGGGGAGTTTCTGTTATCTTTTCTCCTTCCCGTCATTTCAGATGACCGCGCCGTCGTTTCAGACGACGAAGCTGCTTAGAACGGAATGTCTTCCTGCGGGGAGGTCGGGGTGCGGGGGTCCTCGGCAGAGGCTTGTGCTTTCTCAGCTTCCTGCTGGGCGTGCTCGCGGGTAGCCGAAATCTTTTGGGCTACCGTCTGTGCCCAACGCTTGCTCTTCTTAGCCAGCGGACCGGTCGGCTCCGTCATGGCCCACGTTCCGTCCTCGTAGAGCCACACGATGTCCCCAGTATGTGGATCCATGATGTAGTGCGCGCGCCCATCAGTCTTCATGTTGTGATGGTGCTGGCACAGACTGGCCAAGTTGCGCGGATGTGTGGCACCGCCATCGGCGTAGTTAATGCGATGGTCCATTTGGCACAGGTACGCCGGCCGGTTGCATCCTGGAGCGCGGCAGGTGCCGTCCCGGCCCTCCACGTATGCGCGGATGAGCTCCGAACAAACGTAGCTGGCTGACTCCGGCGGCGGCGAGGAAAGGTTGCGCGTGCGTGTTGCGGGAATGTCTTGTGATGTCCAACCATGCCCTTGGACGAAGGTGGGGGCGTTGTCAATGTCGGTGGCCTGGTAGGTGTGCAGAATGACGGTCACGGGCGGAGAGATACTGCCGGCGATGAGCTTTTTCAGGGCATCAGCCTGTGAAAGGTCGTTTTCCTTTGCTGCCTGCTTGATGTAGCCATCCAGAATCATGCCCGTGGCGCTATCGGTATTGAGCTCGAGGATGCCGCGTGCGCCAGTATCGGTAAAAGTATATGAGTCCTTCTTCGGGGAATCGCGGAAGGAAAAAGACTTGTTGATGCTCTTGCAGATATCGCGCACCTTTCGCCCAATCTGCGCTGGGGTGGGAAAGACCTGGTTCGGGGAGGTAGGGGTGAAGAAGGTGACAAGAGCGTCGTCGATAAGCGCGAGTGTTTCCGCAGGCAGCGCGCCCAGCTTGGTCAAGGTGCGGTCGATGGTGATGAGCGCTTTCATATCGAGCAGGAACTGGCTGTCTTGTAGGGCCTTGACCTGCGGTAGCTCCGTGAGGCGGTGCACGGCTAGGCAGCATTCACTAACGGTGTAGTCCCCGACGCCAAGCTTGGCGACGAGCCTCTGGCACGCGATATCGAAATCCTCATCGAGGTCTGGCATGGCAGTTACCCACGAGCGGTAGTCTGCGCGGCGAGCGGCGCTGCGCTCCACGGCGAGGGCGCAGTCAGGGTTCATATGGGAAAAGTAGGCGGTTTGGGTGGCGGTGTTCACGGTATCCCCCGGGTTTGATGTGTCGATATTATGTTCTAAATGCACTATAAAACATGCCCCTGACATCTATTCTGACCTGGTATTATGGGGATATCTGGATGAAGGTTATAGAGCATGTATTTGCTGCTAAAACCGCGTGGGGAGTGTCATCCTTCTCACCCCACAGAGTTCATCGCGTACGTAAAATGGCGAACTATGTTGCCTCGACTCCTCACACTTAACAGCCTGGTTATTTCGCAGACCAAGTCCTTCATGCAGGATGAATTCCTGATCGCCGATGACGACGGCGTGCCCGTCGGGACGATTCTGCAGTCGACGAGCCTGAAGGATATGTTCTTCAACGCCTCCCGCAGCCTCCAAGTTGCCTTCACGGATGAGCAAGGAAACCCGCAACAGCCGCTCATGGTGATCAAGGATCCGCCCAACTTCGTGCGGGATACCTATGAGGTGTATCTGCCGGGCGTCGAGAAGCCCATGGCGATCGTGACCAAGCAATTTGCCATGTTTAAGACGCGCCTGAGCTTGGAGATGGAGGGCTTCCCGGAGATCGAGATTGAAGGCGATGTCTGGGATTGGAATATCACGATTACCAGCCAGGGCCAGCCGCTGGCAGAGGTGCGCAACGAGTGGGGAGGCGTGGGCAGATTCCTAACCGGGAAGAACACCTACCGCCTCAGCATCGCGCCCGGGCTCGACCCGCAACAGCATGCGGGGCTGATTGGTGCGGTCATGTGCATGGACATGCTGCGCACCAAGGCTCAAAGTAGCGACTAGCGGCGCACGAAGCGCCAGCTGCCATAGGAGAAGAGCGCGGTGGCGAGTGCTGGGAGGCCGTAGGTGCGCACGGCCTTGCGTACCGAGCGGTAGTCGCGGATGAGCCAGCCTTTTTCCTCAGCGATATCGCGCAACGTGGAATCCGGATTAATGGCCACTGGGGTCCCCACCATGGAAAGCATCGGGACATCGTTGGCGCTGTCGGAGTAGGCGGTACAGCGCTCAAGATCGAGGTTCTCCAATGTGGCGAGCGCCGCCACGGCGTGCTTCTTACCCGGCCCGTGGAGGATATCGCCCACGAGGCGGCCGGTGAAGCGGCCGTCTTTGACCTCCGCCACGGTGCCGAGCGCGCCGGTGAAACCGAAACGCTGCGCCAGAATCTGCGCCAGCTGCACGGGGGTGGCCGTGACCAGCCATACCTGCTGGCCAGCATCGAGGTGCATTTGCGCCAGCTGCTTCGTGCCCGGGTAGGCCTTGCGGGCCATGGATTGGTCCACGATGCTCTCGCACAAGGCCACCATCTCCTCCACTGAGCGGCCCTTGACAAACTCGAGCGCTTGCACGCGCCCCGCGGCCACGTCAGCGGCGTTCTCCGAACCGGAGATGCGGAACTTGAGCTGCTTCCAGGCGATGGACAGGATCTCTGAGAGCTTGAAGTAGCGACGCCGCGCGAGGCCCAAGGCAAAAGACACGAGCGAGGACCCTTGGACCAAGGTGTTGTCCACGTCGAAGAAGGCGGCAGCGCCGGCGTCCTGGGGGATGTCCGGGTCGGGCTCGGTTATGGAGCGTGACCCCGCCGATTCGAAGGACCCCTGGACGGAATCGATGCCGGAGGAGAAGGCGTCCAGATCGATGCCAAAGAGGTGCTCTACGGCGGCGGCTGCCGACGCCTCACCGGCCGCGCGCTGGTGCTCTTCGCCGAGTGGGGCGAAAGCCTGCTGCTCCAGGAAATTGCGCAAGTTTCCCCTGCTTGCGGTCCAATTGGCAAGGAACTCGCGGGGAGAATCGGGCATACCAGGCGGGAGCGGGAGGGGCACGCGTTCAGCTTTCATAGGGTGGGCGGACTAACGTGTCCATAGTAAACCGCGAAACGTTCTACGTCCTACCGAGGAGAGCTTTATGTCCCACGTCGTCGAGCTGATGGTGCGTACCACGTGCGGCTCCTGCGCGCGCGTTCTGGAGCAGATTACCCCGGTGGTCCGTCGCTCTGGGGCGGAGCTTAAGGTACGCAACGTCGATGAGGATGCGGAGCTGGCCATGGAATATGGTGATCGCGTTCCTGTTGTGGTTATTGATGGAGAGGAATTCTCCTGCTGGGAAGTGGACAATGAAGAGCTAGCACAGGCGTTGGCAGACTAGCTTTCTGTGGGCGCTTCCGTGAGTTTCGGAAACGAGATGAAAACTAGTAGTCTTTTGGATGATCTATGTCATCCAAAGGGATGATGCAAAACTGGAGGGTTGTGCATGAGTGTGCTCGTCGTGGGCATGTCGCATCAGTCGGCGCCGGTGGCGCTGCTGGAAAAGCTGAGCATGGACGAGACCGTGCAGAATGACACGTGCCGGGCCATGGTGTCGGCGGGCTCGTTGAGCGAGGCGATGATTATCTCCACCTGCAACCGCCTCGAGGTCTACACCGTCACCAACTCTTTCCACACTGGAGTTCAGGATGTCGTGCGCAACCTCGCTGACGTCTCCGGGGTGGAGGAGGAGAAGCTGCGCTCCTATCTCTATGTGCGCTATGCCGACGCCGCCGCCGAGCACCTCATGATGGTGGCCTCCGGCTTGGACTCGATGGTGGTGGGTGAGCAGCAAATCATCGGCCAGGTGCGCACCGCCTACCAGTTTGCTTCGGAGCAAGGAACCGTCGGCCCGCGCATCCACGCGCTGGCACAGTTCGCGCTGCGCACCGGCAAGCGGGTGCATTCCGAAACCGAGATCGATGAGGCGGGCTCCTCCATGGTCTCCTTTGCTTTTGATCAGGCGCTAAGCCGCATGGGCAGGGAAGATCTCGCGGGCAAGCGCGTGCTCATCTTGGGCGCAGGAGCGATGGCTTCGCTGGCGGCAACGCACGCAGGACGCCTGGGGGCGCAGCTGATTATCGCGAACCGCACCATTGCCCGTGCGGAGCGCGTGGCGCAGCATGCTCACGAGGCGGGCGTGTACGCGGACGTTATCGACTTCTCGGAGCGCGCCCAGGCCCTGCGGGATGTGGATGTGGCAATTTCCGCCACGGGAGCCCAAGGCTTCACTATTACGGCGGCCGACGTCGAGCGCTATCACGTGGCCGACCGCGAACTGATGCTCGTGGATCTCTCCCTGCCACGCGATATCGATGACGCCGTGGCAGAGGTCGAGGGAGTCGACCTGGTCAACATCGAGAGGTTGAGCAACTCTCTGCAAGCAGCCGACACCGACCTGGCAGCCGGCACCAGCCCGCACGCGCAGGCGCGGCGCATCGTTAGCGAAGAACTGGAAGCCTATGCTTCCGAACAGCGCGTCCGCGACGTCGTCCCGGCGGTATCAGCACTGCGCAAGCGGGCAGCAAACCTGGTCCAGTGCGAGGTGGCGCGGATGGAGCAGAAGCACCCCGAGCTGGACGAGCGCCAGATGGGAGATATCAATCGCGCGCTCAAGCGCGTTGCGGATAAGCTGCTCCACGAGCCTACGGTCCGCGCGAAGCAACTCGCGGCCAACTCTGGAACCGTGAGCCATGAGACCGCGCTCCAGGAACTCTTTGGACTCCATTTGGAGGGCAGCGGCGTAGCGGTAGACATGGCAGAACTGCCGGATGCCGCGCAGATGGAAGCCGCGGAAAGCACTAAGGAAGAAAAGGACGCATAGATGTTGAAGATCGGTACCCGAGGATCCCTCCTAGCCACGACTCAGTCGGGCCACGTGCAAGAGTGGCTGCAAGAGGAAGGCTATGAGGCCGAGCTGCACATCGTTACCACGCAGGGTGACGTCAACATGGCTCCTGTCGAGCGCATCGGCGTGGGTGTGTTTACGCAGGCCCTGCGTGAGGCCGTCGACCGCGGCGAGTGCGAGATCGCAGTGCACTCTTTTAAGGACCTGCCCACGGCTGCCGATGACCGTTTCGACCTCGTGGTGCCGCAGCGCCAGGACGTCCGTGAGGCGCTCATTGCCCGCGATGGTCTGACCCTCAAGGAGCTGCCGGAGGGCGCACGCGTGGGTACCTCCGCGCCGCGCCGCATCAGTCAGCTGCGGGCGATGCGCCCGGACCTGGACATCCGTCCGCTGCGCGGCAACATCGATACCCGCATGGGCAAGGTCACCAGCGGCGAGCTTGACGCCGTCCTCCTGGCCTACGCCGGCCTCGTGCGCGCGGGTTACGCGGATCGCGCCACCGAGGTCTTCGATTCGGAGGTCTTCATGCCTGCTCCTGCGCAGGGCGCGCTGGCCATCGAGGCTGTCAAGGGAACTGAGGCAGCGAAGGCCATTGCTCTGCTTGCCGACGCCCCCGCCACCGCCGCCACCCGCGCCGAGCGCACCGTACTTTCCCAACTGGAGGCCGGTTGCACCGCGCCGGTCGCCGCCACTTCCCACTGGGAGGGCGAGCAGCTGGTCGTTCGTGGCGGTGTCTTCGCCCTCGACGGCTCCCGCCAGCTCATCGCTCAGGCTCAAGGAGCAGCGGACGAGGCTGAAGAATTGGGGCGCGCGGTCTCCAAGGAGCTCTTCGCGCAGGGAGCCGCAGACGTACTGGCAGCGGAGTAATCGCACGTAATTTTTGCTTTGGGGCCTTTTCCTTTAGTGTGTATCTAGCACACGATCATTGAGAGCAATGATTTAGGCCCCCTTAACTCGCGAGTGAGGGGCTTTCTTGTCTCCATTTCCCGCGCCTGCCACAGCGGTGGCGCCGGGGCACTCGGAATCCACAAACTAGAAAAGAACCTTATGAGCAATGCCGTTCCGGATACCCAGCCTGAGCTGGGTAAGTCTGATCTGGGCAAAGTCGTCTTCGTCGGTGCCGGACCAGGTAATCCCGACCTGCTGACCGTCCGCGCCCGCGAGGTTCTGGAGACGACCGCCAACGTTGTCACCGACGCCGCTGTGTCACAGGGAGTGCGCGACATGGTAGCGCAGCAGGTGCCGGTTCCGCAGGAGCTTCTCGACGCCGCCGAGGAAGAGTACGAGCGCATCTGCGCCGCCGCCAAGGAAGCGGGCGCGCGCCGCAAGCCGCCGCGCCCGGCACCGCCGACGGCGGCGGTCTTTGAGGAGGTCGAGGGGGACGTCGTCAAGCAACTGCGTGACGCGCTCGAGCGCGCCGAGGGCCACGACGTGATCCGTCTGGTTACCGGTAACCCGCTCAACCGTGAGTCCATCAAGGCGGAGATCACCGCCGTAGCCGCCGCAGGCATGGAATTCCAGGTGGTCCCGGGCATGTCTCTGCCTTCGACGGTCCCCTCCTTCGCGGGCATTGCTCTCGGTGCGACCTATACCGAGGCCGACATCACGGAAGGCGCGGACTGGGATGCGCTGGCCACCGCGACGCAGCCGCTGGTTTTGCAGGCTACGGCAGATGACCTGCCGGTTATTTCCGCCGAGCTGGTGGAGCGCGGGATGCCCGCGGAGACGGAAGCATACGTCACCGTTCACGGCACCACGCGCCTGCAGCGCACCCACGAGACCACGCTGGGCACACTCGGCAAGCTCGATGCTGAGCTGCCGGGCGAACTCGTGGTGACGCTGGGCCGCAGCTTTGATGATCGCTCGAAGTATTCCTGGTGGGAGAACCGTTCGCTCTATGGTTGGCGCGTGCTGGTGCCGCGCACGAAGGAGCAAGCCGCGGCGATGAGCGCTCGCTTGGCCGGCCACGGCGCCATCCCGCAGTCGGTGCCCACCATCTCCGTGGAGCCGCCGCGCAACCCGGCGCAAATGGATCGCGCCATCAAGGGCATTGTCGAAGGCCGCTACAAGTGGGTCGTGTTCACTTCCGTGAATGCGGTGAGCGCGGTGTGGAAGAAGATCGCGGAGCTCGGCCTCGATGCCCGCGACTTCGCCGGCGTGCACCTCGCTGCGGTGGGGCAGAAGACCGCCGATGCGATTCGCGCCAAGGGTATGGTCCCGGAGCTTCTGCCACCGGCAACGAAGCAGAACGCCGAGGGGCTCGTTGAAGTGTTCCCCACCTACGTTGAAGACATCGACGCCGTGGGGCGTGTACTGCTGCCGCGCGCCGATATCGCCGGCGAGGCGCTGGTGACTGGCCTGCTGGACTTGGGTTGGGAGGTCGATGATGTCGTGGCCTACCGCACGGTGCGCGCGGCCCCGCCGGCCGCGGAGATCCGCGACATGATCAAGACCGGCGGCTTCGACGCCGTTGCCTTTACCTCGCCGTCGACGGTGCGCAACCTCGTCGGCATTGCGGGCAAGCCGCATGCTCGCACCATTATCGCCTGCATCGGCCCCTCCACCAAGGCCGCGGCCGAGGAGGTGGGCCTGCGCGTGGACGTGGTCCCAGAGGTCGCGGACGTGCCGATGCTTGTCGACGCCCTCGCTGACCACGTCGCGGCCCTGCGTGCTGCCGGCAACCTTCCTGCTCCGCGCAAGAAGCGCCGCTCGCGCAAGAAGACGGCGTAGGCCGCTTCGGGGCGGGCAGGTAAGGGGCGACTAGAGTCGAGAAGGTAGTTCAATTTTCTCGTAGCTCAAAGGAGAGTTTTTACTCATGAGCATTGCTCGCCGCCCCCGCCGCCTACGTCAGAACCCGGCTTTTCGGGATTTGGTTGCGGAAACGTCGCTGCGCCCCTCCGACCTCATCCTCCCGATGTTCGTGGTCGACGGTCTGAATGAACCCCGTGATATCCCCTCCATGCCGGGCGTGCAGCAGCACAGCCTGGATTCTCTCAAGCGTGCCGCGCACGAGGCCCTCGATGCGGGCGTGACTTGCGTTGATCTCTTCGGCGTGCCGCGCGAAGAGGATAAGGACGCGACCGGCTCCGTGGCTTGGGACCCGCAGGGCATCCTCAACGTGGCGATTGCGGAGTTGCGCCAGGAATTCGGCGATGACCTCATCGTCATGGCGGATACCTGCCTCGATGAATTCACCTCCCACGGCCACTGCGGCGTGGTCGATGACCAAGGCCGCGTGCTCAACGATGAAACCGTGGAGCTCTACCAGGACATGGCCCGCTCCCAGGCCCGCGCTGGTGCGCACATGGTCAGCCCCTCCGGCATGATGGACGGACAGATTGCCGCCATCCGCGAGGCGCTCGACGAGGCCGGCCACGAGGATGTGGCGATCATGGCCTACTCGGCCAAGTATGCCTCGGCCTTCTTCGGCCCCTTCCGCGATGCCGTGGGGTCCTCCCTGGAGGGGGACCGCCGTACCTACCAGCAGGACCCGCGCAACTTCCGCGAGTCCATGCTGGAAGTGGACCTGGACATCGAGGAAGGCGCGGACATCGTCATGGTTAAGCCTGGCCTGCCGTACCTCGATGTGCTGGCCGGTGCTGTCGAGCGCTCCTCCGTTCCGGTGGCTGTTTACCAGGTCTCCGGCGAGTACGCGATGATTCAGGCCGCCTCCCAGAACGGGTGGATCGATGGCGAGGCCGTTATGCTGGAGTCCTTGACCGCGTTCAAGCGCGCGGGCGCGGATCAGATCCTGACCTACTTCGCCACGGACGCCGCCCGCTTACTCAAGTAAAAGGAGAATCGTGACGTTCAGCCCGAACACTACGCCGTCGGCACAAAAGCCGGCGAAGCAGGATACGGAGCCGGATAAGGAGCAGGCCAAGCGCACCGAAGCCGTCTCTCTCATGCTCAAGGTGTGGACCGTTGCTTTGGTACTCGAGGTGGTGCACCTGGTCTTGAGTATCGTACTGACCTTGCTGAATAGGGAGGAGCTCTTTGCCCAGGCCCGCACTACGGCGGAGTCCGCAGCGGAGAAGTCCGGGCAGGACGTCAGCGATGCCTTCGTGCAGATCGTGGGCTATGGCTCGGTGGCCCTCAGTTCGCTGATTTCACTCGCCATCGTGGTGCTGTTGGGCATCATGCTGGGCTTTATCCACAAGAACTCCAAGGCAGCCGGTACTGGCCGGCGCCTGTGGTTCGCCTTTTCCCTCTACTTTGCTCTCCGCGTGCTCATCGTCTTCATCAGCAGCCCCGCCGGGGCGAACGTGCCGGACTGGCTCTTCCTACTCGATGGTGCCGTGCAGATCCTCGTCGGCGTGGCGGCCGTGATGGGCTTGATGTTCTCCACCAAGGAAGAGGTACTTGAGTACACCGGCGAGATGGAGCAGCTGCGCCAGATGCGCAAGGAGATGGAGGAGCAGCGCCGCCAGGAAAACCTGGAGGAGCGCGAGAAGAAGAACAAGGACAATAAAGAAAAGGACAGGGAGAAAGAAGACAACAAGGACGGCAAGCGATGAGTGAGCGCCCCGGCCCCGCGGACTATAACCGCCGCCCACGCCGCCCTAAGAAGCAGGGCGAGCAAGACTTTTCCACCTGGCCCTCGCAGCTGCGCATTGCCTACTGGGTCTGCGTGATTGCCGCAATTGTCATGCTCACCGCCGGAATGGTGGGGATCTTTGGTTCCTATACATCGGTGGCGAACACTCAGCTCAGCCCGGAGCAGGTGGACTATATCCGCTTCAACACGCGTTTTGCGGCCATCTCCAACGTGGTGGGTGCCGTCATCATCGCGGCCTGCTCCGCACAGCTAGCAAGCGGTTCGATATGGGCGCGCCGCATTATCACCGCGGTGTCTGCCTACACCATGTTTGTCAGCATTGCGGCGCTGATTGCGGGCGTGGGCGGGCTGCTCTTGTTGCTTATCCCGATGGCGCTCATGGTGGCCATCTACTTCCTCTTTCACCCGGATTCGACGGCGTTCATCAAGGCCCGTCGGGCACAAAATTCCTGATTGGCGCCCACTCCAACTTTTGATTCATAATGGACGGTATGTCTCGTCTGTCTGATGCGCCGCTGATTGCTGCCGCTACTGGTCATACGCCCTCCCGTCCGCCCGTCTGGTTCATGCGCCAGGCGGGGCGTTCTTTGCCGGAATACCGCAAGGTCCGTGAGGGAATCAGCATGCTGGATTCCTGCTTCATGCCGGAGCTGCTAGCGGAGATTACCCTGCAGCCGGTGCGCCGCCACGACGTCGACGCGGCCATCTTGTTCAGCGATATCGTCGTCCCGCTCAAGGCCGCGGGCGTCGGCGTGGAAATCGTCCCCGGGCGCGGCCCAGTCATGGATGCGCCCGTGCGCAGCAAGGAGGACGTGGCTAATTTGCCGGTTCTCGACGTCGACGTGCCCGAGGTACGCCAGGGCATCGAGATCATCCTGAACGAGCTCACCGACAAGCAGGCTCTCATCGGCTTTGTCGGCGCGCCTTTCACTTTGGCCAGCTATCTCATTGAGGGCGGCCCCTCCAAGAATCATGAGCGCACTAAGGCCCTGATGCATTCCGAGCCGGACACCTGGCACCACCTCATGGAGCGCCTGACCCCGACGATCATCTCCTTCCTTGAGCTTCAGCTGGATGCCGGTATCGACGCCATGCAGCTCTTCGATTCCTGGGCAGGCTACCTCAACGAGCGTGACTACCGCGAGTTTGTGCTGCCCTATTCAACGCAGATCCTTAAAGCCGCGGAGGGCCGCGTGCCGCGCATCCACTTTGGCGTGGGTACTGGCGAGCTGCTCGGCGCGATGTCGGAGGCCGGTTCTGAGGTCATGGGCGTGGACTACCGCGTGAGCATGGATGCCGCGGCGGCCCGCGTCAACGCCGATATCCTGCAGGGCAACCTGGATCCTGCCCTGCTTTTTGCTGGCGACGATGCCGTGCGCCAAGCCGTGCGTACCATCAAGTCTGAAGTCAACTCCGCACGCGCTCGCGGCGACGTGAAGGGACACATCTGGAACCTCGGCCACGGGGTTCTGCCGACTACCGACGCCGACGCCATCACCCGCGCCGTCGCCATCATCCACGAGGAGGGCTAAATGAAAATCGCGATCATCGGTGCTGGACTGGCGGGACTCACCGCGGCATGGGAGCTCAAGCAGAACACTGAGGGCTCCCATGAGGTTTATGTTTTCGAGGCGGCCGGCCGCATCGGCGGCAAGCTGCACACCGTGCCGTTTAATGGCGGGCCAACAGACATGGGCGCGGAGGCCTTCATCCGCCGCCGCCAAGATGCCGTGGATTTCTTCGCGGAGCTGGGCCTGGAGGATTCCTTCGTGGAACCCAACGCCGATCTGCGACCGCGCGTGTACACCGGCGGCGAGCTGCACTTCCTGCCGCAGGGTGGTGTCATGGGCATTCCGTCCCAGCCGCAGGACTTCTTCTCCGCTGCCACAAATGAGCGCATCACCAACGAGAAGCCCTTCGAGTGGGAAGTCGGCGGGGATGTCTCCGTCGGAAAGCTCGTGCGCCAGCAGTACGGCGATGACGTGGTGGATCACGTGGTGTCCGCGCTGCTCGGTGGCGTTTACTCCTGTACTGCCGACGACCTAGGCCTGCGCGCCACGGTTCCGCACCTAGCGGCCACGCTGGACTCACTGGCGAAGGAAGGCCCCGTCACGCTGTCGGCAGCAATCAAGCAGATTGAGTCCGGCCGCAGCCCGGCCGAAGGCTCCGTCTTTGGCACCTTCAAGGGCGGCTATGCCGAGCTCTACGAGGCCCTGGCGGAGAAGTCCGGCGCGCAGATTCACCTGGACACCTTTGTCTCCGGAGTGACGCGCAAGGGCGATGCCTTTGAGGTCAAGGGCGCGCCGGGGGATATCGGCCTCTTCGACCGCGTGCTCTTTGCCACCCCGGCACCTACGACCGCGCGCCTGCTCAAGGCCGTTGCCCCTGAGGCTGCCCAGGAACTGTCCACCGTCCAGCTGGCTTCCTCGGTGGTCGTCGGCTTCAACTTCGCCTCCGCCATGGATCCGGAGGGCAACTCCCTTCCGGAGGCCACCGGCATCCTCGTCGCCTCGGACGAGCCCGGCGTGCGCGCCAAGGCCTTCACGCTCTCCTCTAACAAGTGGCCGCACTTGGGCGAGCGCGAGGGCTTCCTCGTGCGCGCCTCCTTCGGCCGCTTCGGCGATGACGCCCTCGTGCGTGCGGAGGAGGATGACCTAGTGGACTACGCCCTCGATGATCTGCAGAAGATCACCGGCTTCGATGGCCGCGCCGCAGGCGTGGAAGAGATCTACACGCAGCGCTGGTTCGGCGGCATCCCCCGCTACGACGAGAAGCACCTGGCCACCGTTGCTGCTGTGCGTGCCGCGCTTGCCGACGTCCCCGGTATCGCCACCGCCGGCGCCTGGGCCGATGGCGTCGGGGTGCCCGCTGTTATTGCCGGTGCACGCGCTGCCGCGCAGGCACTCGTCAGCTAGCTAGTAGTGGTATCTGCACCCAGCAATCTCGATGGTCGCATCCTTCATGCGATAGATCAGTCGGTGCTCTTCGGTAATTCGCCGAGACCAGAACCCGGACAACTCGAATTTGAGAGATTCGGGTTTTCCTATTCCATCGTTGCCGTTTCGCGCAATGTCCTTAATGAGGTTATTGATTCTCTTGAGGATCTTCTTGTCGTGAGACTGCCACCAGAGGTAGTCCTCCCATGCTTCCTCTGTCCACGAAAGAGCCATGAAGCTTAGTCTTCCTCAATGAGCTCGTGCTCCGTTGCTTTCCCCGTATTGAGGCTCTCAATGGAGTCAAGTAGGCGCTGGGCATTGCGAGGGGAACGCAGAAGGTAAGCAGTTTCGCGAAGAGAGTTGTAGTCATCTAAGGAAACGATGACTGCAGACTCATGACCATTGCGAGTGATGATGACTTCCTCGCGGTCATCAACGACTGACTGTAGGACCTCGGCATATCTTGCTCGCGATTCCGAGTAGGACATGGTTTTCATAAGCTATCTCCCTCCTTGTACAAGAAACTGTACAACGAAAAGAGGGTGGGCGCTAGAGAGGTTTCAGTTTATGGGGGCCACGTGAACGGTGCGCGTTAGATCGAGCTGTTCGCACACGTGCTCGTCGTGGCTGACCAGGATGAATGCCCCGCGGTAGCTCGTGAGCACCTCAATCAGCCAATCGGTGGTGGGGATATCGAGGTTGTTCGTCGGTTCGTCGAGAAGCAAAAAGCGCGGGGCCGGATCGCTGAGCAGGACGCGGGCGATTTCGACGCGGAAGCGCTCGCCACCAGAAAGCTGGCCCACGGGCTGGTGGATCTTGTCGTTGATAAAGAGCATTTGCGCCAGCTGGTCGCGCAGGAACTGCGGGTCCGCGCCGGGGTTGGCCTCCCGCACGATGTCGAACACCGACTTCTCCTCGGGCAAGACGATGCGTTGGCGGATGTATCCGCAGGGCAGCGCGTACTCGACGTCGCCGCGAGCAACGCGGTTGAGGAAAGTGGTTTTGCCGCTGCCGTTGGGCCCGGCGAGGCGAACGCGCTCGGGGCCAGTAATGCTGAGCAGATCGCTCACGAGCACGCGGGTTCCCGTGGGCAGCTCTGTGCCGGGGAGGTCGATGTGGACATGGGTGTCGTCGCGAAGCGCGCGCTGCGCCTTGTCATGTGCCGACTGGGCGGCAACGACTGCATCGTTGGCCTGTTGAGAACGCCCAGCGGCGGAGCGCTCAGAGCGGTTCTTGTCCAAGCCCATGGCCATGCCGGGTTTGCGCTTCGAGGCTGCGAAATTCTTGCCGCGGCGGGCATCGCGGGCAAGCCGGGTCTGCATGGCGGCGCGCTCACGGATTTGCTTGCGGTGCTCGGCCTTGGTTTCCCGGACCTTGGCCTGCGCGGAATCCTGCTCGGCATCAATCGCTGCGCGGTAGGAGGAATAGTTTCCCTCGAACTCGCGCAGAGTTCCGTGGTAGAGCTCAGCGATGCTATCCGCGTGCTCGAGGAGTTCGCGGTCGTGCGAGACGACGAGAACCGGCATCGGTGCGGTGCGAATGAGCTCGAGTAAGCGCTGGCGAGATTCGGAGTCCAGGTTATTGGTGGGCTCGTCGAGGAACAGGAAATCCGGCTTGTGGAAGAAGGCTGCGGTCAGCGCCACGGTCACCGCCTCACCGCCAGACAAAGTCCCGATAGTGCGATCCAGCGGGAAGGGGATACCCGCGGCGTCGAGAGTCGCCTCGATGCGCTCTGCCAAGTCCCACTGCTCACCAACAGTGGTGGCGAGGTCGTCCGAGTATTCGCCAGCCTCAATGCGGGCAATGGCGTTGAGGACATCCGTTGCGCCAAAGACATCGGCGATGCTGTCAGACGTATGGAGGCCTAAATCCTGGTCGACATAGATGACTGAGCCCGCGGATACCGTTCCCGAAGTCGGAGAAATGAGGCCAGCAAGCACCTTGGCCAGCGTTGATTTCCCGGAGCCATTCGCACCAACCAAGCCCGTGAAGTGGGAGGAAAACGAGCCGGTGAGATCCGTGAAACAGGGGGTGCCGTCGGGCCAAACGACGGTGAGATGAGAAAAAGAAATAGGCATGAAGAAATCCACCTTCGAGTAAGTCGCGCAAAAAGAGTGACGTCGAATTAGGAAAAAATCTTCATGCCCGAAAGACTAGCCCGGCTAATACCCCAGCGCAAGGGCCGCCACGCCAAGGCCGAGAGCACCGCGGGCAATGTAGTGCAGTACCTCGGGGGAGAAGGAGACGCCGAAGCCGCCGCTATCCAGCATGGACATGCTGTCTACCTGTGCCGGGCGGGAACGCTTAAACGACGCCCAGCTAAGACCGGCGATGATGAGCGCCACTGCGATGGCGGAGAGTTTCCACACCAAGAGGAGGGCTCCGGCACCAAGGAGTGCCGTGCCCACAGAAGCTATAAGGGGAAGGCCCCAGTCGGGCCATGCATCGTCGTTGACGCGGCCAAAGGAGGCGGCGCGCCCAACCGCTGCGCCGACGATGCTCCACGCAGACATGAAGCCGACGATGGCCAGCGCCCCGAGCTGTGGGGCGAGCCCCAACGTCAGGCCGAGGGCCGCGAGCGCACCGACGCCGATGTACCACCGTCGTCCCAAACGACGGAAGAAGAGACTCACTAACGTCGATGGCGCATGGGCGCGACGAGGAATCCAGGCGGATTGGCTCGCAATGGCATCAGAGGTGACCTCCGAATCGAGAAGGCTTAGGCCAGAACCGCCGACCAGGCGCGTGCGCCCAGCGCTGAGTAGCGAAGCCAACGTGAACGACCGCCACCCCACGACGAAACGTAGGGCCGGGACTACCAGCGCGAACCACGGGGATAGCCCGGTGGACACGCAGATGCCGAGTCCCAAGACTCCGAACCCGATCAGCTGCGTCCATGTGATCCAGTCCGTGCCGCGGAGCCGGCCGCGCGGCCGGTCAACGTAGACCCAGCGTTCCCGCGACAGTGCGCGCAGGGGATAGAGAACTCCGGTGAGCACCATGAGCGCGAGCAGTCCCACGATGCCGGCAATCGGAGCGATACCAGTCAGCGTGATGCGCGCCGGGATGGCAGGCACGACGGCGCCGACTTCTTGCCAGACTGTATAACCGAAGCCGAAGACGATGCCGGCGAGGATGAGGTACCAAATGCCATCACCTAGCCGGGACAGCACGCGCATCACAGCTGTACCACCTCGTCGCAGGCCTGGGTGATGGTGTCGGAATGTGAGGCCACGACGATGCAGCGATTCTCCTCGTCGGCTAGGTAGCGCAATTCGCTGGCGAGGAACTCGGTCCAGGCGGCGTCGAGGTGGCGCTCGGGCTCGTCGATAAGCAAAGCGCGCGCCGGCTGGTACAGTTGCGCGGCCAGGAACACGCGCTGGCGTTGGCCCGAGGATAGGCGCGAGGCGGGGTGAGGAAGGAGAGACTCAAGTGCCCAGAGCTCGCAGAGCTTGGCGACGTCCACCCCTGTCGCCTTTCCCATCAAGTCCAAGTGCTCGCCCACGGTGAGGTCGGGGAGGAAAACCGGCTCGGCCACCGTAACCACTGCACCCGGCTGTTCCTTCGTGCCGATGGGATGACCGTCACACTTCACTGATCCATCAAGAGACGCAAGCTCCCCGCCGAGCGTTGCGAGCAACGTGGATTTACCTGAACCATTAGGTCCGGCAAGGCCATAAATGTGGCCGGGGACGAAGTCCTTCTCAAGGTGTCCAAGGGGCGTGGAATGCCCATAATCGGCGTCGATGGAAAGCATTACTGGGCGGCGAGCTCCTTAGATTGGGCGGCTAGAAAATAGTTAAAACTTATTGATTGAGTGTAGCAAAATGCACGCCCTGAACGTTCTTCTAGAGGCGGGAAACGCCCTTGGGATTGGTGTTATGAGCTGCTAAAATGAGAGAAAATGTAGTTGAAAACTCGGGAGGATGCCCACATGACAAGCGCAGTAGGAACAGGGAAGAGCGTTGAAGATAGTGTGACGTTCGCCAAGGGGGTTTCGCTGTTGGCTGGGCACGATATGGATGCGGAGCAGGAAGTGCTTGTCCGTGCCGTCGCTTCAGGAGAGATGACAGTCGACGAAGCTATCGCGAAGGCTAAGTCCCAGCTCAACTAAAATATGGGAGGAATCGGGGGATGAGACAAAAGAAATGGGATGACTACTACATCCCAGGTACGCGGACTCTACGAAATCTATTCTTAAGCGAGGAACACCCCTTTGGGGAGCCAGACTTTGAACGACTAAATTATCTTGAAACCGTTGCCGTCAACGCTCGGATTGCCCAGCTTTACATAGTGCCTGTGGAAGGTGCTTTTGACTACGCGCATTTCAAGGCGATACATCGACATCTTTTTCAGGATGTGTACGAGTGGGCGGGGGAAGAACGGACTGCGCCGGTAGGCCAGTTCATGATTAAGGCTGGGCATGCCTACTATCCGGCGGGGCCGGAAATGACGAAGGCAGCAGAGAAGCTGTTTGCGGGGCTGGCGAAGGATGACTTTCTGCGTGGCCTAGAGATTGATGAGTTTGTGGCCAAGCTGGCTGAGCTGTGGGGTGAGCTCAATGTGGTCCACAGTTTTAGAGAAGGCAACACCCGCACACAGACGGTGTTCTTTGACGCGTTGGTTACGGCGGCAGGATACCAACTTAATGTGGAGCGGCTAGCGAGTGATAGCCGCGTGCGCGCGGAGTTTATTGCCGCGCGCTTTCACAGTCAGGACACGGGAGATAACGCGCAGCTGGAGGAGGTGCTGTGCGGGCTCGTCGCCAAGCAGGGCGCCTAAACGCTCGGCCTATCCCTTGTTGCGGAAGACGAAGATGGAGGAGAAGTCCTGGTCGCCGTGGCCCATGGCCTGCTGCTCCTCAAAGCGCTCGATGGCGGCGGCCACCGCAGGCAGCGGCTTGTTGGCGGTCATCTCCATGAGCTTGGCGTCCTTGCACAGGGCATCCACGGTGAAGTCACCCGGAGTGGTGTTGCGCTCGCCGGTGATGAATGGCCCCTTCATGTTCTTCATGAAGGCCAGGCCGGTGATGTCGAGCATCTCGAGGATGACCTCGGAATCGAGGCCCTCAGACTCACCGAGGTGCAGTGCCTCCAGCACTCCCTCCGCAGTAACGGCGAGGGCTAGGTTGGCCAGGAGTTTGCCAATCGCCGCGGTGGCGGCGGATTCTACGCCGATGAGCTTGTTCTCGTCGGCCCAGGACTCGGCGATGGTCATGGCGAGCTCACGGCGGTCGTCGTCAGGCGTGCCCACATAGACACCGAGCTTGCCTTCGCGCGCCGGGCCCAGCGAGCCGACGACGGGTGCGTGGACATAAGAGTCGACCGCGGCGGCGAACTCGCGGGCGGCCTCAGGGGAAACGGTCGTGGTATCGATCCAGGTCACGCCCTTCGGGATGAGGTTGGCGTCAATGACCTGTTCACGGATGTCATCGGGCCCAAAGAGCGAGGTGATGATGATCTCTGCACCCTCCACGGCGGCGGTGGGGGAATCGGCGAGGGTAGCGCCGGCGTCGACCAGCGGCTGCGCGCGCTCGGCGGTGCGGTTCCACACGGTGAGCTCATGGTTCTTGAGGAGATGTCGGGCGAGCTCCGTGCCCATGCGGCCAGTACCAAGGAATGCAATCTTCATGCCGCCCAGTGTGCCATCATTGTGGGCAGGCTCGCCGCGATTCATGCGAGCCCCGGAGGAGGGAGGCTGAGAAATGGCGTGGTTCGTGTTGATTTTCTCCGGTGCCTTTGAGGCTGTGTGGGCAGCAGCGCTGGATAAGTCGGAGGGCTTTAGCCGCCTGTGGCCCTCGGTGATCTTTTTCGTTGCCTGCGCCATTTCCATGGGCGGGTTGGGCTGGGCCATGAAGTCCATCCCCGTGGGCACGGCCTACGCGGTGTGGGCCGGAGTGGGCGCGATGGTCACCGTCATCTACTCCTTCGCCGCTGGGCACGAGGCGGCAACCGTCTGGAAGGTTCTGTTCCTCGCCATGATCATTGGCGGAATCGTGGGCCTGAAGGTGGTGCATTAGGAGGCGTCGTCGTTTCACACGACGACGAGGAACCCCAAGAATGTCAGGTGAGTAAGGTGACTTTGAAAAAACTAGGTCTTTTCTGGCTAGCTGTATCGGCTGCGTGCACGGTTCTTGTGGGGTGTACGAGTGACGAGCATTCTTCTGATGACAGTGCGGCATGGGCTTCCCCTGGAAACTTCATCGTTTCCTATGGGCCCGTGATGGAGCCGTATTCTTCAGATATCCCGAACTCGTATTATGTGTACTCCCCGACTGGTCAGCTTTTGGCATCAACACAGGGACAAGGAAGCTGGACTCCAGTAGCTCTATCCGCCCATGGAAGGAGTTACGGCTATTTTTCTGATTCGTTAGATGATCTTGCAACAGGAGAAGAAAAAGCTTCTTTTCTGGAGCACAGTCCCGTTTCATTCTATGGCGGTTCTCCTGAAGGAAACTTATCCGTGGCTATCATCAACGAATCCGCTTCAGTGGAGTTCCATCACTCTGTTGTAGTGTTTTCCGGACAATCAACGTTTAAAGAACCAGTTCCAACCGTTCCCCACTCCCTTGCGGTGGGGGAGGAAGCAGCGCTTGTCGTTGGTGACTCCTTTGAAGGCGAACACCATAAGAAGGATCTTGTGTTGGTTAGCAGCGATGGCTCAGTTAAGACCATTGATTTTCCTCGTGGCTATGACACCGCTGTTCCAGATTTCAAGTACCCCCATGTCAATTACTTAGGTGATGGGTTATTTGAAGTTTTAGAGGGGAGGACTGAAGGGGAAGTCACTAACTTTAAGTCATTCGAGGTTCGGGTTAGCAATGATGAAGTAGTAACGCAGAAAGTTAGGCAGTTTTCAATGGAGCTCCCTAAAGACTTTGCTGTTGCACGTAGCTTGCCTTTTGGCGAGAATGGCTTTATCGATACAAGCGGAAATGTGTTTATCAATCATCGCGATGGTCAGTCGCCAGAACGAACTGGAACAATTCCAGATTTTCATGAGGACGGATTTATACCAGTTAGTTTTTCAGCAGAGCCATTCTTTGGCATCCTCCGCAGGAATTTCATTGAAATCCGCCGATGGGAAGCTCCGGAAAAAGTCGTAGCCCAACTTAGCTATGAAAAGAGTGCGTGCCGAGACGATGCATGTGGGATCTCCTCCATATCACGCACTTCATAAGATGGAGCGGAAGTAATTGCCAGACCGGAGGCTTAATGGCTTCTATATGAGTTTCAACAGTGCCTCTTACGGTGAAAGTACAGGAAAAGGGATCATTCGTAGCGCAGCGCCTCAATCGGGTCCAGCTTCGCGGCCTTCCCTGCGGGGTAGTAGCCAAAGAAGAGGCCAATAGCCAGCGAGAAGAGCAGCGAGAGGGTAACCGCCCACAGCGGCGGCGCCACGAGCGAGCCGATGGCGGCCGCACCCGCCATGCCGGCGGCGGTGCCGATGGCGATGCCGATGAGTCCACCGATGAGGCAGACCACGATGGCCTCCGTGATGAACTGGATGCGGATATCACGGCGGCGTGCGCCAAGCGCCTTGCGGATGCCAATCTCGCGGGTGCGCTCGGTGACGGTGATGAGCATAATGTTCATCACGCCGATGCCGCCGACGAGCAGTGAGATACCGCCGATGGCCGCGAGCACTAGGCTCATCGTGGTGAAGATCTGGTTCAAGGACGCGAGGTCATCGCTGAAGTCGGTCACTTTGACCATGTAGTCCGGGTTGTCCTTGTAATAGCTATCGAAGACACGCTGCAGGTTGCTGGCCACCGCGGACTTATCCAAGTCTGGGTTGCCGCGAACGGTGACCTCGCTGAAGGCGGTGCCGGCACCGGGGGAATCGGAAAGTTCGGCTTCCAGCGGGTAAGGAACGAAGGCGGATTGGCTGGGACCACCGCCCACAAGAGGGCCGGTTTGCGGTTCTTCAAAGACGCCGACGACGGCGAGCTCAATCGGGGAGGCCTCTTGGGTTTCGAAGCTTACGTATTGGCCAATGGCGTCTTCAGGAGCACCGAAAAGTTTGGTGGCGGTCTCCTTATCCAGCATGGCTACTGCCCGGCTGGAATCGATATCGTCTTCATTGAGGAAGCGACCGGCCACGATGGAATAGGAGGAGCCTGAGACATAGTCCGGGTTGGTCGGGCGGATGAGGAGGTTGGCGGTCTCCTCCCCGGATTCGCCCTCGACCACGAGGGCGCCGGAATAGGAGCTGTACTCGCCGATATTGATGCCGGCGATCTGGTCCCCCATGACCTCCTTGGCGCGGTCCAGCATGTCCGGGGTGAGCATCGAGGACTCGTCCTCGACATAGCCGCCGCCCATGAAGGGATCGTCGGCTTCTTCCTCTTCGCCCTCCTCAGGGCGCTCCTTGACCTGAACGGTGAAGTTATTGGCGCCGACCTTGTCCAAGTCTTTTTGAACCGAGGCCTGCAAGGAGTGGCCGAGTGTGACGATGGCGATCACCGCGGCGATGCCGATGATGACGCCTAAGAGTGTTAGCGCCGAGCGCATCTTGTTGGTGCGCAGGCTCGTCAGCGCCATCTTGGTGGATTCAGCGAAATTCATGACAGCACACCGTCCTTCATCGTGACGGTGCGGCTGCATTCATCAGCCAATTCCGGGTTGTGGGTAATGAACAAAATGGTCTTTCCATGCGTGCGGTGCAGTTCGTGGAATAAGTCCATGACCATGCGGCCGGTCTGCGAATCCAGCGCACCGGTGGGCTCGTCCGCCAACAGAATCTCCGGCTGATTGGCCAAGGCGCGGGCTACAGCCACGCGCTGCTTTTGGCCACCAGAAAGCTCGTTGGGCAAGTGGTTCATGCGGTCGCTCATGCCGACCATCTCCAAGAGATTTTCTGCACGCTGGGTGCGCTCGTGGGCAGAAACACCTGCATAAACCATGGGCATCTCCACGTTCTTCAGCGCGGACATACGGCCAATCAGGTTGAAATTCTGGAAGATGAAACCGATTTTTTGGCCGCGGAAGGAGGCCAGTTTGTCGTCGCCAAGCGCCAGCGCATCCACGCCAGCCAGCTGGTACTCGCCGGCGGTGGGGCGGTCGAGCAAGCCAATGATGTTCATGAGCGTGGACTTGCCGGAGCCGGACTGGCCCACGACTGCCACAAATTCGCCTTCGTCCACGCTGAAATCGAGGCCCGGGATGACGGTTAGCTCGCTGTCGAGGCCCTCGTTGAAACGTTTGACGATTCCCCGCATCTCAATGAGGCGGCTCATGCGTTCTCTTCCGCATCATCGGAGCCATCGACGGAGGCGGACATGCCGACCATGTCCTTGTGCGTATCCGCCTGGCTGATGACGGTTTCGCCCTCCTTGAGGCCGGAGGAGATGGCGGCAGAGAAATCAGATTCGCTGGCGACCTTCACTTCGCGCGCCTGGATCGTGCCGTTGTCGATGACGAGAACGTTCTTCTTGCCGCTGTCGTCATAGATGGCGGAGAGCGGCACGGTGATGACGTTCTTATCCTTCTTCGTAATGATCTTCACCTTCGTGGTGGAACCGAGGCGCAGGCCTTCGCGGTTGCCATCGACGCGGATGTGCACGGGGAATTCGGGCTTGGAGGAACCAGTTGGGTTGCCGGATCCGCCGCCTGCACCGGCCTCGACGTCGGGCTGTTCAGCGGTGGGGGAGATGAAGGCGACCTTGCCTTTGTACTCCTTGCCGGGGCTCGACGGCGAGGTGAAGGAGACTTCATCGCCGACCTTGATGCGGGCGATATCGCCCTCCTTGACCGTGGATTTCACCAACAGGGAGGAGTCATCCGCCACGGTGAGGATAGGGCCTTCGGCGGGCATGCCGGCTTTGCCATTGACGGCGGTGATGACTCCCGCCAGTGGGGAGCGCAGGTCGGCCTGGGAGAGCCGGTACTCCAGCGGCCCATTTTCCTTGGCGTTATTCGCGCTTGCCGACGCCGCCGATTCCACCGCATGGTTCACCGCTTGGGACTGGGAGGAAATCTGCTGCTCGATGGCGAGGTTGCTGGCTTGCAGTGCGCGTTCGGCATCGGCAACCGCTTGGTAGGAGGCGGCGGTCGCGCGCTGTTGTTCGCCCAGTTCGCGGTCGATACCGCGGAGGACGCGGCCATAGGATTCCTCGGACTGCTTGAGCTGACGCTCGGAGTCCTGCACTGCCTCATCGGAGTCCAGATAGCTCAAGAAAGCGCTGGCGGTGTTGAGGCCGGAGGGATCCTCGGTGGCGGTGCCGAGGGAGGCCAGTGCGGACTGGAAAGACTTGGACTCAGCATCGCGCACGCCGGAGCGTGCTTGTTCGACGGCGGCGCGTGCCTCTGCAATCTCGGGGCGGTCGCCCTTGGCGGCGAGGGCATCATCGAGCTTGCGCTGCGCCTCGGCGTACTCGGTCTGTGCCGAGTTCACGGCGGATTGGGCGCTGTTGACCTCGGGGTTGAGGCCTTGGTCGAGGGAATCCTGGAGCTGGCGCAGCTGCAGCTGGGCGTCCTCGATCTGATGGACGGCCTCGAGCTTGCCTGCCTCCTGGGAGGTGCGCTGGGCCTCGAGTTCACGCTCGGTTTCGGTGGTGTCCATGCGGCCGAGCAGCTGTTGGGCCTCGACGCGATCGCCCACCTTCGCGTCCAAGGACTGGATGGGGCCGGTCAGTGAGGTGGTCAGCGAGAGTTCGCGCTCGGCAGAAACCGTTCCGGAGGCGGAGACGGAGCTGATGAGGTCTTCTTTGGCGGTTTTCGTGACATCGGTTGCGGTGAGCTGAATATCGGAAGACCCACTGGTTAGTGCGTACATTCCACCGCCGCCTGCGAGGAGAACCGCAGCGATAGCGCCAGCAGTGATGCCGAGAGCTTTCTTATTCATGAATCCCTTACTGTCAGGTTAACGCCGTCATTGAAATCGGGTTCAGATTAACTCTCGGGCATGTGTCTTGTCATGCGCAGTGGGGGAATATAGGAGGTAGATCAGGGTCTACCCCTAGAGGACGTTGGGCTGTGCAGTCTGGTGACGTTTCGATCAAATAAGGGCCCCAAAATCGGCGATTTTCTGCCGCTATTTGATCGAAACGTACTTGGTAGCCCCATCTAGAAGGGCACATCGATGCGGATTTCTTCCGCCTTCGGCAAAGGCGGCAGTTTGGGTAGCTGATCGAGACCCTCCTGAACTTCCGGCGGGAGGGGGATCTGCGGGGGCTCGGGAAGCTCAAACTTGGGTTTGGGCCGCTGCGGTGGGGCCGGACGGGGCGCTGGTGCGGGCGCTGGCGCGCGGACGGTGACGGTTTCTACTTCGACGCGCGGCGTGGGTGTTTCGGCTACTGCGGGTGCGGGAGCTGGTGCTTCGGCTTCAGGTTCTGGTTCGACCGGGACTGGTGCGATGGAGGTGGTGTCGCCCAAGCGGTTGACCGGCTGAGGTAGGGCATTCGGCTCCCAGGACGTCGGTTGGGCCGAGGTGGTGGGACTGGGCTCGGCTCGCGGAGCGGGTTCAGCCTGCGTGGCAGCGCAGGCAGAAAGCGGAAGGCAAGCAAAAATGACAAGAATACGGCACGATGCCATGGGAGTCCCCCTTAAGTAGTGCCTCCCCACAGCGCACCCCAGCGCTTAATAAAGGAAGGCAGAATCAACGGTGTGCTGCCAGCATAGCGTTCCCATGGCGGGTGCGCAGCGCGAGCGCGCTGAGGGTACTCGCGAGGTGGTGGAGAGGAGGCTGCAAGACACGAGGGGACTCCAACTTTTGTATAGGGCTAAAACCGATACAATGTGGGCTATGCCTAACTCCAGCCAGCTAAACCAGCAGAACACGTCCCAGTCCGCCGAGTGGTTCGAGCGCGCCACCAAGGTCACCCCGGGCGGTGTGAATTCCCCGGTCCGCGCCTTCGGGTCCGTGGGCGGTCAAGCCCGCGTTATCGCTCGCGGTAAGGGCTCTCGCCTCTGGGATATCGACGGTAATGAGTACGTCGACCTGGTCAGCTCCTATGGCCCGATGATCCACGGCAATGCCCACCCGGCCATCGTGGAGGCGGTGCAGAAGGCGGCTGCCGACGGCCTCTCCTTCGGCGCCCCGACCGAGGGCGAGACGCTGCTGGCGGAGCACATCGTCAAGCGCACCGCCGTGGAGCAGGTGCGCCTGGTCAACTCCGGCACGGAGGCTACCATGTCCGCCGTGCGCCTGGCCCGCGGTTTTACCGGCCGCGCCAAGGTCCTGAAGTTTGAAGGCTGCTACCACGGCCACGTGGATGCGCTGTTGGCATCGGCTGGCTCCGGCGTGGCCACCTTCGCGCTCCCGGATTCCCCGGGCGTGACCGGCGCTTCGGCCGCAGATACCATCGTTGTCCCGTACAACGATCTCGACGCTGTCCGCGAGGCCTTTGCCGCGCACCCGGGAGAGATCGCCTGCATTATCGCGGAAGCAGCCGCCGGCAACATGGGCACCGTGGCCCCGGAGGAGGGCTTCAATGCGGCGCTCAAGGAGATCGCGCATGCCGACGGCGCCCTGCTCATCCTCGACGAGGTCATGACCGGTTTCCGTACCTCCTTCAAGGGCTGGTTCGGCGTCGATGGGGTAGCGGGTGACCTGGTGACCTTCGGCAAGGTGGTCTCTGGTGGCCTGCCGGCCGCTGCCTTCGGTGGTCGCGCCGACGTCATGGCTTCCCTCGCCCCGGCTGGCCCCGTCTACCAGGCGGGCACGCTGTCCGGAAACCCGGTGGCGATGGCCTCCGGCCTGGCTTCCCTGGAGCTGGCCAACGAAGAGCTGTACCCGCGCCTGCAGGCCAACGCGGACCGCCTGACCGGCCTCATTACGGCGGCACTTGATGCCGCCGGCGTGGCACACCACATTCAGCGCGCGGAGACGATGTTCTCCATCCGTTTCGCCGAGGGGCAAGGCCGCAACTTTGCCGATATGCAGGCCGCCGATACCTGGCGCTTCGCACCCTTCTTCCACGCTCTGCTGGAAGGCGGCGTCTACGTCCCGCCGTCAGCCTTCGAGACTTGGTTTGTGTCTGATGCGCTCACGGACAATGATTTTGAGGTAATCGAGGCAGCTCTCAAGCCTGCCGCCCAGGCCGCTGCCAGCGCGCAGCGCCCGCAGTAAACCAACCATTTGAGGGGATAGACACAGGTATATGTCCACTACCATCGTCCACTTTGTCCGCCACGGAGAGGTTTATAACCCGGATAAGATCCTCTACGGGCGCATCCCGGGCTATCACTTGTCCTCCCGTGGGCATTCCATGGCCGCACGCACGGCGAAAGCCTTCGAAGGCCATGACGTGACCTACTTGGCGGCCTCGCCGTTGCAGCGCGCGCAGGAAACCGCGATGCCGATTGCGAAGGTGACGGGCTTGGAGGTGGACGTCGATAAGGGCGTCATCGAGTCCGGTAACCGCTTCGAGGGCCTGCGCACCAAGGGCTGGAACTCGCAGCTGTGGAACCCGCAGCGCTGGCCGCTCATGGTCAACCCGCTCAAGCCCTCGTGGGGCGAGCCTTTCGAGGAGATCGCCGCGCGCATGATGGACGCCGCTGAGCGCGCCCGGGCTAAGGCCGAGGGGCACGAGGCCATCGTGGTGTCCCACCAGCTGCCCATCGTCATGGTGCAACGCACCGTGCTGGGCAAGCGCCTGGCCCACGCGCCGTGGAACCGCGAATGCGACTTGGCCTCGGTGACCTCGCTGGTCTACCGCGACCGCGAAATCATCGATATCTTCTACTCCGAACCGGCGCAGGACATCTAATGGGACGCAGAACTATCCGCGCCACGGTGGCCAGCGCTGTCGCTGTGTTGGCATTGGCTGGCTGTGCGCAAAGCGAGGAGAACGCGCAGAACGCCGTGGCTTCCGGCGGCACCTTCCAGTTCATCTCGCCCGGCGGGCAGACCACCATCCGCTATGCGGAGGAGGACCGCAAGCCGCTCAAGGATTTCTCCGGCGAGGACCTGCGGGATGAGTCCACGACGATCAAGCTCTCGGATTTTCAGGACCAGATCGTCGTCCTCAACTCTTGGGGCCAGTGGTGCGCGCCGTGCCGCTCCGAATCAGATGACCTCCAGGCCATCCACGCGGAGCTGCAAAAGCGCAAGGTCGGCACCGTGCTAGGCATCAACGTCAAGGACTTCAACCCGGAGATCTCCCGGGACTTTATGGCCGATAATGGCCTGGAGTACCCCTCCATCTACGATCCGCCCTTCAAGACGGCCGCGGCCCTCGGCGGCGTGCCCACCTCCGTGGTACCCACCACCATCGTGCTGGATAAGCAGCACCGCCCCGCCGCAGTCTTCCTGACCGAGATCACGGAGAAGGATGTCCTCGAGGTCGTCGACGAGCTGGAGAAAGAACAGTGATCCTTGCCGATGACGGCGTGGGACAAAGCTTTGCTGATGCCGCAGTGTCCGGCCCGCTCCTGATTGGAGTACTCGCCGCCGCTGTGGCCGGGTTAGTCTCCTTCGCCTCGCCATGTGTGGTTCCACTGGTTCCGGGTTATATCTCCTACCTCGCCTCCGTGGTGGGCGGTGAGGTGAGTTATGACGAGGAGCTGGGGGTGGGCGTCGGCAAGCGCCGGCGTTGGGCCGTCGTCGGTGCCGCAGCACTCTTCGTGCTGGGCTTTACCGTCGTCTTCGTCCTGGCCACCGTGTCGGTCTTCGGCGCCATTTCGGCGCTGACTCTCAACGCGGATACCCTCATGCGCGCCGGTGGCATCATCACCATCCTCATGGGTGTGGTGTTCATGGGCGTGGTGCCGGTGTTGCAGAAGGACACCCGCATGGCGCCGCGGCGCTGGACCACGTGGCTGGGCGCGCCCCTGCTCGGCGGGGTTTTCGCCCTGGGCTGGACCCCGTGCCTGGGCCCCACGCTGGCCGCCATCCTGTCCGTATCCGCCGGCACCGAAGGAACCACCGCGCTGCGCGGCACGATCCTGATCATCGGCTACTGCCTGGGCCTCGGCCTGCCCTTCCTGCTCGTGGCACTGGGCTCCGCCAAAGCGATGCGCACCGTGACCTGGATGCGCAAACACTCCCGCGCCATCCAGATCGTTGGCGGCATCGCCATGATCCTCGTCGGTCTGGCACTGCTGACCGGGCTCTGGGGAGATTTCATCAACGCCATCCGCCAGTGGACTGTGTCCTATGGCGCGACGCTGATTTAAAGGAGAATTTTCGTGAGATATATCCGCAAGGCCTGGCACTGGCTGACCAGCATGCGCACCGCACTGGCGCTGCTCTTCCTGCTGGCCATTGCCGCCATCCCCGGATCGCTTCTGCCCCAGCGCTCGCTCAATGAGTCCAACGTCAACGACTTCATTGAGACCAACGGTAAGGTTGCGGAGATCTACGACAAGCTGCAGCTTTTCGACGTTTTCTCCTCCGTCTGGTTCCAGGCCATCTACGTCCTGCTCATGATTTCCCTGGTGGGTTGCATCATCCCGCGCTCCTGGGATCACTACAAGGCCTACCGCACCCCGCCGACGCGCGCGCCGAAGTACCTGGAAAAGATGCCGCTGAACGCCACCGGGCACTCAGAGAAGTCCCCGGAGGAGATCGCCGCGGCCACCAAGACCATGCTGGAGAAGTGGCGAGTCTCCGAGGTCTCGCCCGAGAAGGACCGCGCGGGTGCGCAATCCTTCTCCGCGGAGCGCGGCTATGCCCGCGAGCTGTGCAACCTCATCTTCCACATCGCGCTCGTAGCCATCCTGCTGACCATGGCAGCTGGGCGCCTGATGCACTACGAGGGCCAGGTCATCGTGGTCACGGAGAAGAACTCTCAGGGGCAGACCCAAGAGCAGGCGCAATCCACGGAGTTCTGCAACACCTCCACCTCCGTCTATGACTCCTTCCGCGCCGGCCCGCTATTCGACGGCACCGGGCTGCACCCCTTCTGCTTCTTGGCCCACGATTTCACCGCGGACTACCTGCCCAATGGCCAGGCGGAGATGTTCACCTCGAACGTGTCCTATGCCGCCGGCGACGACATCTTCACGGACCCGGAGACCTGGGAGGACTACCAGCTGCAGGTCAACCACCCGCTGCGCATTGAGAATAACCGCGTTTACCTGCAGGGCCATGGTTTTGCGCCGACCATGACGGTGGAGTGGCCCAACGGCGAAAAGCGCACACAGACCATTCAGTTTCAGCCGACCGACACCACGTTCTTCCTCTCTTCGGGCGTTATGCGCTTCGACCCGCCTGCGGGCATGTACCCGGACCTGTTTGAGCGGCGTCAAAACCAGATTGCCATCCAGGGCCTCTTTGCACCGACCGCTGAGTGGGCCGGTGAGAACGGCAAGCTGCTGCAGTCTTCCTACCCAGCGATGCTGGATCCGGCCGTGGCTATCGATATCTACCGCGGCGATGCCGGCCTGGACACGGGTACCCCGCAGTCCCTCTTCTCCCTCGATTCCAACCTGGTCCACACGGGCCAGCTGCAGAAGATCGACCGCGTCAACCTGAACCAGGGTGAATCGGTCACGCTGGACGACGGCACGAAGATCACCTTCGACGGCGCCTCCGAATTCGCGAACTACCAGATTTCCTATGACCCCTTCCAGGGCTGGGTTCTCGTGTCCGCGCTGGTCATGCTGGTATCCCTGGTCGGTTCGCTGGTGATTAAGCGCCGCCGCGTGTGGGTACGTATCCGCCCGGGGGCCAATGGTGGCACCGACATTGAAATGGGCGGCCTCGCCCGCACCGACCGCGCGGGCTGGTCGGAGGAGTTCCATGAGCTGCACCGCGAGCTCCTAGAACTGCCGGATCCTGATGAGATAGAGGAGGACGAGCTCTACTCCGCCGACTAAAGGCGCGGAATATATCCTTCAAAAGTTGGATACTCCCGCTGAAGGGGGGTACTCTGATGAGCACCATAAATCTCTCCGTTCATGCAGCCTCGTGCGTGTCGCACGGTGTAGGCACGATTGTGAAGGCAAGGTTTCCCACTCATGCAGGTTGATCAGAATCTGTCCAACTTCTCAGACATCGCGGTGCAAACCGCGTTCGTCGTCTATGCGCTCGCCTTGGTGCTGTCCCTGGTGTACTACGGCCGGATGCAGAGCATCATTGAGGCCATGCGCGCCCGTACCGCAGCTGCAACGCAGCAGCGTGAGCTCGCCACCGTGGGGGCTTCGACAGATGGCGCCGCGCTTGGCGACGTCCCCCCGACGGTCAGCGCTGGCCCCGATGCTGAACTAGATGCGGATCTGGCCAAGAAGCAGGAGAACGCCGACAAACTCGGCGGCATGACGCAGATGCTGCTGTGGCTGGGCATCGCCCTGCACCTGGCGGCCATCGTGCTGCGCGGTCTGGCAACGGGACGCTTCCCGTTTGGCAACCTCTACGAGTACGTGCTTATGGTGACCGCCGGCGCCATGGTGGTGGCGGTCATCGCCATGCAGCGCAAAGAGTGGCGCACCCTGTGGCCGTGGCTGCTTACTCCGATCCTGGCGCTGATGTTCTATGGCTCCACCAAGCTCTATGCGGAATCCGCTCCGGTGGTTCCGGCACTGCAGTCCCACTGGCTGCCGATTCACGTCACCGTGGTCTCGTTGGGCGCGTCTATCGGCGTGGTTTCCGGTATTGCCTCTCTACTCAGCGTGCTGCGTGAATTCCAGCCGAAGGGCAATGAGTCTGGTTTCTTCGGTGCGCTTGCCCGCCCGCTTCCTTCGGCTAAGAAGCTCGACCGCTTGGCTTATCGCTTGGGCGTCGTGGCGCTGCCGACCTTGGGCCTAGGCATTGTGCTGGGTGCTATTTGGGCCGAGTCCGCGTGGGGCCGCTACTGGGGCTGGGACCCGAAGGAGACCGTGTCCTTCGCCACCTGGATCCTCTACGCCGCCTACCTACACGCCCGCGCCACGCCGGCCTTCCGCAAGGCCGCGCCGTACATCAACATCGCGGCGATGCTGCTCATGGTGTTCAACCTGTTCTTCATCAACATGGTTGTCTCCGGCCTGCACTCCTACGCGGGGCTGAACTAAATGGCAGATAACCCGAAACCGCGGCACAAGCCGGGCAAGCCGGCGGGCGATAACCCGCAGCTCATTGCCCTCGGCGAGGGTTTTGCGCAGCGCCGCCGAGAGCTCGGCATCGTGCAGCAGGAGCTGGCTGAGAAGGCCGGTATTTCGCGCTCCACGCTGCACACCATCGAGCACGGTGGCTCCGGTGTGCGCTGGGAGAAGGTGATTGCGGTGGCCGAGGCCCTCGGCCTCGAGATGACCTTCGAGCCGAAGGCTTAGGCTTCGTCGTCTTTGCCCTCAAAGTTTTTGTCTTCGGGAGCCTTGGGCTCCTGGAAACCTTGTGAGCCCTGTGAGCGCCGACGGCGCTCTTCCTCTTGACGCTCAGCCTCCCGCTCCCTGGCGCGGCGCTCCTTGAAGCGCTGCTTCTCTAGGTTCCACAGGAATTCCTCGTCATCATCGGGGCCCTTGATTGCCGGGCGCTGCGGCTGCTGCGCCTGCTGCACCTTCTTATTCCAACTCGACGGACCAAAAGCCTTCCAGACGAGGACTGCCGCGAGGACAAACAAGAGTAGTAGTATCAGTCGACCCATGCGTTGTATTCTACGGAATGCCCGCGAAGCAAAAGTGAGAATTATGAGCCAGACAGAAAACACCACCAACGCCTCCCAGACCCCCGAGCCGCCCCAGCCTGACCCGGCGCTCAAGCGCCGCTCGCGCCAAGCGCTGTGGAAGTATGGGGCCGCCCGCGTGGCGCTGTTCATTGTGCTGACCGCGGTGATTCAGCTGCTGGCCATGGCGGTACTCGGGACCTTTCCGCTGCTGGTCTCCGCGCTGCTGGCGCTGTTCGTTGCGCTGCCGCTATCCATGCTGATTTTCTCGAAGTGGCGCGTGGAAGCCACCCAGTCCTTGGCGGAGTACTCCGCGCAGCGCAAGGCCCACAAGGAGTGGGTCCAGAAGGAGCTGGCGGGCCGCTAAAACAGAGGCTAAACCAGGGCCAGCGCTACAGCGTTGAGAACCGCCCACACCAGCATCGCGCGGCCGGCCATACCAAGCACTGGGATGAGCTTCGGGCCGCGCGCACCGCGATTGACGGTGCGGATAGCACCCAGCGCGAGGGGGAAGTAGAGCAGGGAGGCCAACGCCGCCCAGGAATCGAAAGCTAGGCCCACGGTGAGCAGTACCGGCAGCAGCAACAGGCTCATAAATAGCGTGCGGGACTTCTTATCACCCAGGCGCACCGCCAGGGTGATCTTGCCGGTGGCCTTATCGGAGGGGATGTCCCGGATGTTGTTGGCCAGGTTTACCGCGGAGCTCATGCCGCCGATACCCACAGCTAGGGCCAGGCCCGTCCATGTGATGCGGCCGGCCTGCGTGTACTCGGTGCCCAGGACGGCGACGAGTCCGAAGAAGATGAACACGGCGATTTCTCCGAACCCGCGGTAGCCGTAGGGGTTCTTGCCACCGGTATAGAACCAGGCGCCGGCGATACACACGGCGCCGACGAGGATGAACCAGGCCGCGTTGGCAGCCAGGGAGAGCGAAATTCCCGCGATGGCGGCCACGCCGAAGCAAGCGAAGGCGGCGAACTTGACGTGCTGTGGTTTGGCCAGCCCGCCGCCGGTGAGGCGCTGGGGGCCGGTGCGGTCATCATCGGTGCCGCGGATGCCATCGGAGTAGTCGTTGGCGTAGTTCACGCCGATGATAAGAGCCCAGGCCACGGTGAGTGCCAGCAACGCCCGGCCCCAGTGCAAACCATGCGCCGCGGCGGCAGCGCCGGTACCAGCGATAACGGGAGCAAAGGCATTGGCCCAGGTATGCGGGCGAGCACCTTGGAGCCAATCGGCAGGAGTGGCGGAAAAGGCAGACATGCTCACTATTGTGCCACTGGTGTGGTTCGCTGCGGCAATGAGCTGGTGCGTTGGCGAAGGCGGTAGATAATGAGCACCGCGACGAAAACGACGGCATTGGTGACTGTCATTGCGGCAGAGGTAGCTGCGTCGAGGACATAGGCAACCCAAAATCCAACGACTGCGCTGATCGCGGCAACGCCACAGGCAGTCAACACCAGCGTGGGCACGCGCTGAGTAAGCAGTCGCGCGGTCATCGTCGGGAATACCATGAGCGCGATGACCAGCATGGCACCGGCAGCGTGAAAAGCGGCGGTGGCAGTGCAGGCAACCACGGTCATAAAAATGACGTGAAGAACGCGCGTGGGTACCCCGCGTGCGGCACAAAAATCGGCGTCAAAAGTCGTGGCGGATAAACGCGGCAGTGTAAGGGCGAGGAAGAGAGCATTGATACCCAGCACTGCGGCCATGATGTAGCAATAGTTAGGGTTGGAGAAGGCCGCGAGGTTGAGATCGCCGACGAGAACCGCGTGGACATCAAGGTGCACGTGGCTCATGTGCGTGGAGATCAAGATGACTCCGGCGGCAAACAGGGCGGGAAAGACCAACCCGAGGGCGGAATCAGCAGTCACCAGTGGGCTTCGCTGGAGCGCGTCGGTCCCCAACGCTACTACCAAGGCGCCGGCAGCCGCGGTAGCGAGCAGCACGGGCGAATCCAGATCGGAGGTAAAGAGGTAACCGATGGCAATCCCGGGAAGGACGGCATGGCCGATGCCGTCGATAAGCATGGCCTGGCCTTTGAGGACAACAAAGGTGCCGGGGATAGCACAGGCCACAGCGGTCAGGACGGCAAGGAGACAAGCGGTGGCGGCGAGGGTCATGAGGCGAGCTTTCTGCTGAGGAGGCTGATGGTGACGAGCGCCGCCTGAGCCAGGACGATGACCGGACCGGTGGGCAGCGGGCCATGCGCAATGGAGACATAGCAGCCGAGAGCAGCGGTCGCCGCGCCGAGGAACCCGGAGAGCGCGATGAAAGGTAGCAAGCGCGTGGTCCAGGGGCGGGCAGCGGCGGCAGGGCTGATGACTACGGCGACCATGAGTACCACGCCGACGACTTTGACACCGAGCACCGTGATGGCGGTGAGGGCGAAGAAACTAGCCGCGTTGAGGAACGAGGCGCGAATGCCGGCTACCTGGGCAAAACTTGAGTCAAAGGTGACCGCGGCCTGCCGGGTGTGAATGAGGAAAAGAAAAAGCAGCACGCAGCCACCGATGATGAGTGTGGAGCGCACATCCGCGCGAGTGAGCGTGGAGGCATTTCCCAGCAAATAATCCTGGATTCCGGCCTTGCCAGGCAATGGTCGGCGGGAAATATACTGCATGAGCAGCATGCCTACCGAGAAAAACGTGGTCAGCGTGGCCGCCATCGCAGTGGTTTGCCCCAGGGGAGTCAACCGCGGGATGAGGTGAATACACACCACCGCAAGCGTTCCGGTGAGCAGGGCTCCACAAGCAAGGAGCCAGACGTTTCGCCCGTCCCAGCCAATGGCGGTGGCCACGAGGAAGGCGGTGAGCAGGCCGGGCAGGGAAGAATGCGAGATGGCATCGGCCAGCAGGCTGGTGCGGCGAACATATACCAATGGGCCGAGCGCGCCGGCGCAGCCACCGATCAGCACGGTACCCAGGAGTGCCTGGGTATAGGTGTAGTTCTGAAGAAGCTCGAGTGGGTTCATGATGGCAGGGAAAACATATCGGCAATGGCGGACTCTGTGAGCACCTGTTCGGTGGGGCCAGCAGCAATGAGCCGGCCGTGGCCGACCATGAGGACCTCATCGCAAAAGTCGGCGACTTCCGCAAGGTTGTGGTGCACCAGCAGGATGGTCACGCCGTTGTCGCGCAGTTCCTTGAGTACATCCATGATGGCGCGCTGACTTGCGGCATCAACACCAGCGAAGGGCTCATCCAGGATGATGAGCTCCGGAGCGCTCACGAGCGTGCGCGCCAGCAACACGCGCTGGCGCTGCCCACCAGATAGCGCGGAGATCGGCAGCTGCGCGTGTGCCTGCATCCCGGTCCGCGCAAGTGCTGCGTGGGCGGCGTCTTTGTCAGCGCGGCTGGGCCACTGCCACCAGCGCAGCCCGGCGGTGCGGCCCATCAGGGCGACGTCGAAGGCGGTGGCAGGGTAACTCCAGTCGATATTCGCATGTTGTGGCATATATCCGAGCCGCTGCCGAAAATGCGCAAGATCGACGCCATCGAAAGTCATCGACCCACAGGTTAGTGGAGGAAGGAGCCCCACCAGCGTGCGGACCAGAGTGGACTTTCCCGACCCATTCGCGCCCACCAGTCCGGTGATGGACGCGGGGGTGAGGGTAAAGGAGGCGTCGTGAAGCACCGGCGTGCGGGGATAGCCGGCGGTGAGGTTTCTTACGCTGAGCACTAGCTCAGTGCTTTCGCTACGGCGCTAGCGTTGTGCTCAAAAGCTCCGAGGTAGGTATCGGTGGGGGCTTCCGGGCCGAGGGTATCGGCAAAGAGCTCCTCATCCGAGATGGTGACGGTCCAGTTGCGGGATTCTACGGCTTCCTTGAGAGAAGTGATGGCCTGTGGGTTCGCCTGGTTATCTTGGAAGATAACGGGGACCTTCTTCTCCGCGATGGTATCCGCGAGCTCGGAGATCTCAGTGGCGGACTTGGTGGCTTCGGTGGTGACGAAGTCGGTGGCTTGGACTTCAAAGTCGAAGGTCTTGCCGAAGTAGTTGAAGGCGTCATGGCCGGTGATAAGAACGCGCGGGGAGGCGCTTTCGAGTTCCTTAGCGGCCTTGTCGTGCGCGGCTGCAATCTTGTCTTCATAAGCATCGGCGGCCGCGGCATAGTCTTCGGCATTGTCAGAGTCGATTTCGCCGAGTTTGGTGCCGATATGATCGACGACCTGGCTCCACAGCTCGGGGCTATTCCAGATGTGCGGGTCGTAGAGTTTTTCGCCCTTGTCACCTTGCTCGGGCCACGGCAGAAGGTCAGCAGTATCGAGCTGTTCGCCGACAGCTAGCTGCTTTTCACCGAGGGAGGAGAGCTGGTCCACCATTTGCGCCTCGAGGTGAAGGCCATTCCAGAGGACGAGGTCGGCATCCTGCATCTTTTCAATATCGCGCGTGGTGGGCTGGTAGGTGTGTGGATCGCCGCCGGGGCCGACCATGGTGGTGATGTCGGCGTCCGGGGCGATATTGGCGGCCGCATCAGCCAAGTAACCGGTCGTGGCGAAGATCGTCAGGTTATCGTTCTGGGCTTCGGTGGAGTCGCTGCTGGTGCAGGCGCTCAGCGTGCTTGCGACCACGAGGGAAGCGAGGGGAAGGGCAATAATTTTCTTCACGGGAAACCTCTCTTATTAAAAGTGAATGTCGATGTTCAACAGATTGAACTTGAAAGAGCATAAGTGCTGAAACCGTTGGAAGCAATAGGCTGAACTACGATGGGGGTATGCACATCAGCGAGCTGCCCGAACGTACCCAGGATTACCTCAAGATCCTCTGGACCTATGAGGAGAAAGAGGGCGCTAATACCGCGATGCCGCTGGGGGACCTAGCTAAAGCGGCGGGGCAGAAACTGCCCACTACTTCGGAGGCGGTCAAGCGCCTGGCCGCGAAGGGGCTGGTGGAACACGAACGCTACTTTGGTGTTCGGCTTGTTGAGGAAGGCCGGCGGCTGGCTGTGGCAATGGTGCGCCGGCATCGACTCCTGGAAACCTTCCTCGTGCGCACTCTGGGCTATACCTGGGATGAGGTGCACGATGAGGCGGAAATGCTAGAGCACGCGACGTCCGACAGGCTCGTTGAACGCCTCGATTCTTTCCTGGGCAACCCCGCCCGCGATCCGCATGGTGATCCCATACCTGCCCCGGATGGCACTGCCGAGCCGGTCTCGCGCATTACGCTTATCGACGTCCCCGCGCAGACCCCCGTCACCGTGGAGCAGGTCACTGACGCTGATGGCGAATTTTTGCGCTACCTGGATAAATATGGAGTGCGGCCGGGGGTGGAAGTGACCGTCGTTGCCCCCTCGGTCGCGGGTGTGCTCGAGGTTGCCGTAGACGGCGGTTCGAGTTTCCCGATCGGGGAATCCGCTGCGCGCGGTATCGCCGTACGCAGCATCAGCGAAGCGGAGGTTTAGGCGCTCCACAGCCGGGTGACGGCGAGGCGGTCAACCTTGCCGGGGCCGGTGGTGGGGAGCTCGGCTAGGCGCTTGAAGTCCTTGGGGATTTGCCACCGGGGAAGGCCACTATCGTCGAGAGCCACAAGGATATCGCCGACATCCGCCCATCCGGTATAGGCAGCGACGATCATCTGTCCCAAGCGTGGGTGGGGGATGCCGACCACGCACACGCCGTCCACTCCCGGCACGTGCAGGATGTGCTGCTCGAGCTGCTCTGGGTGGAGCTTGAGCCCGCCGGTGTTCAGGATGTTGTCGAGGCGCCCGGTGACGGTGAGGTGGCCGTCGTGAAGCGCGCCGGCGTCGGAGGTAGCAAACCACGAGGTGCCGGACTCATCGACCACGAAGGCATCTGAGTCCACGTTTCGGTAGCCCTGCGCAATCATGGGCCCGCCAAGGTAAATGCGCCCCTCGTCGCCGAGGCGAACACGAGCGCTATCCAGTGGCTGTCCGTTGTAGACGCAGCCACCGGAAGTCTCCGAGGAACCGTAGGTGGTGACGATGGTGATGCGCAGCTTCTTCGCTGACTCCAACAACTGTGGGTGGGTGGCAGCACCTCCGACGAGGATGGCGTCAAAGGTGCGCAGGGCCTCGATTCCCTCTAGCGAATCCATGGCCTTGGCCAGCTGCATGGGGGTCAGTCCCGTGTATGAGCGATCCCCGGTGGCGGCCAGCTCGTGCGCAGCGCAGGCGAAGTCGGGGATAGAAAAACCTTCCGACAGGTCAAGACAGAGCGGCTCTACACCCGCGACGAGCGAGCGGATTAATACCTGGATTCCCGCGATATGGGCGGCGGGCATGGCTAGCAGCCACTGACCGGTGCCGCCGAGAGCGCGGTGCGTGGCATCGGCGCTGGAGACCAAGTTGGCGGCCGTGAGTTGCGCGCCTTTCGGCGTGCCCGTGGACCCGGAGGTGGCCACGACCAGCGCGATGGAGGAATCAATAGGTTCTCCTGCGCGCATGTGGTTGCGCAGGAGCTGCGCGCGGGTGCGGTCCTCCGCCGGGACGGGCAGGAAGGCGGCTTGTCCTGCGATGGCCGCCTCCAGATCAGGGAGGATGGCGGCGGGGTCATGTGGATTGACAGGCAGAGGAGAGAGGATGGTCACGGTTAGCTAGGTTACCGCCCGCGGTGCTCGTAAGGGTTGATGAGCGCATCCTCCTGATCGAAGGGGCGCTCGCCGTCCCTCTGAGCCTGCTGGATGCGGCGCAACATCCACACTCGCGATGCAATGACGGCAATGAGCGCGATGGCCGCGAGGGCAATGGCGAAATACAGCACTTCAGGCTCTCCCTGGGTGAAGGTGATTGGTGGTAATTAGGATAGCTGGCAGGTCCCTACCTGCCCTCCCTACTGGCTTAAACCTTAAGAAGTGGCCTCGTGTGTCTCGGGGGTGTCTTCTTCCGTGGAGAAGCAACCTAGGACAAAAATCAGCACCAGCATGGCGGCGATGGTTGCGCCAACGGCGACGCCCGCCCGTAGCAGCCATGACCATTCGGTAAAGTGCCGCAGGGAAACCAAAAGGATTAGGCAGAGGACAAGTCCGATTGGGCGGGTTATCTGATTGATTTTCTCCGTGGTCAAGGTTGCCTCCGTGGGAGCTATAGTTACTGGCGTTAACTGTCCCGGATATTACCCGTTTTTTATCTTTCGGGTGGAAGAGAAGGCACGAGCCCTCGATGGAGGCCTAGTAGTAGTACGGGAAGTCATCCCAGTTGGGCTCGCGCTTTTCCAGGAAGGACTCCTTGCCCTCGACGGCCTCGTCTGTCATGTAAGCCAGGCGGGTGGCTTCGCCGGCGAAGACCTGCTGGCCCATGAGGCCGTCATCGGTGAGGTTGAAGGCGAACTTGAGCATGCGCTGGGCGGTGGGGGACTTCATGTTGATTTCACGCCCCATCTGGATGGCGGCGTCTTCCAGCTCGGCGTGGTCAACTACCTCGTTGACCGCACCCATCTCGTACATGCGCTGCGCGTCGTAGGTGCGGCCCAGGAAGAAAATCTCGCGGGCGTATTTCTGGCCCACCATCTTGGCCAGGTAGGCCGAGCCATAGCCGGCGTCGAAGGAGCCGACGTCGGCGTCAGTCTGTTTGAAGCGGGCCTCCTGGCGGGAGGCAATGGTCATATCGCACACCACGTGCAGGGAATGCCCGCCGCCGGCGGCCCAGCCGTTGACCACGGCGATGACCACCTTGGGCATGGTGCGGATGAGGCGCTGGACCTCCAAGATGTGTAGGCGGCCGCCCTCAACCTTCTCGCGGGCGGTGTCCACGGTGGATTCATCGGCAGTCGCGTCATCATGCGCATGCTCCGTGGCATAGCGATACCCGGAGCGGCCGCGGATGCGCTGGTCACCGCCGGAGCAGAAGGCCCAGCCGCCGTCCTTTTGGGATGGCCCGTTGCCGGTTAGCAACACCGTGCCGACATCCGGGGTGCGGCGCGCGTGGTCCAGCGCGCGATAAAGCTCATCCACCGTGTGCGGACGAAACGCATTGCGCACCTCGGGGCGGTCGAAGGCGATGCGGACGATGCCGTCCTTGCGCTGGGGCTTCGGACCGTCACTGATGAGCCGGTGATAGGTGATGTCCGTCAGGTCTTCAAAGCCCTCGACAGGACGCCAGAGCTCCGGCTTGAAAGGATTATCTGTGCTGTAGTTTTTCTGCTCGCTCATGGCACACCAGCTTAATTGGAAAGCGGTGCGCCGGAAGTATAGTCCCCATTCCCAAACCCTCACCCACACTCTCCGCCCAGCGCGGCGGTGATAAACAATAAACAATACTGCGGGATTATCCCCGTCAATGTGCACGTGTACTCCGTACCAGCGCGGTACACCATACAGTGGGACGGAATCGAACCTCCCTGCCTTCTTGCGCTACGAAGGCGCCTGAGAAGCACTGGACTTTTCCCTGCCCAGAAAGGGTTGCGCTCGCTGCGAAGAGTGTGGGCTACCGTCGTGTGCGGCTCAGCGCACACGACATGACTAAATGTCGAACGACATGACGTGCCGCACGAGTGCGGCACAAGAAGCGGCAGTCGCTATTTAGTTATCAGTTCCGTATTCCAGTTCAGCTGCTGGATGCGGGTATCCAGCTCGCGGTACTGGCGGGCCAGATCATCTGCGCGCTCGCGCAGCTTTGGCACGGGCACGGTGGCCACGAACTTGATCTCCGAGCGGGAGTAACGGTCGTGGCGCGCACCCGCACGCTCTGCCAATCCCTGGTAGATGCGTCGCTTGCGCAGCAGACCATCACGCAGCGCCAGCGCTTCCATGAGCGTGATCTCATCGTCGAACGCGGTGGCCGTGTTCGTGGCGTTGATCGCGATGACGAGCTCATCGATGCGCTTGGTCACGCCCTCGAGTTCTCGGAGGAGATCCGTGGGGTTCTCATCCGGTTCATCGCCTTCCTGAATGCGGACCGTCGCCGCGAGGCGGTCACTCAGCGAGTTGAGGCGCTCCTGCGCCTGGGCGCGCTCGGCCAAGGCTTCAGCAAGTAGCATGGTTGCTCCTTCACCCTTGATGGGATTCATTGTCTAAGCAATTGTACGGCAGTCAGTAGGCTCCGCCTTAGAGCCGTGACGGTTCTAACAAATAGGGCCCCAAAACTTCGATGATCTGGGGCCTTATTTGATCGTTGTGTACGTTGCGCACGGTTGGTTGGTACGTTTTCGTAAATATGCCCGCAGTTTTTTCGGATTTGGGGGACCGTATTTACCAAAACGTACCGCGGGCTCAGCGAGCACCGGTGAGCCTGGGCGGAAACCGCTACCCAATAAACATGAACGCAAACAGCGTATTGAGCACCGTCGCCACAATCATGGGTACGGAGGTGCGCTTGACCAGCTGGATGGGGTTGACCTTGATGGCGCCGGAGACAATGAGTACCGCGGCGTTGACCGGGGAGACCTGGCGCATGAGGTTGGACGTACCCCAAATGGCGGTGAGCATCTGCGGTGCGTGGATGGAGGTCTGCGAGGCCAGGTTGGGCACCACTTCAGAGAAGGCGAAGTAAGGCGCGGTACCGGAGCCGGTGAGTGCGGCCATCGCGGCGGTGGCAGCGACGAAGACGAGGACGATAAGGACGGCGGCACCGGAGGAGCCTTCGGCGGCGTCGATAAGCATGTCGATGACACCCATCTGCGTAATACCTTCCACGAGGACGGCGGCGGCGACCAGCAAGGCCACGACGCCCGCGGCACCCTCGCCCATGCCCTTGAAGAAGCTAGAGATGGAATCCACAGCACCGGTGACGGTGCGCTTGCGGATGGACTCAATGATCATCGCGATGAACAAGGAGACCACCGTCACCGGGAGGATGCCGCCCTCAAAGGGGATGACACCCAAACGGTTAAGAATGGCGGAGATAATGATGAGCAGCAGCGGCATGAGTGGGAGCACGGCGTAGTAGCCCGGCAGGGAAGCAGCGCGGGCGATGGCTTCCTCGGTGGCGTCATCGTGCATCGAGTCGGCGGTGACCTCACCGGAGGCCAAGGCCTTGCGGGCATCTGCCTTATCGCAGCGGTGCTGCCACCACATGTGGACGAAGGCCGTGATGAGGAGCGTGGGAACCGTGGCGTAGGCGACGGCACCGTAGACGAATTCCGTCGGCGTCATGTTGGTGAGGTCGGCGCCCTGAATGAGGCCTGCCTCCAGCGGAGTGGGAACGATGGTGGAGGAGGTCACCACGATGGCGCCCACGGTCAGCGGTGTCAGGCCCGCGGCGATGAGCGCTGGCAGGAGAGTGGCCACGAGCAATAGGGAAAGCGCTGCGGCCGAAGGAATCACCAACGACAGGAGCGTACCCAAAATGAAGCCCACCGGAACCAGCCAGTAGGAACCTTTGAAGCGCTTGAGCGGTGAGGAGAGCACCACGACCGTCTTGGCGTCGGCACCGATGTGCCGCATGTAGGACACGAAGCCGAAGAGCACCATGATTGCCATGCCGATGCCGGAGAAGCGTGCCTTGAACAGTGCGTCGACGACAAGCAGCTGGTCGTAGAAGGCATTGCCGCTGGCTTCGATTTCGGTGGTGCGGAAGTCCGCGCGCCCGGTGAGAGCGGCGAGCATGAGTAGGATTACGCCAACAGCAAAGATGGAGGCCGCGGCGTGGACTTTCTTATAGATGAGGTAGACAACTGCGGCGATGGCCAGCAGTGCGATGAGAAGGTAAAGCATCTGAGGATCCTTCTTCTGGTTATATCCACTTACCGTTATAACCTAACACCGGCTATGACAGGTGTCGCACCCAACCCCCACACGTACGATGAAACCCATGCATATTGATGACGTCCTCGACCGCGCCCACGTGGTATCCCTGCCCCTCGCCGTGAAGTTCCGCGGCATTACCACCCGGGAAGCACTGCTTATCGACGGCCCCGCGGGCTGGGGTGAGTTCGCCCCCTTCTTGGAGTACGGGGCAGAGGAATCCGCGCGCTGGCTGGCCGCCGGACTGGAGGCGGCCTACGAGGGCTTCCCGGAGCCCGTGCGCGAGTGGGTAGAGGTCAACGGCACAATCCCCGCGGTCCCCGCCGAGCAGGTGCCCGAGGTCATGGAGCGCTACCCCGGTTGCCGCACCTTCAAGATCAAGGTGGCGGAGAAGGGGCAGAGCCTGGAGGATGACATCGCGCGCGTTCACGCCGTCCGCGCCCACATCGAAGCCAAAGGCCGTGTGCCGGTGCTGCGCGTCGACGCCAACTGTGGCTGGAGCGTGGAAGAGGCCGTTGTTGCGGCAAAGGAAATGATGCCGCTGGATTACATGGAGCAGCCGTGCAAGACCGTCGAGGAACTCAAGGAGGTGCGCACCCAGCTCATGCACGCCGGGATTTTCGTGCGCGTGGCGGCCGACGAGTCCATCCGCAAGGCCAGTGACCCTTACCGGGTGGCGGAGTTGCAGGCTGCAGACGTCGCCGTGGTCAAGCCCGCGCCACTGGGCGGTGTGCGCAAGGTTCTCGAGGTAGCCGCCCACCTGCGCGAGCGCCACATGGACATCACGGTGGCCTCCGCACTGGACACCTCTGTGGGAATCTCTATGGGCTTGGCTGCGGTGGCCGCCTTGCCGCAGATCTATGACGACGAAGACATCGACGTCACCCCGGCTGCCGCGGGCCTGGCCACCGGATCGCTGTTCCTTGAGGATGTGACAGCACCGCGCGAGCTTGTCGACGGCTCCCTGCGCGCCGAAGCCCTTGCCCCCGACCCGGATCGCCTCAGCGCGCTCGCCGCGCCGGGCGAGCGGCGCGACTGGTGGTTCGAGCGCGTGCGTCAGTGCTGGCCGCACCTTTAAAATCACAGCTCACGGCCCATGTCCGGAGGTCAGCGTAGGCTGGCGGGCATGACGATTTCCGTGAGAGACGCGCACCTGCACAACCTTCGCAACGTGGATGTGGACCTCCCACGCGGCCAGCTCGTGGCCGTGACGGGGGTGTCCGGCTCCGGCAAGTCTTCGCTGGCCTTCGGCACTATTCATGGCGAAGGCCAGCGCCGCTACCTGGAGTCCGTCGCACCCTTTGCCCGCCGTCTTATTGCCTCCGCGGTGGACCCGCAGGTCGGCCGTATCGAAGGGCTGCCGCCGACGGTCGCGCTGCAGCAGTCGGCGGCCGCAAGCAGCGCGCGCTCCACCGTGGGGACGATCTCCGCCATGTCGAACTCCGTGCGCCTGCTCTACTCGCGCTGCGGTGACAATCCGGAGGGGCTGTACTCCGATTCCTTCTCCCCGAATACCCCGGAGGGCATGTGCCCGGAGTGTCAGGGCACCGGCGTAGTCCACGAGCCCACGGAAGCCTCGATGGTGCCGGACCCTAGCCTGAGCATCGAGGATGGCGCAATCGCTGCGTGGCCCGGAGCCTGGGCAGGCAAGAACTTCCACGACATTCTGCAAGAACTGGGCTATGACCTGGATTCGCCGTGGGAAGACTTGCCGAAGAAAGACCGCGAGTGGATCCTCTTCACCGAGGAACGCCCAGTGGTGACCGTCAAGCCGCGCCGCGGGGCGGATCAGATCCAGCGCAATTACGAGGGTACGTGGCGCTCCGTGGCCAGCTACCTGACCAAGACCTATGCGGAGACGAAGTCGGACACACTTCGTGCACGCGTCTTGAGTTTCATGGAAACCCGCCGGTGCGATACCTGCCAGGGGCGCCGGCTGACGGCGAAGGCCCTCAAGGTCACCTACGCCGGGCTGCCTATCGACGAATTCAATGCCCTCCCGCTCAGCGAGGCCTACGAGCTGCTTAACGGCCAAAGCCCACAGCCGAATGATGCCGAAGACCTGCTCCTCAAGGCCCTCCTTCCGGCCCTTGAATCCGCACTGGAACTCGGCCTGGGGCACCTCAGCCTGGATAGGCCTACGGACACGCTCTCGGGTGGTGAGATCCAACGCCTGCGCCTAGCCGCGCAGCTGCGCTCAGGGCTCTATGGCGTGACCTATGTCCTGGATGAGCCATCGGCCGGCCTGCATCCGGTGGAGCGGGGTGCGGTGCTCGATATGTGCCGTCGCTTCATCGCGGAGGGGAACTCGGTGCTGCTGGTGGAGCATGACATGGAACTGGTCAAGCAGGCCGATTGGATCGTGGATGTCGGCCCGCTCGCCGGTGAGCGCGGCGGCCAGGTGGTGTACTCGGGTCCCGTCGCCGACTATATTGCGGCGGCGGACTCCGCTGATACCCCTACCGCGCGTGCCTTGGCCCGCCCTCGCCCCACGCCCAAGGCCGATGCGCGCCCGGCGCACGGGGACATCGCGCTGCGTCAGGTGCGCTCGCACACCATCGATGGCCTCGACGTGGACTTTGGGCTGGGCCAGTTCACGGCTATCACTGGGCTCTCGGGTTCCGGTAAATCCACGTTGCTGGCCGCGCTTCATGACACGCTCACGGGGCCAAAGTGTCCGGAGCAGGTCAAGCGTGTGGTCTCCATTACCCAAAAGCCAATCGGCCGAACCCCGCGCTCCACGGTGGCGACGTACACCAACCTCTTCGACAATGTGCGCAAGCTCTTCGCCGCCACGCCGGAGGCCAAGAAGAAGAAATGGACGGTCTCGCGCTTTTCCTACAACGTCAAACAGGGCCAGTGCCATACCTGCGGCGGTGCCGGCCAGATCGAGGTCGAGCTGGTCTTCCTGCCCGGCTCCTATACCCAATGCCCGGACTGCCAGGGACAGCGCTATAACGATGACACCTTGTCCATCCGTTGGCAGGGCAGGACCATCGCGGACATCCTCGACCTCACGGTGGAAGAAGCTCTGGAGGTCTTTGCTGATGAAGCGCCGATCCTCCACGCGTTGCAAACCTTGGAAGCGGTGGGGCTAGGTTACCTGCGCCTGGGCCAGGGCGCCCCGGAGCTCTCCGGCGGTGAGGCCCAGCGCATCAAGCTCGCCACGGAACTTCAGCGCTCCCGCAACTCGCGCCGGGGCCATACTGTCTACCTGCTGGATGAGCCCACCGTGGGCCTGCATCCGGCCGATATTGACCTGCTCATTACTGAGCTGCACTCGCTGGTGGATGCCTCGCATACCGTCGTGGTGGCAGACCACGACCGTCACCTCATCGCTGGTGCTGACCGGGTCATTGAGATGGGCCCGGGCTCCGGCGCGGAGGGCGGACAGATCGTGGCGGATGGCACACCGGCTCAGGTCGCGGCGGGTGAGACGCCCACCGGCCGGGTGCTAAGTGGCGCGGGTGCACGATAAGGTAAATCCCATGACCAACAACAACGGCGACAACGAGACGCGGCAGTTCGGCCGCGTCAACGGTGAGAACGAAACCCGCCAGTTCGGCGCGCCCCAGCAGCAGCCGCCACAGCGTCCCCAACAGCACTTCCCAGAGCCTGGCTCCCAGAACACGCAAGCTTTCGGCCAGCCCTATCAGCAGGGCTATGACCAGAATTATCAGCAACCGCAGTATGACCCGGTTCCGTCGAGCTACCAGGTGGAGGAGCCGAAGAAGGGTGGGGGAGCCTTGGCCTATGTCTTCGCTGCTATTGCCGCCATCGCCGTCGTTTTCGCCGGCGTGCTGTTCTTCCTCTGGCGCGGTGCGGCCGCGGATGCCAATAAACCGGCCCCAGAGCCGGTCACCGAGACCGTGACCACCGAAGTCCCTACTACGGTGACTACCACGAAGGAATCTCCGCGGGATCGCCTCCCCACTGAGATTCCTACTGAGCTGCCACCGGAGGTCCCGACGGAGCTGCCGCCGAGCATCCAAGATCAGCTGGATCAGGGCGGATCTGACCTAGAGAGCCTGCTCAATGATCTCTTCGGCGAATTAGAGTCGGGCAACGGTGAGCCCGGTGCGGGCGGTGCAGAGAATGCCTAGCACACCTAATACACAGCCCGTGGAGTCCTCGCAGCCGGAGTCGATGCAGCTGGCTGAAGCACTCGCTGCTCAGCTCTCGCGGCACCTCACTGACGTCGTACTTTGCCCCGGCTCGCGCAACGCGCCGCTGTCTCTGGCGTTTCTCGCGCGCAGCGATATTCGCGTGCATACTCGCCTGGATGAGCGCTCCGCCGCCTTCGCTGCCCTCGGTCTCGCCCGCGTCCAGCGCCGGCACGTCGGCATCGTCATGACCTCCGGCACCGCGGTAGCCAATACGCTGCCCGCGATGGTGGAGGCGCATTACTCGCACACCCCGCTGGCGGTTATCAGCGCGGACCGCCCGGGCCGCTTGGTGGGCACGGGAGCTTCCCAGACCATTGAGCAGCCTGGCATCTTCGGTGTGTATGCAGAGACCACCCAGGTGGAGACCACGAGTGATATCCCGCTTATCGCGGAGCGCTTTTTGAATGATCGCCAGGTGCACATCAACGTGGCCCTCGACGCCCCGCTGGTAGGCGAAGAGCTGCCCGGTACCCCGACGGATTACACGCAGCACCGCGCGCGCACCCCGCGCTGGTCCAATCACGGCGAGGTGGCCGTCGATCTCAGTCGCAACACGCTCGTCATCGCGGGCGATGAAGCCTGGGAGGTAGAGGGGCTGGAGGATGTCCCCACCATTGCGGAGCCCACGGCACCCGCGCCCTATCGCCCGGTGCACCCGGCCGCGGCCCACCTGTTCCGCCGCGCTCAGGTGTCCGCCAATGACTACGTGGTCAACACCAAGGCGGACCAGGTCATCGTCGTGGGCCACCCCACCCTGCACCGTGGAGTTCTGGCGCTGCTCAGTGATCCTGATATCGACCTCATCTGCCTGTCCCGCACGGAAGACTTCACCAACCCGCGCGGCGAGGCCGCGCAGCTAGGAACCACCGTCAAGACCAGCGGCGAGCCCACGCGCGAGTGGATGAAAATCTGCGAAGGTGCGGCCCAGATGGCGGCCGACGGTGTTCGTGAGGTTCTGGCGGAGACCACCGGTGAGGACGCCACCAAGCCCGAGATCGGCTTTACCGGCCTCCACGTCGCCGCCGCGGTGGGCGATACCCTCGCTGTCGGCGATACCCTCGTCCTGGGCGCCTCCAACGCGGTGCGGGATGCGTCCTTCATCGGCCTGCCCTTCGACGGTGTGGAGACCTACTCGCCGCGCGGGGCTGCTGGCATCGACGGCACCGTCGCGCAGGCCATCGGTATTGCGCTGGCCACTCAGTCCCGCGAGGCCGACGCACCCCGCGCCCCGCGCACCGTGGCGCTCATGGGGGATGTCACCTTCCTCCACGACGCCACCTCCCTCATCCTCCCCGAAGACAACCCGCGTCCGGAGAATCTCACCATCGTCGTTTCAAACGACGACGGCGGCGGCATCTTCGAGGTGCTCGAGCAAGGCCGCGAGCCCCTCCGCCCCTCCTTCGAGAAGGCGTTTGGGACGCCGCATGGGGTGGGCGTCGCCAAGCTGGCGGAGGCTTGCGGTGCTGAGCACCGCGAGGTGAGCTCGGCGCAGGAGCTGCTCGATGTTCTCGCAGAGCTCAAGGAATACTCCACCGGCATCACCGTCGTGGAGGCGCATACCACCCGGTCCTCGCGCCGCGCGCTGCAGGAGGCGCTGAACGCCAAGGTAGGCCAGTAAATGCCGCGGCGCCGGGTACGCCAGCTGATCCTGGTGCTGTATGCCGCGGCATTAGTGGGTATGGCGGGAATGGTCATCGGCCCTTTCTTGAACGACCGCACCATCAACGCCAACCCCGGGCGCGCGCTGGCCACGGTGACGGACGTCGGCAGCCTGCGCACCTTCGTGGATTTCCAGGATGCCGAAGGTATCTATCACACCCCACCCACCGGGCTGCTTTATCCCACCGGGCTAGGAGAGGGCCAGCAGGTCTGGGTGCTCTACGCCAAGAACAACCCGGACCTAGTCAAGGTGGAGGGCCGCGAATGGACCCTGTCGCTCATCCCGGCGCTGTCTTCAGCAGCCGTCGCTACCCTGTTAGCGGGTGCCTTGTGGTGGGCAAGCGGGAAAGTTAACCGGAATTTAGCACGTGCTTTACCAGCCGAGCACTCAGGAAAGGAATGATGGGACGCATGCGTGTTGCCATCGTCGCGGAATCCTTCTTGCCTAACGTCAATGGAGTGACCAACTCCGTGTTGCGTGTCCTCGAGCACCTCCACGAGCACGGTCACGAAGCCATCGTCATCGCGCCCGGTGCCCGCAAGGGCCAAGAGGAAATCCCCGATTACCTCGGGTTCACCATCGTGCGCGTGCCCACCGTGCGCGTGCCGTTAGTGGATTCGCTCCCAGTCGGCGTTCCCACCTCCGCTGTGGACGAGGCGCTGCGTGAGTTCAAGCCGGACATCATCCACCTGGCCAGCCCCTTCGTCTTGGGAGCGGCGGGAGCATTTTCTGCACGTCAGCTACGCATTCCGGCCGTGGCGCTGTACCAGACCGATGTGGCCGGTTTCGCCACCAAGTACCACGCTTCCGCGCTGGCCTATGGGGTGTGGGAGTGGCTGCGCACCATCCACAATGCGTGCCAAATGACTCTCGCTCCGTCCTCGCTCACCATTGCTGACTTGGAGAAGCACAACATCAAGAACGTGCGCCACTGGGGTCGCGGCGTGGACTCGGAGCGCTTCCACCCCTCGAAGCGCTCGGAGGCGCTGCGCCGCGAGTGGGAGCCCACGGGGAAGAAAAAGATCGTCGGCTTCGTCGGCCGCCTGGCCGCGGAGAAGGGCGTACACCGCCTGTCCGCGCTTAACGGTCGCGAGGACATCCAGCTCGTCATTGTCGGCGATGGCCCCGAGCGCCCACTGCTGGAGGCGCAGCTGCCGGAGGCGGTCTTTACCGGCGCGTTGGGCGGCGAGGAGCTCGCAGCCGCATATGCAAGCCTCGACATCTTCGTGCACGCCGGCGAGTTCGAGACTTTCTGCCAGGCCATCCAGGAGGCGCAGGCCTCAGGCGTGCCCACCATCGGCCCGCGCGCGGGCGGCCCGGTGGATCTCATCGAGGAGGGCTATAACGGGCTGCTTCTCGATGTCCCCACCTTCGTCGAGGACCTCCCCAACGCCGTCGATGCGCTGCTCAACCCGGAGATCCACGAGGAGCTGCGGGAGAACGCCCGGAAGTCGATTGCCTCCAAGACCTGGCCGGCCCTGTGCGAGCAGCTGCTGGGCTATTACGAGGAAGTTCTGGAGAATGTCCGCGAGGTGCCGCTGACCATTTTGGGCCAGCGTCCGGAGCTGCCGCGTTGGGCCGCTCGCGCTCTGGGAGCGCGCGTCGCCTAGACTAGGCGCTTGTGTCTAAGGCAGATCTGGAGAAGAAGCCCTTCGATGTCGCGCGCATGTTTGACGCGGTGGGCAAGAAATACGACATCACCAACACGGTGCTGTCCTTTGGTCAGGACGCACGCTGGCGCCGCCTGACCCGCGAGCGGCTGAACCTGCAGCCGGGGGAGAAGGTCCTTGACTTGGCTGCCGGAACGGCCGTCTCTACCGAGGAGCTGTCCAAGTCCGGCGCGTGGTGTGTGGCCTGTGACTTTTCCCTCGGCATGCTCGCGGCTGGCGAGGAGCGCGATGTGCCCAAGGTGGCCGGCGATGGAATGCGCCTGCCTTTTGCGGATAACACCTTCGATGCGGTGACCATTTCCTATGGTCTGCGCAATATCCACGACTTCGAGCTGGGCCTGCGGGAGATGGCGCGCGTGACCAAACCCGGCGGGCGCCTGGCAGTAGCGGAGTTTTCCAAGCCGGTCATCCCGTTCTTCGGCACCGTGTACAAGGAGTACCTGACCCGCCTGCTGCCGCCGATTGCCAAGGTGGTCTCCTCCAACCCGGAGGCCTATATCTACCTCGCAGAGTCCATCCGCGCGTGGCCGGAGCAGCACGAACTGGCCGCTGCCATTAACCGCAACGGCTGGGAACAAGCAGGCTGGCGCAACCTGACCTTCGGCATCGTGGCGCTGCACTCCGCCGTTAAGCCCGCTTAGGGGCCCTAAGGCCAAAGTGCTCAGGACCAAAGGGGAGTATCGCGCCGCAGCGTGGAGACCGCCCCGCCGGCCAGCCGCCAGGCTCGGGCAAGCAGATCCTTGTCCTCGTCGGTGATGAGGTTTCCCATAAGCCGTGCCGCGGCCGGCATGAGCATGCGGCCCACCGGCCCGCGCATGGCCACAGGCCCGGCCAGCGGTAGGAACTGTGGGTACGTCAGCAGGCGCGCGGCGGTGCGGGCGAGCAGGAAGGCCTCGCCATACTCGGCGCGCAGCCGGTCTGGCCACGCCAAGGTGAGGTCCTTGGTGCCGAGCATCTCCACGGCGAGTGCCGCCGTTTCCAAGCCATAGTCGATGCCCTCGCCGTTGAGCGGATTAACGCAGGCTGCAGCGTCACCGATGAGCATCCAGTTCGCGCCGGCAACTCCAGATACCGCACCACCCATGGGCAGCATCGCCGAGGTGACGTTGCGCAGCTCGCCCAGACCCCATTTCGAACGCTGCTGCTCAGCGTAGAAATCCAGCGCCTTCTTCGTGTTGAGGCGGGCCGGGCGGGCGGCCGTGGAGAGCGCGCCCAAGCCGATATTGACCCCCTGGCCTAGCGGGAAGATCCAGCCATAGCCCGGCTGTACGACGCCCTCTGGATCCTTGAGCTCAACGTGGGAGTGCATCCACTCCTCGCCGTCGTTGGGTGAATCGGCATAAGCGCGTGCAGCAATGCCATAGACCTCCTCGCGGTGCCACGTGCGGCCCAGCTGCTTGCCAAACGTCGAGCGCACGCCGTCAGCCACGATGACCCACCGGGCGCGCACGCGGCGCTTGCCGACGGAGAACTCGACCAGCCGGTTGCCGTCCAGTTCCGGCTGTGTTGCCGTGCCGGTTAAAAGCTGCGCGCCGGCTGCCTGCGCAGCCTCAACCAGCAGCGCGTCGAATTCATAGCGTGGCAGCGCCGTGCCTTCGTGCGAGGGGTAGGTCTCAGGCCACGGGGCGGTCACGGTGCCGCCGAAGCCGTGTAGCTTGAGCCCGCGGTTGCGGTAGGAGGCGTTGACCTCGATGCCGAGGAGCTCCAACTGGTGCATGGCGCGCGGGGTCAGACCATCGCCGCAGGTCTTGTCGCGGGGGAAAGGGGAGGCGTCGACAAGCAGCGTCTCATGGCCGGCGCGTGCGGCGTGGATAGCGGCGGCAGCGCCAGCGGGCCCGGCGCCTACGATGGCGACGTCAACAAGGGTGGAATCGATCTGCTCCGACATGGGGACTATCATTGCACGGGATAGTGGCCACAAGTGTGTTGAGGGCCGTGCCATGGGCTACGGTAAGTAAACACTAGGATTTTTGAGCTTAAAGGAACACGTTTAATGTCACACGGCCAAACTCACGCCAAGCACGTGGACTTGGGGGATGCGCAGCTCACCGAGCGTATCAACGCCGGGATGGCTGCTGTAGAGGACCTGCTGAATACGGAGCTCGACCGCGGGCAGGACTTCATTAAAGACAAGGTGCGTCATCTTTCCCTTGCTGGTGGCAAGCGCTTCCGTCCAATGATGGCGTTGTTGGCCTCCGAGTTCGGTGAACGCTCGCAATCCCCTGAGGTGGTGAAGGCGGCAACCGTGGTGGAAATGGTCCACGTGGCTACGCTCTACCATGACGATGTCATGGATGAGGCGGACCGCCGCCGCGGCGTGGATTCCGCGAACTTCCGGTGGACCAACTCGGTGGCCATTCTGGCGGGCGATGCACTGCTCGCGCACGCTTCGCGGCTGATGAGCCAGCTGGATACCCACACGGTGGAGCATTTCGCGGAGACGTTCGAGGAGCTCGTCACCGGCCAGATGCGGGAAACCATCGGTGCTGGCGAAGCCAATGCCGTGGAGCACTACACGGCGGTCATCCGGGAAAAGACCGCGGTGCTCATTGCCTCCGCCGGCTACCTGGGCGCTTATCACGCGGGTGCGGGTCCGGAGCAGTGCGAAGCGCTGCGCCAAATCGGTGCGGCCGTAGGCATGATCTTCCAGATCGTCGACGATGTCATCGACATCTTCTCCGACTCCGAAGAATCCGGGAAGACCCCGGGCACGGACTTGCGCGAGGGTGTGTTCACCCTGCCGGTGCTCTATGCCCTGGAGGAGGAAGGCGAGGTTGGCGATGAGCTGCGCGCGCTGCTGACGGGCCCGCTTGAGGACGACGCCTCCGTACAGCGCGCCATCGAGCTGCTGTGGCAGTCGGGCGGCCGCGACAAGGCGCTGGCCGACGTTAACGCGTATCTGCGCGTGGTCGAGGACCAGCTCTCCCTGCTTCCGGAGTGCACGGCTAGTGAAGCACTGCGCCAGTTGGCGGACTATACCGTTCAGCGCGTGGGTTAAAAGGCCCTTCTGCCTGGCGATTTGCATGTTGGGCGGGAGTTCATAGTAAAGTACATAACCGCACTCAAGAGTGCATGCCAGGTTGCCCGAGCGGCCAAAGGGAGCGGACTGTAAATCCGCCGGCATTGCCTTCAGAAGTTCGAATCTTCTACCTGGCACAAAACAAATCCCGCAGACACATCACATGGGTCTGCGGGATTTTTCGATCCCCGGCCTGGCCCCGGCTTAGGGGGCTTAAGGGGGTTAAGGGTGGGGTAAGGGTCATTTCGATCAAATAAGGGGTCCGGGCCCCGAGAAACTGGGACGCTATTTGATCGAAATGTCGCCTCCGCCTATTGAAGGGGCGCGTACCAGGCTTAGGTGTCGTCTACTCGGCACAGTGGTTGCTTCGGGGTGTTCTTGGAGTGCTTAAAGGCCCTAAAAATGCCTCCCATGCTGGCGATTTGTGTTGTTTAAGCGTTTCGGGTTAATCTTTTCAAGGCTTCAACGAGAGCACAGCGGAGAAATTCCGTGACTCAAAGAGGCTGTGCCCCCTTAGCTCAGTCGGCAGAGCGTTTCCATGGTAAGGAAAAGGTCGACAGTTCGATTCTGTCAGGGGGCTCCATTCATGTTTCTGGAAGCTTTCAGAAGGTGAATATGGCGGTGTAGCTCAGTGGTAGAGCAAGCGACTCATAATCGCTGTGTCGCGAGTTCAATTCTCGCCATCGCTACCGGGAAAGAAAAGCGCCCGCATACGGGCGCTTTTTCACTACCGACTCCCAGCCTTATACGGCACGTGGTTTCCATGGGGAATCACCGTTCTGGTAGGGTTGTGCGTTGTCCCAAAAGGGCACGCAGAGGGGCGTGGCGCAATTGGTAGCGCAACGGTCTCCAAAACCGTAGGTTGCAGGTTCGAGTCCTGTC
>NZ_CABTZR010000002.1 GCF_902489365.1 uncultured Corynebacterium sp. | reverse complement strand
TGCTCTCCCAAGCGCACCACCACAAGGCCTTCGCCCTGGCGAAGTCGTGGTCGGTGGCGCGCGAGCTCGATGAATCCCAAGCCTGGCTCTATGACCAACAGGGGCCGACGCGTGTGCTCATCGTGGGTGCGGGAGGAATCGGCACGCAGCTCATGGCCTACCTCGCGCCTTTCGGCGCGCACATCACCGCGGTGAACCGCTCGGGACGCCCGGTAGACGGCGCGGACGTAACACTGCCTATCGAGCGCGTCGACGAAGCATGGGGCGAGGCGGATTTCGTGGTGAGTATCCTGCCGGCGACGGCCGCTACGGAAGCTCTCTTTGATGCCGCTGTGTTCCGCGCCATGAAGCCCTCGGCGGTGTTTATCAACGTCGGCCGCGGCAGCACCGTGGTGACTGATGATCTCGTGGACGCACTGCGCACGGGCGAGATCGCCGGAGCGGGCCTCGAGGTTATGGACCCGGAACCGCTTCCGGATGGCCACCCGCTCTATGAGCTCCCCAACGCCACGCTGACCCCGCACATGGCGGCCTCGGATCACGTGGCCCAGTACCACTTGGGTGCTATCTTCAATGCCAACGCCGCCGCGTGGGAGCGCGGCGAGGACATGCCCACGCGCGTCGACCCGGACGCCGGATACTAGCTAAGGAGTATGTGCATGAAGTACGCCATCGAACCACACCCGTGGGAGGAAACCATCGAGGTGCTTGACGCCGCGGGCTTTGAGCGTGCCCCGCTCGATGAGGCCTCCTTCCTCATCTACACCGGCGACGGCAGCGATTTCCCGGATCCGCTCCCGGAGAACATTGGCTTCGTGCAGATTCCTTCGGCGGGCGTGGACCACGTGCTTGAAGTGATGAAGGAAAGCCGCGTGCCGTGGTCGAACGCGGCCGGCGTCTACGACAACACGGTGGCGGAATCCACCATCGCGCTGCTCCTGGCGCAGCTGCACGCGCACCGCCGCGTTAACGGCACGTTTGATTCCTATGCAGAGATGGAGGCCCACACCTCCTACCTTTATGACGATAAGACGTTGGCGATTATCGGCGCCGGTGGCATTGGCAAGCGTCTGATTAGCATGCTCTCCGGTTTCGGGCCGCGCATCATCGCGGTCAACCGCTCCGGAAACCCGGTCGAGGGCGCGGAGGAGACCTACCCGATTTCCCAGGTGGACAAGGTCTGGCCGAAGGCAGATTACTTCGTCCTTATCGCTCCGCTGACCCCGGAGACCCGCCACATGGTGGATGCGGAAGCTTTCCAGCAGATGCCGAATCACGCGGTGGTGGTTAACGTGGGTCGCGGCCCGCTCATCAAGACCGAGGACCTCGTTGCGGCACTGGAGGCAGGGGAGATCGCGGGTGCGGCACTCGACGTCACCGACCCAGAGCCGCTGCCGGAGGACCACCCGCTGTGGCAGGATAAGCGCGTGGTTATTACCCCGCACATTGCCAATACGCAGCGCTCCGTTCGCGAAAAAATTGGTGCGCACACCATCAAGGTGGCCGAGGCCTTCGCGGCGGGGGAGGAGCTGCCCACGCTGGTTGACCCGAAGGCAGGTTATTAATGGAGAACCCCGATATCCGCGTTGGCGATGCTGAGCGTTCCGCGGCCCTGGAACAACTGAGCCAGCACTTCGTCAACGGCACGTTAGGCCCCGATGAGTTTGAGCAGCGTACCGGCGAGGCCGCTGCGGCACGCACGCGTGGGGACGTGGCCAAGCTCTTTGAGGACCTGCCGGAGCTTTCCACCCCCAGCGCCACAACACCCGCACGCCGCCACGAGGCGGAGCTGGAGGACATGCTTTCCCGCGGACGTAAGGTGCAGATAGTGGATTCCGTCATCTGGTCGGTGGCGATGATCGCGCTCTTTCTGGGCCTCTTCGTCTTTGACTGGAGCTATTTCTGGATCTCGCCCGTCATCGCGTTCTTCGCTTCCTGGGCTGCGCGCGGGGTGTTGAAGTTCAGCGAGTCGGATGAAGAGCTCTTCGATGAGCTTTCCGAAGGCGAGAAGAAAAAGCGCGCCGAGCGCCTGCGTGCCGCAGCTGAGCGCCGCCGTGAGCTCGAGGCCTAACTAAAGGCCGATCCGCGCCCATAGCTGCACAAAATCCCTGACAAGCGGGCAGACCTTCCGTACGCTGGTATGGCATGAGCAACACCGAACGTGAAGAAGTTCTGTCCAAAGCCCGCGCCGCCAAGGCGGTGGCGCCACAGTTCGCGCAGCTGCCCACCCCGCGCAAGAATGAAATCCTCAACCGCGCCGCTGAGAATCTGATTGCGCACACCGAGGACATCCTCGCTGCCAACCAACTCGATATCGAGGCCGGCCGCGCCAATGGCATGTCCGAGTCCCTCATCGACCGCCTGTCGCTGGACGCCGCCCGCATCGAAGGCATTGCCGGGGGCTTACGCCAGGTCGCTTCCCTCCAGGACCCGGTAGGGGAGATCCTGCAGGGCCGCACCATGGATAACGGCATCCAGATGAAGCAGGTGCGTGTGCCGCTCGGCGTGATGGGCATGGTCTACGAGGCCCGCCCGAACGTCACCGTCGATGCATTCGGCCTGGCCCTGAAGTCCGGCAACGTGCCGCTGCTGCGCGGTTCCAAGTCCGCGAAGAACTCCAACGCCAAGCTCGTGGAGCTACTCCAAGACACCCTCGCGGAGTTCGATCTGCCGCGCGAAGGCGTGCAGCTTTTGCCCTGTGAGACCCATGATTCCGTGCAGGATCTCATCACCGCCCGCGGCTTGGTGGACCTGGTCATCCCGCGCGGCGGCGCGCGCCTTATCAACGCCGTGGTGGAAAACGCCACCGTCCCCGCCATCGAGACCGGCACCGGCAATTGCCACTTCTACGTCGATGCTTCCGCCGACTTGGACAAGGCCATCGACATGGTGGTCAACGGCAAGACCCGCCGCACCTCGGTGTGCAATGCCACAGAGGGCGTGCTGATCGACGCCGCACTGGACGACGCTGCCAAGCTCCGCATCATCACCTCCCTTCAGGAGGCAGGGGTCACCATCCACGGCGATGTGAAGGATCTCGAAGCCTTCGGAGTTAAGGACGCCGTGGAGGCCACCGACGAAGAGTGGCGCGAGGAATTCCTCTCCATGGATATCTGCGCCAAGGTGGTCGACGGCGTTGATGGCGCCATCGCGCACATTGCTGAGTACACCACCGGCCACACCGAAGCCATTGCGGCTCAGGACGCCGACGTCTTGCTGACCTTTGCCAACGAGGTAGATGCCGCAGCGGTCATGCTCAACGCCTCCACCGCGTTTACTGATGGCGAGGTCTACGGTATGGGCGCCGAGATCGGCATCTCTACCCAGAAGCTGCACGCGCGTGGCCCAATGGCTTTGCCGGAGCTGACGTCTACCAAGTGGGTGCTGCAGGGCACCGGCCAGACCCGCCCCTAGAACCAGCTCGAAAAGCTACTCGAAAGCTACTCGAAAGGAATTTTTCGAGCCTGACCTGCGCAAAACAATCTACTCGAAAACTTTTCGAGTAGATTGTTGGCCTTGCGCGGGGTTCGTGCTGCGCGGCGGGAGAGGACTGGGTACTCTAAAGCGCAGTAATAACAATGAACTGATTGGTGCCTTCCCCTCATGCTGTCTCGCATTGCTTCCTCCGTAGCAGCCGCCGTCGTGGCCGCAGCCGCCCTCATCGTCCCCCACACCATTTCCGCACCCGTCGCGCATGCCGACGAACAGTGCCCCGCCGTGGTGGTCGTCGCCGCGCGCGGCTCCGGCCAGAACGGCCAGATCTACCCCACGCAGTATTCCAACCAGGGTGGCCGGGCCTCCAATGGGTGGGAGGGCGAATCCATCCGTGCCATGCTGCGCGGCGCTGAAGCGCGCTATCAGGCAACCCACGGTGGCAACTCGCTGATGAAGGACGTCTACGTGCTGGGGCTGGAGCCGCAATACTACCCGGCGACGTACCCGGAGTATTCCGTGCCGAACGAGTCGCTTCCCACCACCGCGGCCGATTTGGTGCGCCTAGCCGCACAGTACGCCAACCCCGTCATCAACACCGCGGTCTCCGCCATCAACCAGTTCATGTACTCCGTACAGACCGGAAAGCGCGGGGTGACCAGCGCGATCAACAGCTATGAAGCCGCTACCGGCTGCCACCCGCAGTACATCCTGTCCGGCTACTCCCAAGGAGCTATGGTCCTGTCCAACCACGAGCTGGAGCTAGCCCACCGCGACCAGCTCGCCGGTGTCGTGACCTTTGGTAACCCGCTGACCCGCGCCGGCGATCCGGCCGTTGTCGGCGCGACCCAGGGCGCGGGCGGCCCGATGGGCCACTTCCCGCAGCTGCGTGCCAACGTCAGCCGCGTGGACTACTGCCTGCCCCTCGATGCCGTGTGCGACCTCTCCGCCCACACCCTCTACGCCGCTAAGCCCACTGGCGGCTCCCACGGCCAGTACTTTTTCACCTACCACGAGTGGGATAACCAGGTCTATGATTCCATCGGCAGCATGGTAGACAGCGTTCGTTTCCGCTAAACAGGAAAGTGTGAAGCCTCCTTCTTTTAGCATGTGTGCCGCGCTTGGCGCAGCAGCGTTTCTTCTGAACGTTCCTGTGGCCTCGGCGAGCGGTGTTGACACCTGCCCCGAGACCGCGGTGCTCGTCGCGCGCGGCTCGGATCAGAACGAGGAGCAAGGCGAATACGTGGGCCCGCAGCGCTACTCCGCGCGTGCACCAGAATCCACGGGCTTTGAGGGACGTAACTTTGCTGCGCTGTTTCACCAGGTCGAGCAGCGCCATCCGGGCGCTATGGATGGCGTCTATGTGCTAGCGCTCGATCCGGAGGCATACCCTGCCGCCATGAACCTGCCGCCTTTGGCACAGGAGGGGGAGGAACTCAGCCCGCGTGACGTCGTGCGGCGAATCATGGAGATCCTCCAGCAGTCCCCCATTGGGGACTTGGCGTACTCGGTGACGCTGGGGGTCGTCGATAGTCTGCGCACCGGTGTTCGCAACGCCCCGAAGGTGGTCGAAGACTATGAAGCCACCACCGGCTGCCGCCCGCGCTGGGTGGCAGCTGGCTACTCGCAGGGCGCGCTCGTCACGACAAGCGTTGAAAGCTACCTCGCTGATACCGGGCGCCTGCATGCGGTGCTTACGTTCGGCAATCCGCTCCACCAGGTGCCGTGGGCTCAGAACCGCGCCGGGCTGCCGGAACACCGCGCCGTCGATTATTGCTTGGACGGTGACTTCGTCTGCGACTTCTCCGTGGAAGCCGCCAACCGCGCCCTGGCCACGAAGGCCAAGCGCCACGCCTCCTACTTCCTGGGGGAGCCTACTGAGCAGGACGTGCAGGTCATTGATGCTGTGGCCGGTATACTCACCAGCCATGACTAGTCCACAACGCATCGGCATCATGGGCGGCACCTTCGATCCGATCCACAATGGCCACCTCGTCGCTGCTAGCGAGGTAGCCCACCGTTTCCGCCTCGATACGGTGGTCTTCGTGCCCACCGGCCAGCCCTGGCAAAAGGCCGATAAGCAGGTCACCGCCGCCGAGCACCGCTACCTGATGACCATGGTGGCCACCGCATCAAACCCGCGCTTTACCGTCTCCCGCGTAGACATTGACCGCGAGGGCCCCACCTACACCATCGATACGCTGCGGGACTTGCACGAGCTTTTCCCCGATGCCGAGCTCTACTTCATTACCGGTGCGGATTCTGTGGCCTCCATCATGAGCTGGCGGAATTGGGAAGAGATGCTGGAGATGGCGCACTTCGTCGGCGTGACCCGCCCCGGCTACGAGCTCCGCAAGGACATGCTGCCGGAGGGCTCCCAAGACGACATCGAGCTAATCGAGATTCCCGCCATGGCCATTTCCTCCACCGATTGCCGCGCCCGCGCCCAGCAGGGCCAGCCGGTGTGGTACCTGGTGCCGGATGGGGTGGTGCAATACATTGCCAAGAATCACCTCTACAGCCCGCACCCGGAAAAACCGCTGTAGTTTCCGCGCATTCGCGGGGGAATCCGACTAGGAAAATGCGCCATGTCGTGTAAGACTAGAGTTCTTAAGAGAAAAGTACTTGTGTAGGGATTGTCATGTCGATTACTGATGAAGCACGCCAGATGGCGGAAACCGCCGCCTTGGCTGCGGATGAAAAGCTGGCCACCAACATTGCCGCTATTGACGTTTCCGACGTGCTGGCGATTACCGAGGTCTTCGTCTTGGCCTCTGCCGATACCGAGCGCCAGGTGGCGTCCATCGTCGAGGAAGTCGAGGACGAGCTGACCAAGCAGGGCTTTGAGCCCAAACGCCGTGAAGGCAACCGCGAGAACCGCTGGGTTCTGCTCGACTATGGCCCCATCGTGGTCCACGTCCAGCGCAACGATCAGCGCGAGTTCTACGGCCTGGATCGCCTCTACCACGACTGCCCGCTTCTCGACATCCCCGGTCTGGATACCCCAGAAAGGCCCGGCGAGTGGTCTGATGAAGTCAACCCGCGCGACGTGGACTCGATCGATGAGATTCCCCTGGCCCAGCCAGAGCCGGAAGATGACGAATTATGACCCGCCGTCTCCTCCTCATCCGCCACGGGCAAACCACGTACAACGCCACCGGACGGATGCAGGGGCACCTGGACACCGAGCTGTCGGACGTAGGGTACTCCCAAGCGCGCGCTGCCGCTGATCTGCTCGAGGATAAAGACATCACCGCGATTGTCGCTTCGGATCTCATCCGTGCCCGCGAAACCGCTGAGATCATCGCTCGTCACTTGGGGCTTGAGGTAACCGTCGATAAGCGCCTGCGTGAAACCCACCTGGGGGAGTGGCAGGGGATGACCTCCGCCGAGGTGGATGAGCAGTACCCCGGGGCGCGTGCGCTGTGGCGCCACGACCCCACCTGGGCGCCACCGCAGGGCGAAAGCCGCGTTGACGTGGCCAACCGCGCCCGCCCGGTCATTGATGAGCTCATGCAGGAGCACTCGGACTGGGATGAAGGCGCGGTGCTTGTCGTCGCGCACGGCGGCGCCATTTCCGCGCTGACCTGCCACCTTTTGGGCCTTGAGCACCACCAGTACGGGATTCTTTCCGGTCTGAAAAATACCCATTGGTCGCAGCTGACCGCGCGGCCCGAGTTCGACGCCGCTCGTCCGCTCTCCCCGCTGGAATTCACCCCGGAGAACGTCGCCCGCGCCCAATGGTACTTTGACGGTTGGAATATGGGCGGTGCTGTCGTTGGTGGTGCAGGGGCGGACGTCTAGTGATTCGCGTCGTCACCGATTCCGCCGCGGGGTTGCCGGCGGATATTGTCGAGGAACTCGACATCTGCGTCGTGGACCTGCACGTCATGGAAAGCCACGGCAAGGATGGCGCGGAGCTGTCCACCTCTGGTCTGACTGCCCTAGAGCTAGCGGCCCTGTATGGCCGTCAGATGGAGCGCTCCGGGGATGACGGGGTGCTAGCGATCCACCTGTCGAAGGAGCTGTCTTCGACGTGGTCGGCGGCGGTGACCGCCTCCGGGGTTTTCCCTGACACCGTGCGCGTTATCGATTCCGGTACCGCGGGCATGGTCATGGGGGCGGCTGCCATGGCCGCGGCCAAGCTTGCCCAGGAAGGCGCGTCACTCGATGAGTGCTATGCCGCCGCCATCAACACCCTCGAGCGCGGGCACACATTGGTCTATCTCAGCTCGACGGAGGAGCTTCGCCGTTCCGGGCGCATGTCCGCGGCCACGGCGATGCTGTCGACCGCGCTGCTGGCCACCAAGCCGATCATGGCGATTGAGGGCGGCAAGCTGGAGATGGTGGGCAAGACCCGCACGCAAACCAAGGCCTTTACCAAGCTCGTGGATCTGGTGGCTTCCCGCGCGGAGGGCAAGCCGGCGTTCATCGTGGTCCAGTACAACGAGGACAAGGTCTCGGCCCGCCGATTGGAGGACCTGCTGCGCTTGGCGTTGCCGGACTCTTCCTTCATGCTGGTGCCGCTTACCGACGTCCTCGCGGTCCACGTCGGCCCCGGAGCCATCGGCGTCTCCGCGGTCTTTAGCTGACGGCGGAGCCGAGCTAAAGACGTTGTTGACGCCTGCAACAAGTTATCCACAGGCTGCGGCTCAAGCTCTCGACGCGTGCTGAGACGCTGCGTAGCGTCGCGGGCATGAACGCCATTGCTGATCGCCTCCGTGACCTCACCCGCCCCACCGGGGAAGAAGAACTGCTCAACGTCGACTTTCCGCGCGTGCGCGTGCCACCCTGGCTGGCGCTTGTCGTAGCGGGTTTAGCTGGCGTTGCGCTCCTCGCCTGGCTGGGGCTGAGCCGCAGCGCGGAGAACCCTTATGAGGTTGCCGCGCCGAGCAGCGAGGTAGCGGCCGACATCGTGGTCTCCGTCGTGGGCGACGTAGAGGAGCCGGGCCTGGTGACCTTGGCGCCGGGCGCGCGTATCAACGACGCCCTCGAGGTCGCGCGCCCACGCGTTCCCACCGACAACCTCAACCTGGCGCAGAAGCTTAACGACGGCGAACAGATCACCGTCGGCGCTCCTTCCGCTGCCCCAGGTGCCGCGGCCGAAGACACTATCTCCCTCAACTCCGCCACCGCGGAGGAACTCACTGAGCTTCCCGGGGTGGGGCCGGCCACGGCAGCGGCAATCGTGGCACACCGCGAAGAAATCGGGAGCTTTACCACCGTGGAGCAGCTCATGGACGTTTCCGGCATCGGGCCGGCGAAGTTCGCGAAGCTCAAGGACAAGGTTCGGACGTGAGAGAACTGCGGCTGGTGCCCGCCGCGGTGGTCGCATGGTTGGCCGCTCTCGCAGTGCTCTTCGGCCACCCCTGGCTGCTGGGTGGGCTCGTGGCGTTCGCACTGCTGCGCGGGCAATGGCGCGGCCAGGGGATACTGTGCGCGGCGAGTGGGGCCATCTTCGCCATCCTTGCGCATGTGCGCTCGGTGCGCGCAGCGGACTTTCACTTCGGTACGGATGTCACGGGAAAGCTGGCCGCCGATCCTCTACAGACTACCTCCGGATGGATGGTGCGCTTGCGCGTGCCCGGTTACCCGGCGCAGCTGCCGGTCTTCCTCAAGGAGAAGCCAGAGGCCTTCAGCGGCTCCCTCGTCACGGTGCACGGCCACCCCGGTCCGTCCGACCGGGTAGGGGTAGGGCAGACCGTCTTCAGCGGTGAACTCACCGCGCACGCCCACAGCTGGACAGCCGCAGTGGCGGAGAACTTCCGCGCCGTGTGCGATAACGGCCTCATCCCCGGCATGGTGCTGGGCGATACCAGCCTGCAAACCCCCGAGGACAAGCAGCTCTATATCGATACGGGGCTATCGCATTTGAGTGCCGTGTCCGGCTCCAACGTTGCCATCGTGTGTACCGCGGCCGCGTTGGTGGTGCCGGGGCCGCGGGCGCGGGTGGGGGCGTCGGCAAGCGCGTTAGCGTTATTCGTGGGTCTCGTGGGGTGGGAGCCCTCCGTCCAGCGCGCCACCGTCGCTGGGCTGGCCGGCTTGGTGGCGGTGCTCCACTCCTCGAAGATGGAACCGCTCCATGCTCTCTCCCTCGGCGTGTTGTTCCTCCTCGCGGCAGACAGCGACCTGGCCGTCAGCTTCGGCTTCGCGCTCTCCGTGGCGGCCACCGCCGGCATCGTGGCGCTCAGCCCCCTGTTGCTGCGGGTGCTGGGGACTGGCATCGTTGCGCGAGCCTTCGCCGTGGCCATTGCCGCGGATATCGTGACCATGCCACTCATCGCGCTCATGTCTGGGCGGGTCTCGGTGGTCTCTGTCATCGCCAACGTGCTGGTGGCCCCAGTCGTGCCGATGATCACCGTCGTGGGGCTTATCGCCGCCGCCCTGGCGCAGGTGGGGCTGGGCAGGCCTCTCGTGATCCTCATTGAGCCCTTGGCGGATTGGGTTCACTTTGTCGCCTCCTCGATGCCCGTGACCACCGTGGTAGCGGGCCCCATCGCGGTGCTGTTGCTCGGCGGGTGGATCATCGCGGCGTTGCTAAGATGACAGGCATGTCTTCAGCCCCCGTGCACCTCATCCTCGGCGATGATGAATTCCTAGCCGAGCGCGCCCGCCTGAGTATCCAACACGGCGAGGTAACCAAGCTCAAGGCCTCCGAGGTCAGCGAGGGCGAGATCCTGGAAGCGACCAGCCCCTCCCTGTTCGGGGAGGACCGCGTCATCGTCATCAGCGACGTGGAGAGGGCCGGCAAGGAGGTCACGAAGATCCTCCTCGACGCCTGCGCTAACCCCATGCCCGGCATCACGCTTATCCTGATGTACTCGGTGACGGCGAAGACACTGAAGAAAAAGAAGAAGCCGCCGGAGCTCATCGCGGCGCTGCGCAAGACGGCCGAGGTGCATGAGGTCTTTTCGCTTTACCCGAACGAGCTCGCGCAGTGGGCCACCCGCGAGTTCGCTTCGCACGGAGTGCGGCCCACCCCGGATGTGGTGCAGGCGCTTCTCGACGGCGTCGGCTCCGACCTCCGCGAGCTCGCCTCCGCCATCTCGCAGCTCGTCTTCGACACTGGGGGCAAGGTGACCCGCGAGGCGGTGCACGCGTACTACGTGGGTGTGGCCGAGGTGGCCAACTGGGATATCGCGGATGCTGCTGTGGCAGGCCGCGGGGAGGCCGCGGTCTCCACGTGCCGCCGCGCGCTGCAGTTGGGGGCTAGCCCCGTGGCGATCGCCTCGGCGCTGGCCAACAAGGTGGGCAATATCGCGCGCCTGTACACTGCGCGCGGGGATCAGTATTCGCTGGCCTCCCAGACCGGCATGGCGCCCTATGCGATTAAACTCACCCAACCGGTGGCGCGGCGCTGGTCGGGGGAGAATATCACCAAGGCCGTCATCCTCATGTCGGAACTGGACGCCGCGGTCAAGGGCCAGGGCGGGGACGAGGACTTCGCCATCGAGGCGGCCGTTAAACGGGTGGCGGAGCTGGCGCGCTAGACTAACCCTCCATGGATGACATCCAGAACTTTGCCACCAAGCTTTTCGACTTTGCCCGTAATGGCGATGCCACACTGCTCGAGTACATCAAGCAGGGCGTCAACGTGGACATGGTGAACCAGGACGGGCAGTCCTTTGTCATGCTTGCCGCCTATCACGGCCATGCGGAGCTGGTACGCCAGCTCGCTGCGGCGGGGGCCGACGTCAACCTCCTCAACGATCGCGGCCAGTCGCCGTTGGCTGGGGCGATTTTTAAGAAGGAGGACGCGGTGATCGACGCGCTTCTCGACGCCGGCGCCGACCCCTCCGCCGGCCAGCCCAACGCCCTCGACTCGGCCCGCATGTTCGGCCGCGAGGACCTACTCGAGCGCCTGTCATGAGCTGGTCCGCGTTCGCGGCCATCCTACTGATGAATCTCGTCGGCGCGGCAGCGCCCGGCCCCGACATCGTCCTGGTGACGCGCTATGCTACGCGCTCGCGCCGCCACGCCATTGCGGCGGCAACCGGTATCCAGGTGGGCGTGCTGTTGTGGTGCACGTTGACCGTGTTCGGCGCGGCCGCCCTGCTCACCGCCTTCCCTGGCGTCCTCTCGCTGATTCAGGTGATTGGTGGCTGTTTCCTGGTCTTCATGGGCGTGCTCTCCATTCGCTCTGGGTTGGAGCTGCGCAAGCAGCCGCCCGTCGATGAGGAGGAGGCGGCCGCTCGCTTGGGCTCGGTGGGCAAGGTCTTCCGCACGGGTTTGGCCACCAACCTGTCCAACCCGAAGATCGTTCTCTTCCTCGCCGCTATGGTCGCCCCGCTGCTGCCGCCCCACCCACCGGTGTGGCTTTCGGTGGCGCTGGTGCTCAGCCTATCGCTGTCGAGCTACCTGCTGTTTGTTGTCCTCTCGACGGTCATTTCTACCCGCGCGATTCGCCGCCGTCTGCTGGCCGCCGGCCCGTGGATCGACATCGCCTCCGGCGTTTTCTTCGTGGTGGCTGGCTGCGCCCTGGTGTGGGCCGGCATCCAGGCCGCCTAGGCCTGCTCGAGCAGCTCTTTGAGCCACTGCGACCACGCCGCGACCGTGCCGGAGCGGCGGCGCAGGGTCGTATCGTTGAGCCCCAGATTGGCCGCGCGCATGAAGACCAGTGCTTCTTCTTTATTCACCGCTCGGTGGGTATCCACGACGTGCTGCACCATGTCCCGGAACACCGGGCGGGAAGCCAGGGCCTCGATGAGGGTGAGATTGCGTTCATCGCGCGTGCCGCTGAGCTTGGCCAGACCTAGGTAGCGGGCGGCGTTGCTGTAATAATCAGCCTGGCGCGGGGTAAAGCCGAATTTCTCGGGCATATCCGCTTTATCCACAGGGTTCTCCAGCAAGCTGATGACCCTTGCAAAGGAGTCCGCCTGGGGGAAAGGTACGCGCGTGTCTTCGACCTGCGTGCGCGCCAGCACCGCGCGCACCGTCGCGTCAGTTACGCCTGACTCGCCCAAAACATAGCGAGCCGCGCTCACCAGCTCGATGCTGCGGAAGTCCTCCGGCTGCCTAAACGCGTAGCGGTAGAAGTGGAAAACACCGTTGGAATAGACCAAGTAGACCGGCACCACTTCCTTCTCTAAAGCCAGCGAGAAGCGGCGGAAAGGGAAGTAGAGCTGGCGGATATTGAAGTCGGGGGAAAGGTGGTTCTTCGCCTCCACGAGCACGAGGTGCTCGGCGGATTCGAAGCCGGCATCAATCTCCATCTGGGCGCGGTCCACCACGACATCGCGCCCGCCGATACGCATGGGCAGAGTGAGCGTCGACATGCGCCCGCTGACCGTGGGCACCAGCTCCCCTCCCAGGAAATCATCGAGCATCCCGCTTAAGCTCGCCGCGGTCAGCGCCGCGGCTTCCGACGTCAGGTTCTCGAAGTCAATGGACTGGATGTGGCTGGGAACCGGCATCGACTTCAGCGGCCCGGCCTGCTCCGGGAAAGGCTGGTACAGGTCAAAACGGCCAATCAGGTAGGCATCGCGGCGCATCGGCAGCATGGATAACCCGTGCTGTCGAAACACCTCGGGGCGCGCTGCCGAAAAGTCATGCTTGGCCATCAACCGCGGCTCGCGGCCCGATAGCTCCTTAAGCTTCGCGGCGGGCAGTATCGCGAAGCCCTGGGCCGCGATGTCGGCGGCGATGTGGGGGTAGACGAGGTCCCAGGCGGCGTCGTTAAGCATAATTGCGCACGAGCACCTCATCGACCTTGCCGCGCTTCGAGGCCACGGAATTCACCGCGCGCGTGGCACCCACGATGTCGATGCGGTAGTCCGCGTACAACTCCTTGATGAAGTCCGTCGCCGAATTCGACAGCAGGAACTTCACCCCGCGGGCGTTGAGATCGTCGCAGGTTTCCTTCAGCCGAATCTGATCCGCGCGGCCAAAACCACCCGACTGGTAGCCGGTGAAATTGCTCGTGGGGTTGACCGGATCATAGGGCGGATCGAAGTAAACGAAATCCCCCTCGTTGGCCTCCACCGCAGCGTAGTCGCCGTTATAAAACGTCACGTCGTGGGTGGACAAGTACTCCGAGACCGCGCGCAGATTGGGCTCATCGCAAATCTTCGGGTTGGCATAGCGGCCAAACGGGGCATTAAACTGGCCGGCGTTATTCACCCGGTAAAGCCCGTTGTAGCAGGTCTTATTCAAGAAAATCGTGCGGGCAGCCCGTTCGACGGGGCTCACGTGCGCAAAACCCGGCTCACGGTCGCGGGCGCGCATCTCGTAGAAGAAATCCGAATCATTCGGATAGCCCTTTAACAGGGCGATGAGCTCGTCCACGTTATCGCGGACCACCTCGTAGACGGTGATGAGCTCGGTGTTCAGGTCATTGACCCGGGCGCGTTCGGGCGCCAAAGAAAAAAGAACCGCTCCACCGCCCAAGAATGGTTCGACATAAGTGTCGAAACTCTCGGGCAGCTTGGAGTGGATAACGGGCAGCAGTTGGCGCTTTCCCCCCACCCACTTCAGGAGCGGTTTCATTTAGGCCATCTTGTTGAAGGCGGTGGCCATGCCGGACTTCTTGTTAGCCGCGGTGTTGCGGTGGAAGACGCCCTTAGACACGGACTTGTCCAGTGCGCGGGAGGCAACGCGCAGCTGCTTCTCGGCTGCAGCCTTGTCGCCAGCGGCGACGGCCTCACGGAACTTGCGGATCTCGGTACGCACGGCGGAGCGTACGGACTTGTTGCGCTGACGAGACTTCTCGTTGGTCAGGATGCGCTTCTGCTTGGACTTGATGTTTGCCATCGTTATACCTCTTAGAGTCGTAGGAATGTGTAACCGAGGAAGGCGGACCCAAGGTCCTGACCGCCAGCGTGCCCCGGCATCCCAAAAAATTTAGCAGGGCTCGGACCGAATTCCCAAATCAGGCCCAGTGATAACGCGAGCGCAGCCGGTTAGCAATGCGTTCGAAGCGGCGTTCCGGGAAGAGCGTGCCTTGTCGGCGGCATTGTTCCTCGGAGATCTCCAGCACGCGGTCCATCCGAATCCAGCACTGACGGCCGGATTCATCCCACTCACCAGTGCCGATATCGAGCCATTCCTCTTTGTTTGCGTGGCCCGGGTTGGGGGAAATGAGCAGACCCAGCACGGTGGTGCGCGTCCGCGAGACAATGAGCACGGCCCGCTCGCGCGGCGGGGACTGCTTGCCATCCGAGGGTGCCCACACCCACACGACTTCCCCGGAGTCTGCCTGCCCGTCCATGTCGGGGGTGAAGAAGACGCTGCGCGGGTGGGCGTCGGCACACTCGACACGAATGTCGGCGGCCTTGCGGGGTTCCGTCACGGAATCGTTCTGGTTTAGTCCTAGGCCTTCGGTGATGCGCTCGAGACCGACATCGACAGGCTCAGGGCCTCCGATACCGAGAATGCGTGCCAACCTAGACATGTCGTCTATTCTAAACACATGTCTACAAACTTCGCGGCCACTACGTTTACGGATCCGTCCAAGATCCGAAACTTTTGCATTATCGCCCACATCGACCACGGCAAGTCGACGCTGGCTGATCGCATCCTGCAGTTGTCGCAGGTGGTGGAGGAGCGCGACATGCGCGACCAATACCTTGACAACATGGATATCGAGCGCGAGCGCGGCATTACCATTAAGGCGCAGAACGTGCGCCTGCCCTGGATTCCTCAATCCGGCGCGTGCAAGGGGGAGGAGATCGTCATGCAGATGATCGATACCCCCGGCCACGTGGACTTCACCTACGAGGTTTCGCGTGCACTGGAGGCGTGTGAGGGAGCCATCCTGCTTGTCGACGCCGCCCAGGGCATCGAAGCCCAGACCCTGGCCAACCTTTACCTGGCCATGGAGAATGACCTGGAGATCATCCCGGTCCTCAACAAGATCGACCTGCCCGCGGCCGACCCGGAGAAGTACGCCCTGGAGATCGCCCACATCATCGGCTGCGAGCCGGAAGAGGTGCTGCGCGTCTCCGGCAAGACCGGCGAGGGCGTGCCGGAGCTGCTGGATAAGGTTGCGGAGCTTGTCCCGGCGCCCACCTCCGAGTTCGGTCCCGATGCCCCGGCCCGCGCTATGGTCTTCGACTCCGTTTATGACACCTACCGCGGCGTGGTGACCTACATCCGTATGATGGACGGCAAGCTCACCCCGCGCCAGAAGGTCACCATGATGTCTACGGGTGCCAACCACGAGCTGCTGGAGGTGGGCATCGTCAGCCCCACCATGCAGAAGTGTAAGGGCTTGGGCCCGGGCGAGGTGGGCTACCTCATCACCGGCGTGAAGAACGTGCGTGAGACCAAGGTGGGTGACACGATTACGTGGGCGTCGAATGGCGCGAGCGAGCCGCTCAAGGGCTACGCCGACCCGAACCCCATGGTCTACTCCGGCCTGTTCCCCATCTCCCAGGCGGACTTCCCGGACCTGCGTGACGCGCTGGAGAAGCTGCAGCTTAACGACGCCTCCCTCACCTTCGAGCCCGAGACCTCCGTCGCCCTGGGCTTCGGCTTCCGCTGTGGATTCTTGGGCCTGCTGCACATGGAAATCACGCGCGACCGTCTGGAGCGCGAGTTTGGCTTAGATCTGATTTCCACGGCTCCCTCGGTGACCTACCGCGTGGTGGCGGAGGATGGCGAGGAGTCCATGGTGCACAATCCGTCGGACTGGCCCGGCGGCAAGTTGCGTGAGGTCTACGAGCCGATTGTGAAGATGACCATCATCGTGCCGGAGGAGTTTGTGGGCTCGACGATGGAGCTGTGCCAGTCCAAGCGTGGCCAGATGGGCGGCATGGACTACCTGTCTGAGGACCGCGTGGAGCTGCGCTACACCATGCCGCTGGGCGAAATCATCTTCGACTTCTTCGACATGTTGAAGTCCCGTACCAAGGGTTATGCTTCCCTCAACTATGAGGAGGCCGGCGAGCAGCTGGCGGACTTGGTGAAGGTCGATATTCTGCTTAACGGTGATCCGGTGGATGCCTTCTCTGCCATCGTGCACCGCGAATCCGCACAGTGGTACGGCAACAAGATGACGAAGAAACTCAAGGAGCTGATCCCACGCCAGCAGTTCGAGGTGCCTGTCCAGGCGGCCATCGGCTCGAAGATCATCGCGCGTGAAAACATCCGCGCAATGCGCAAGGACGTGTTGGCCAAGTGCTACGGCGGCGATATCTCCCGTAAGCGCAAGCTGCTGGAGAAGCAGAAGGCGGGTAAGAAGCGTATGAAGTCCATCGGCTCCGTGTCGGTGCCGCAGGAGGCTTTCGTGGCGGCGCTGTCCACGGATAGCGATTAAGAGAAACTAAGCTTCACTGGGAGGCTCTTTTCGCTTTGATGAAGGTGCTTCATTGGCATTGGTTAATTGAAGCACCGTATCGTCGTGACGAATAGGTGCTGAGGCATCGTGCGTTGAAACAATGACCGTTTTTTCGCGTGCAAGATCTTCAATAATTCCCCACACCAATGCCCGTGAATTCTTGTCTAAGCTACTGGTTGGCTCATCGAGGACCACAATTGACCCAGGCTTAGCGATCAATGCTCGTGCCAAGGCGATTCTTTGTTTTTCCCCACCGGATGCCCCACCGTCTTCACCCGCTACATCGGAGTTCTTCTTGCAGCCCGTTGAAGAAAACTCGTGTAGTCCTACTGCTGTGAGTAACTCGTCAGCTTTGCACACGGCTATTGATCTGCCAAAAACAACGTTGTCTATGGCGTTGGCGTTTAACAGGCTTGCGCTTTGAGGCGCATACGTTGAATTTTCCCTTATCTCACAAGATTCTTGTTGCAAGGGTAACGAATACTCATTTAGATTTAGGAACCCTTCCAAAACCGTCGTTTTCCCTGAGCCGCTTGGACCAAGAACCCAGATTGGTCTTTGTTCATGTCGCTGGTGTGCCGAAGCTGCCATGTCAGACAAACGCAGTATTTGCTCATTCCACAAATCCACGTTTTGGCTTGTTGCGGCGATGAACCCCGTTGGGCGAATCTTTTCGCTTGCTTCACTCGCATGGGAAACTGAAACAGCGAGTGTGGACACTCCAAATCCGACGGATTGAAGAGGCGTAATGGCTGCAATGGCGATTCCTGTAGACGAAATAATTGATCCGATTGCCTGCGCATCTCCATTATTTGTTCGAAGGATAATGGCTATAATGAGAACGCAAATCGTTATTGCTAAAACGATTCCTTGGGCAACATACAGCCGCCGCGTCATGGTATAGGAATAGACTCCAGCGCGTTCTACTGTGCTTCGATCTTTTCTATAGCGAGATTCCAAAAATGCTTGGGTAGAAAACACTGTCGCTTCTTTCCAGAGGGACAAAGAATTCCCTAGGACGCCGAAACTGCGCATGCTCTCTTTGAAAAACTTTGTCTGGGCGTTCTGGTGGCTTTGGATTAGCCGATAGCTGACCACACAATAGGTCACAATGGCTGCTGTGAGGATTATTCCTTCTAACCAAGTGCTGGCAATAACGACTAGGAAAATGCCGGAGGCTAAAGAAATGGTTGCCGGCAATATAGACAGGTAGATGCTGGATAAAGTGTCACGATAAGCGGAAGCCTCGCTATCAATGGCAAATGAGATCTCTCCGTTATCAGCATGTGATCGTGCGCTAGGGCTGGCATCGATGCTATCGGTGAGAGACCTAGCCATTCGCTCTGACTGCAGCTTTTGCTCAATCGTTCCATACGTTGGAAGTAATATGTATCTCGCGGATGCTCCTAAAAACCAAATCAGAGAATAGGTTATAGAAAGCTTTAGGCCAATTGTAATGAAGTCTTCTCTGTTTGAACTATTAAGGAGAGAGTTGACTCCACTTCCGAGAACATACGGGGCAATAACTGTAGAAATTGACGAAATTACAATGGAGACGAGGACTAAAAAGTTGTTCCAAGGCGATAGTTTCCAAGATTGTGTAATGACTTGTCGTATAAGTTGCATTCGGAATCCATTTTTAAATGACTCGTGATTATCGTGATATCAGATGAGTCTATCCGAAGGGGACTGGCCCGGGTCTGAATTCGTTTCCGAGGTAGGTGCTTAGAGTTTTTAATGCATCAGGTCTATCGTCCTGCAGTCCCGAGGGTCAGTCGTTGCTTAGAAGCCGGGCTATGTACCACGGCGAACCGTCAAGCGAGGTCTACCGATGCGATGAGGATGGCGTGAGCCGGCGCAGCGGTTGGACATCATTTTTGCTTTGGACGAGTTTCCAGGATTCTCTGTTTGTAATAATCGCGATCCGCCTCTTGCATGCGAGAAAATTCCATGAGTACGCCCGGCCAAGTGGGAAATGAATCTACCAGATTCTCCGACATGTTCGACAACGGCGAAAAAGCGATCTCGCCCCATCTGACTCCTATGCCTACTCTTTCAGAGTAATCTGTGCTGTTTAGAGGACCAACACACCACTGGCTCCCTGATGCGGCATTCATCCATATCCCCGTTACGGCTATGATTCGGGAGACTGTGTCTTCATAGCTGTGTTTAGAATTGAGGATTTCGAGAAGGGGTTCGACGGGAAACTCTTGTGCGCCATCGGTAACTTGCTTCTTCTGGGAAGATGTCAGCTCTGTGAGCACTGTGGGGACTGTTTCTGTGAGGAAGTCCTCTAGCCGGTTTCCGAATTGCTGTTGATATCCGTCAAGCCACATGGGGTCTCCTAGGTTATATAGGGCGGATGATCCAGGCTCCTGAACCGTTATTTAAAGTCCTGTCGAAAAAGCAGGTTGCAGATCTAGCCCAGTATCCAGTATTTTGTTGCTCTCTGAGGAAATCAAGTCGATTCCAGCATTCATTTTCGGCAAGGAAGATTTGAGTGTTGTGCCTCGACCCCGTAACCGGAACGCTGTATTACTGGGCGTTAAAGGAATAGCTCCCAGTCAGCTCGTTGTGGATGACGACGGTATAGTCCTGGCCGTTGGCATTGGCGCCGTCGATAAGCGTCTGCAGCTCCTGTGAGTTGTAATGACGGCTTAAGCCGACGTAGAACACTGCAAGGATGACGAGCCCTGCCACGAGGATGGCGGCGGGGATGAAAATGCTGCGGAATCGGGACATGCCGTCGACGTTAGTAGAGAGCCGGTTTAATCGCATCCCACGCCGGCTGCAATTGCTTGCCAAACATCACCCAGTCGTGGGTGCCGTCGGTGAGGTAGTCGGTGGTGTGGGGGATTGAGGCGTCGGCAAGCGCGGCGGAAAACTCCTCCGTACAGCGACGCGAGCCAGCCTCCAAAAGGGTGCCCCCGATGCGATCATTGACGGTTTTCCCGGGGTAGGCCGCCAGTTCCTCGTCCGTCCACGCGCCCGAGGCAGCGGCGAGATAGAGCGCCGTGCCGCGCAGCCCCTCCGGGTGGGACATGACGTCATTGCGCAGCCAATCCTCCGAACCGCGCGGCCCCCACATGTTCTTCGGGTCACCGCCTTTAGTACGCACCGTCAAGTCCACCGTGCCCTGGCCCACCTGGCTGGTGGTGGAATAGCAGCCGGAAATGCCCGCCACGCCATTGAAGAAACCCGGGTTGTTGTTCGCCATCATCACCGCGCCCGACGCGCCCATGGACAACCCAATGAGCCCGCGCTTGCCGTTGTGGTTCAGCTCCGACTCCACTAGCGGAGCCAGTTCTGTGATGAGGAACGTTTCCCACTTGTGGCGGCCCAACTTCGGGTCATCCTCTCTCCAATCGGTCCACATGGATCCGGCTCCCTGCGAGGGGATGACGATGCTGGCGTCGGATTCGCCGAAGACGCGCTTCACATGCCCCTTGGTGATCCAGTTCGAGGTCTCCGGGGAGTCTACGCCCTCGAGAAAGTACACAACGGGCCCGCCGTTGCCCACGACGACGTCGACAGGAATGTCGCGCCCCATCGACGGCGAGGAGATGATCCACTTCTCACGGCCAGGTTCGTCGGTGGCACGCCGCTCAACGAGGGAGACCTCGTCGATTTCTTTAATCGGGTACGGGTATTCTTCCTGCACCGTGGACCACGCGTCGGTAAGCAGATGGGAGGAGGTGCCCAAACCGTCGATAACGTTGAACATGGTGTCGACGGCCCACTGCGATGAGGCCTCGTCGCGGCTCGACAATTGGTAGGAGGAGCCGGGCGTGAACATCAGGGAGCTGGCCACCAGCGCGGAGAAGAGCTTCATAAACGGCTACCTTAATACAGATTCCGGTATGCTCGGCGCACATGCTCGGAAAGGATGACACCATGAAGATGGCCCCGCGCCACCGTCAGCAATTGCCACCGCTTCCGATGGTTTCGGCCAAGCTGGGGGAGCGGTTGGCCAGCCAGGTGTTCGTGGAGGAAGGCCGGGAGCTGCTTCCGGAGTTGCAGGAGTTCCGCCGCGATATGCACCAGAACCCGGAGGTGGGGCTGCATCTGCCGCGCACGCAGGAGAAGGTGCTCGAAGCTCTTAAAGGGCTACCGTTGGAGATTCAGCTCGGGCGCGACTTGAGCTCCGTTGCGGCGGTGCTGCGCGGGGGGAAGCGCGGCGAGCGTCCCGTCTCGGTGCTGCTGCGCGCGGACATGGATGGTCTTCCGGTGCGCGAGCAGACCGGCAGCCCTTTCGCTTCGACGAATAACAACATGCATGCGTGTGGCCATGACCTGCACACGGCGGGGCTGATCGGCGCGGTCAAGATGCTGTGCCGCCACCGCGAGGAGCTTTTGGGCGATGTCATCTTCATGTTCCAGCCCGGCGAGGAGGGCCCGGGTGGTGCGCAGCCGATGATTGATGAGGGCGTGCTCGACGCTGCTGGCCGCCGTCCCATCGCCGCCTATGGCCTGCACGTTGGCCCGCAGGATCGGGGCACCTTCCATCACATCGCCGGGCCGATGATGGCTTCTTCTTCGAACCTGGGTATCACCGTCTACGGCAAGGGCGGACATGGCTCGCGCCCGCATGATGCGATTGATCCGGTTGCCGCCTTGGCGGAGATCCAGGTGGCGCTGCAGGTGGCGCTGACCCGGCGCTTCGACGCGAACTCGCCGATTGTCATCACGGTGACCAACCTGCGCGCGGGCGACGGGGCGGTCAACGTCATCCCGGACAAGGCGGAGCTGGGCGCGACGGTGCGCGTGCTTCGCGACGAACACATCGACGCCGTCCGCCAGATGATCATCGAGGTCTCAAGCTCCGTGGCGGCCTCGCACCGTTGTACCGCGAAGGTGGACTTTGAGGTTTTGTATTCGGCCACGAAGACCTCACCGCGCGAGGATCAGTTCGCGGCGTCGTTGTGGGCCGGGATGTTCGGGGCGGAAAACGTGCTGACCTTGGACACACCGATGATGGCTTCGGAAGATTTCGGCGCGGTGCTCGCCCAGGTGCCGGGCACGTTCATGTGGTTTGGCACCGGGGATCCGCACACCCCGGAGCACATGCGCGAGTGGAATCACTCGCCGCTGGTGCGCTTCGATGATTCCGTTCTGGGGGATCAAGCCGCGGCCCTGGCAGCGGTGGCCTTTGAGCGCCTCGCCGCCGAGGACGCCCATCCCTCCCCGGCGACGAAGGCTATGCGCGCACCGGTGCAGGGGACAGGGCTGGATGCGCAGCCGCCTTCTTCCGCAGCGCAATAACGCCCCAGATGGTGGCTATCCACACGGCTAGCACGACGACCATGCCGGCGAGGACGGGCCAGATGGCGTCGTCGAACGCGGTGCTTAGCGACGGGAAGAGGTTGTTCGTCACGTGCACCGCGATGGCGATAATGAGCCAGCGCACCGGCTGCTTTCGGGACAGGCCATAGGCGCTAAGCCCGGTGAACAGCGAGTGGGAGAGCGGGTTGGATACCAATCGGATGACCACCGCTGAGAGCGCGCCGGCGGTATCCGAATCGAGGTTATCCACCGTCATGCGCGCGAAGGCGGTTGCGTCCTCACCCGCAGTGAAACCGAGGCCCACGGCCACGCCCACGAAGACATAGTCGAGCCAGCTACGGGGCCGGATGACGCAGGTGCAAATGAGAATCACGCCGAGGAATTTCAGCACTTCTTCGGTGAGCGGCGCGTACCCGGCAGCGCCCAGCCAGTCCAGGCCCGCGCGGGCAAGGAGATGGGTCATGTTCGTGTTGAGTTCCACGGCGAGCCCGGAGACCGCGAAGCCCCACACCACGCCGTGCGCAATTCCTGGGCAGCGGCGCAGGAAGAACAGCGTGAGGCAGACAACGACGGCGGCGAAGACCACAGCAGTCAGCGAGCTGGCGGAAAGGAAGGGCTCGCCCGCGTAGTGGAAGGCGGACATGGCCAGCGCGCCGAGGGTCAGCAGATAGTAGAGGTACTTCATGCGTCCTCCTTCTGCACGCGGTCGGCGAAGTCACTTGCCTTCGGGCCCTCGATGTGGAGGAAGGAGACGGTGTTGTTGTGCGGGTTCGCCAGCGTGATTCCGTCCTCGTCGGAAACGCGGTAAAGCTCGGCAGCCTGGGTGGTGATGGGGGCGTCGGTGAGCGCGCGCGTCCCGATGAAGGAACGGTGCTGCCGCGGCAGGTAGGTCTCGACCTCGTGGGAGGAGCTGCCTTCCTCAGAAATGATGGTCGCACCACCGCAGTTCCAGGTCTGCGAGGAGGCGTACGGATCCTCCGGGCATTCAAGCCCCGGGATACCGCGTACGGGCGTGGTGTCGGGAGTGGGGTCGGGGAGGAGGGCGTCGGCAAGCGGTACTGCGGCGAGGACGCCGATGCAGGAATAAATCAGTGTGTTTCTCATGCTTTTGACCCTACGAACTGCGGGGTTGCGCCGGTATCCTCCGCAGGGAGGATTTTGCGGAGCTTGACGATGCTGACAATCGTGGCGACCCACAGGGAGATGAGGATGAGGAAGGTGGGGAAGAGGGGCCAGAGGGCGTCGTCCAACGCGATAGTGACAGAGGGGCCAAAGTTGGCAGCGAAGTGTACCGCCATGGCGAGGAGCAACCAGCGCACCGGTTGTCTGCGGGAGAGCCCGTAGGCCGCGATTGCGGTGAAGAAGGAATGCATAAGCGGGTTCGCGATGAATCGGGCAAGCACCGCCAGCAGCGTTCCCTTGACATCGGAATCCAGGTTCTCCAGTGTCATGTTGACGTAGTAGACGGCGTTTTCGCTCACGCTAAAGCCCATGCCCACCGCCACACCGACGAAGACGTAGTCCGCCCAGTGACGGGGCCGGATGATGCAGGAGCAGATGAAGAGGACGCCGAGGAATTTGAGGACTTCCTCGTTGAGCGGGGCGATTCCAGCGCCGACCAGCCAGTCTGGGGCCACGCGGATGAGGAGGTGATTCATGCTCTCGTTGAGCTGAGCCGCGACTCCGGTGACCACGATGCCCCACACCACACCGTGCGCAATGCCCGGGTGCTTGCGCAAAATCAGCAACGTGAGACCGATTGCGACAGCCGCGTATAACACTGCGGCGAGCGCACTTGTGGGCACGAAAGCGCCGTGGGAGAAATCATAAGCGACGTATACCAGCCCGGCGGCGGTGAGCAGATAGTACAAGAGTCGTGTTCTTCTCATGAGGCTTAGGTTATGAACCGCGCCTGGGGTGCCGGTATCCTCCGCAGGGAGGATTTCCATACCGTGGGGGAGGGCTATCGTGACAACCATGACGAAGAAGACGAGACCGCTGTGGATCACGGTGCTGCTCATTCTGCTCTGCGTGGTGGCGGATATGGCCACGTGGATCCTTCAGCTCGAGACCTTCGAGGTGACGGACCGGGAAATATACGTCACCTCCTTCATGATTCTATTTGCCGTTGTCACATGGGTTCTGCTGCCCGTTGCCCTGCATCACTCGCGGCGGGAGCGCAACATCCACGAGGAGTACCCCGGCCACCCAGTGACGCTGATTGCGGCTCTACTCGTCTTAGCGCTAGGCGGGTTTCGCCCGCTGTCGCTGTCAGTGCTGGTGGTGTTGATATCGCTCATCTCGCGCGGCCGACTGCGGTGGTCCTTGGCGGGGACTGTGGTGTTGGTGGTCTCGTATGCGACCGTCATGGCGGTGCCCTACTTGCACTTGAGCTACCTGTCGGTTTTCGGATACGGGTTCTTTGGAATCATCGTGCTCGTCGTCGCTTGGATTACGGGCTCGGTGCGCGCGCAGCGCCGCCAGCGCGAGGTCACGTTGGTGAGCTTGGCGGAGCTCAATGAGGACCAGTTGCGCTCGCGCGAGGAGCGGGCGCGCTTGGAGGAACGCAACCGCATTGCGCGTGATATCCACGATTCCCTCTCACACCGGCTCAGCCTTATTTCCGTATACGCGGGTGGCCTGAACTACCGCAAGGACGCCGATCCGGAGCACGTCGCTGAGGCTGCGGGGACTATCCAATCGGAGGCGAAGTCTGCCGTGGAGGATCTGCGCGGGGTCATCAAGGCGCTGCGCGTGGATGACCGCGTGGATCCGCGCGCGAGCATCGAGGAACACATCGAGCGCGCACGCGCGGCGGGGACGAAGGTGCGGTACGTCAAGGGAGACGTCGATAAGCTGAGCACCCTTGCCGCCCACACGCTGGGCCGCGCCGTGCAGGAAGGGCTGACGAACGCGCGCAAGTACGCGCCGGGCCAAAAGGTGACGCTCAGCGTGGACAACGAGGAGAACAAGGTACGGGTGACTATGCAGAACAAGAAGGTGGCAGCACAGCCGGAGTCCGGTGGCGGCAATGGCCTGCTGGGCTTGGAGGAACGCGCCCGGCTGGCGGGAGGCACCTTCACCGTGCTTGACGACGCCTCCACCTTCACCTGGGTCCTCGAGCTACCGGAGGAGGCACACGCGTAATGATTTCAGTGGTGTTGGTTGATGATGAGCAAGCGCTGCGGCGCGGTATCCGCTTCATCCTGGAAGGCGCAGCAGACATCGAGGTGGTGGCCGAGGCCGGCAATGGGCGCGATGGCGTGGCCCGCGTGCTGGATCTGCAACCGGATGTTGTCCTCATGGATATCCGCATGCCCGTGATGGACGGCATCGAGGCGGCCGGGCAGCTGCGCGCGAGCGCGCCGGAGACCCCGGTGGTGATGCTCACCGCTTTTGATACGGACGAGTTCATCGTGGATGCGCTCCATGCAGGTGCGATGGGGTTTCTTCTTAAGACCATCGAGCCGGAGGGCCTCGTCTCTGCGGTGCGGGCTGCGGCCACCGGGCAGCAGCTGCTAAGCCCCAAGGCCCTGAAGAACCTGCTGGCGCTCAAGCGCCCCGAGCCAACTCCGGCAGCGGAGGTGCGTGAGCCCCGCCCGCTGGAAGAGCTAAGCGAGCGCGAAAACGAGGTGGCGGAGCTGGTGGCCCAGGGCCTAGACAACCAGGAGATTGCCGGACAGCTCTACGTCTCGGTGACCACGGTGAAGACCCATATCAAGCACATCTTGGACAAGCTCGGCGGTACCAACCGCGTGCACATTGCGATCGCGGTGTTGGAATCGCGTTAGCGTCGGCGGAGGAAGGCGGAAATGATGCCGACGATAGCGATGACGACCACGATGACGGAGGCCGCCGGCCAGTACTGGGGGTAGTACTTCACCGTGTAGCCAAAGACCTGGCTGTCGTTGAACTGTTGGGCCAGTGCGATGGGCATCCACCACAGCTTGGTCAGCGTCAGGATCGCGCCCAAGAGGCCGGCGATGATGCGGACCGGCCTGCGCAGGAAGAAGCTGGCCGCCACGAGGAGAACACCAACAATCGTGAGTGCGAAAAGCAGAGGCGTATCCACGGCGAGCGGCGAGCCATAGATGAGGAACTCGTGGTCCACTTCGTGCTGTTCGATAAGCGTGTAGCCGTCGAGGACGACATCGTCGGGGATGCCCACTTAGGTCTCCTTCTGCTCAGAGTTCGGGTCGTAGCCATCGGCCCAGGTATCGGTGTCGAAGTCGTAGTCTACATTTTCGCCCTTTTCATCGGTGCGCTGGTACCAGTCCGTGTAGCGGTGCGCTGAGGAGTCGAAGTCGGAGCCAGCACCGCGGCCCTCGTCGGCATGCTCGACGGTGAGCTCGAAATCATCGCCGTGCTCCTCGATGCCGCGCACAACGGCGTTTTCCACCGCGGCGCGCGCGTAAGCGCGGCGGATGAATACCGGGTCGGAGCGCAGGTCCTTGATGAAGGCCACCATCATGACGAGCAGCACGATGCAGAAGGGTAGGGCAGACAGGATTGTCAGGTTCTGCAGGCCGGTGAGTACGTCTTCGCCGCCGGTTAGCAGCATGACAACAGCGATGCCCATCATGCACAGGCCCCAGAAGATAACGATGATCTTGTTCGGGGCGGGATTGCCCTTGGAGGACATGGTTCCCATGATGACCGAAGCGGAATCGGCGGAGGTGATGAAGAAGACCGCCAGCACCAGGATCAAAATGAAAGGCGTGATGCTGCTCAGCGGCAGGTTGTCGAACATGGCGAAAAGAACCTGCTCGCCGGAGGCGGAGCCATCAAAGTTGGGTAGTTCTTCGCGCTTAAAGGTGATGGCCGTGCCGCCGAAGATGGTGACGTTGGTCCTCCACGCCGATGCCGGGGACCAAGCCCGGGTGCATGTCGTGAGGATAGAGACCAACGGGTGGACCGGTGGCTTGTCGAGAGTTCATGGTGACCATTATCGCAGGTGCGCGAAATGACAGTGTTGTGAGCTAGGATGAAGGCACTTATCTCTGCGTCGATTGGAATGCCATGTCGCTGCCTAATTTTGATGAGAATGTCCGTGAGCTGGAGGAAGCCTTCGCTCTCTTCGAACTCGTGGAGGAACACGTACTCGATCCAAACCTTTTGCTGTCGGTGAAATGATTCGCCTTTTCAGCGCTCTTTTCCCTTCCGTGGAGGCCCGGGAGCACCTCGTGCGGGCCGTGCGCCCGCTCAAGGACAACGGGCTGCGGTGGACGGACCCGGATAACTGGCACATCACCCTCGACTTTTTCGGGGAACAGCCCAATGACGCAGTGGAGGTCCGCGAGGCGCTGCGCGGCATTGAGGCGTCCCCACTCACGCTGAGCCTAAGCGGCGCTGGGTCTTTTGAGAAGCAGGTGCTGTGGGCAGGCGTCAAAGGGCAGATCAAACACCTCATGCTCGAGCCATCGCGCCCGCACCTTACGTTGGCCCGAGCCGGAAGGCGGACGCGGGATCCGTGGCTCATCCCGGATGCGGTGCACGCACTGAGCGTCTACCGCGGGCCCGAGTTTGAGGTCACGGAAATCAACCTCGTCCAATCCTTCTTGGGAGAGGGACGCGGCGGTGGGCCCCGCTACGAGGTCATTGACGCATTTCCGCTGCGGTGATTTTCTCGATGAGCGTGTCGAGCTCCGCTCGGCTGGGCTGCGAGAGCGGGTTGACCACGCAGAAGTCGAGGAGGAAGTAGCCGGCGGTTTGCAGGGCGGTGTGGCGCTGCCAGAACTGGCTGATATCGGAGTGGTTGGTGGCCAGCGACTGGATGCTGCGGCGTTCCGAGAGCAGCTCGTAGTGCAGGTCGCGGCGCTGCGCCAGCGCCTCTTCCGGGGTCTTGATAAGCAGCGCGCCCAGCAAGGCTGCCATCGCTTCGAAGCAGCGCGTTTGCAGGCGGTAGTGGTTGGTCAGCTGGGCGCGCGGCTTCCACAGCCACAAGAAGAGCATCGCCACGACCACGGAGAGCCCAATCTCCGCCATGCGCGAGCCGATGGTGTGGGCCAAATGCTCCGAGGAGTTGCCCATGAGCAAAGCGAGCGGCGTGGAGAAGATGACGCACAAGGCGTAGTTCTTCACCACCAGAATCTCCGCGCAGAACTGGCAGAAGGCCAAGGCGAGCACCAGGCCCCAGCCGTGCGGGCTGAATGACGCAATGAGCGCAAAGACGCACACGCCCAAGACCGAGCCCAGCATGCGCTGGATGCCGCGAATCGTCCCGGGCACCCGGTCCGGCCCCCACTGCAAGACTAGGAGCACCGACACCGCGCCCCAGTCCGGGCGGTTAAGCCCCAGCGCCATGCCAATGAACGCGGTGGCCAGGCCACCAAGCGCGATCTTCTCCGCCGTCACCACAGCGTGGGAATTGCCCACCGCGGCGCGGTAGAAGCGGTAGCGCATCGTCGGCTTGGTGTGCGGGATGGTGGTTCGGTCCGGGTCCACGTAGGTGGGGGAATCAGAGAGCTCATCCGAGTTGCCGCCGACCTGCTTGTGGTGTGCCACGATCCGCTGCTGAGCGGCCAGCGCGCGGTGAACCAGTTCCGCCTGAGCGGGGCGGCGGATGCGGCCGCCGCGGATGACGCCGGCGTCGGCAAGCGCTTGCCAGGCGGTGGAGATGGCGGACTGCGCCTGGTGGTGGCGAGCCAAGAAATCGCTATCGGAGTTCACGAAGGTATCGGCGGCCTTCTCCAGCGCGGCCACCGCGCGGGTCTCCGGGCCGTGCGGGTCCCTAAAGCGCGGCACCATGCCCAGCAGATAACCTGCCGCCACGCCAGCCAGGCTCCACGCGGCGACCTCCCACGGGGAGACCCCGCGCAGCATCGTGGAACCACCGGCCACCATCACGATGAAGAAGGAGCCCGGCGGCGGCAGCCGCAGCGCATTCTGCACGAACGCGCCGATGGTTGCCAGAGCCACCGTAAACACCGCGGACAGCGCCAGGCCATGCACGCCGACGAGCGAACCGGCCGTGGCCGCCAGCGTGAGCAGCCCGCCAGCGGTGAGGATCACGCGGCGCCGCGTGCGGTAGGGGTGCCCCTCGCCAAAGATCACGGAGAAGGCACCGGCCGAAATGAGCAGCACCGCATCCGGGTGGCCCGTCGCTACAGCGATCCCGCCGGGGATAATGATCGCCAACGCCGCGCGCAGGGCACCGGGCCAACGGCGCGCGGAGGTGTTGAAGGCGGTAAAGAGCTGAAGGGCGTTAGGACGTTGCGGCAGTGGGTGTTCCATATCGGGAGAACACCTTACTCGTTTCGCCGCGATCCACGAGCCGGCCGTCCTGCAGGACCGCCACCGTGGGGCATAAGTGCCGCACGACATCGATGTCGTGGGAGACGAAGACCAGCGTCATGTCCTTGGTCACGCGCTGTAGTAACTCGAGGACTTGGGCCCGCGAGGTGGCATCCAGGGCCGAGACGGCCTCGTCCGCCAGCAGGATCTCCGGCCCGCCCACCACGGCGCGCGCCAGCGAGATGCGTTGGCGCTGCCCGCCGGAGAAGTCCCGGGGATAGCGCTCGAAGCCCTCGATGCCGACCTCCCGCAGCACGGCTTCGGCTTCTGCGCGTGTCCCGCCGCCCTCGGCCACGATCTTCCAGATGGGCATGCGCGGGTTGAGCGAGCCCTTGGGGTCTTGGAAGACCATGTGCACGCGCTTGGCGACGTCCACCGTTCCCGAGGTCGGCTCCGCCAGCCCCGTGAGCATCTTGAGTAGCGTGGATTTGCCGGAGCCGGAACCGCCGACGATGCCGAGGCGTTCGCCCTCGCAGACGGTGAGGGAGACGTCGTCCAGCGCGGTCACCCCGCGGTAGGTCTTGGTCACGTTCTTGAGCGTGATGACGGGCTTGCCCAGGGTGGGCATGGGCGGCGGGGTGAGGTCAGGAGTGGTGAGCTCGCCGATGCGCACGACTCGGTCGCACACGCGCTTGACGACGTCCTGGTCGTGGCTAATAAACAGCAGCGCCGTGTCTTCGCTGTCCGCGGCATCCACGATGGTGGAGAGGATTTCCTCCTGGGTGAAGGGATCCAGCGCGGTGGTTGGCTCATCGCAGATGAGCAGCTTGGGGTGGCGGGCCATGGCCATCTCGATGAGCGCGCGCTGGCGCTGCCCACCGGAAAGCTGGTGCGGGAAGCGGTTGAAACCGGGCACCTTCATCAGCGGGTCGAGTGCGGTCATGGGTTCTTGGAAGACCATGGCCAGCGGCAGCTTGCGCAGGTCACGATCACGCATGCTCAGCAACTCCTGGCCGTTGAAGCGGATGGAGCCGGTGGCCTGCAGGTGGTCGGGCAACAGCCCCATGATGGCTAGGGCGGTGAGTGACTTGCCGCTGCCGGAATCGCCGATGAGGCCGACGCGCTCGCCGGGTGCGATGGAAAAGGAGATGGGGCCGACAGGGCCCACGCGCAGATCAGTGACGGTCAGCATGGCTTCCTAGCAGGTTGAATCCGAGGACGGTGCCGGCGATGGCCAGGCCTGGCCACAGCGCCTGGAGGGGGTGGGTGGCCAGGAGGGGCTGGGCGTCGTGCAGCATGCGTCCCCACGAGGCGGTTGGCGGGGCGGTGCCCAGGCCGAGGTAGGACAGGCCAGCCTCGGCGAGGACGGCCAGCGCAAAGTAGACGGAGGCCTGGATGGCCACGATGCCGCCGAGGTTGGGCAGCACGTGGCGCCACGCGATGAGCGCCGGCGGCACGCGCGAGATGCGGGCGGCCGCGATATAGTCCTGCGTCATAATCTGCAGCGTGCCGGAACGGGTGACCCGGATGAAGGAAGGGATGCCGGCGATGCCGATGGCGATGGTCGCCGTGAGCGTCGACGAGCCCCACACCGCGCCGGCGACGATGGCCAGCAGCAGCGCCGGGAAGGCGAGTAGCAGGTCGGTGGCCGCCATGATGACGCTGCCGCCGCGCATCCCGGCGATGATGCCCAGCGGGACCCCGATGAGCGCGGCGATGGCCACCGCCACCACGCCCACCAGCACGGTGATCTGGGCGCCGGCGAGGATGCGGGAGAAAGTATCGCGCCCAAAGCGGTCGGTGCCCATGAGGTGCTCCAGGCTGGGGCCGGCCAAGCGGTCGGGGGAGATGAGGTTCGGGTCATAGGGCGTCCACACCAGGGAGACCAGGGCGAGCAGGATGGTCAGGCCCACCAGGATATAGCCGGGTTTCATCGCGCCTCCTTCAGCCGTGGGTCGATGACCCGGTAGGCCAGGTCCGTAAGCAGGTTGACGGTCAGCGTGAAGGTCACGAAGACCATGATGAGGGTCTGGACGGTGGTGAGATCGCGGGTGGAGACGGCGTCGAGAAGCAGGGAGCCCAGACCTGGAATGACGAAGACGTTCTCGATGACCACCGCGCCCACTACCAGGGTGCTCAGCTGCACGCCGGTGACGGTGAGCACGGGCAGGGCGGCGTTGCGCAGGCCGTGGCGGATGAGCGCCCCGGTGCGGGATTCACCCAGGGAGCGGGCGGTGCGGATGTAGTCCTTGTCCATCTCCTCGCGGAGGGTGGCGCGCACGTAACGGGTGAGCATCGCGCCCTGCACCAGTGCCAGCGAGATGACCGGCAGGACCAGGTGGCTTAAGCCCTCGCGCGGTAGCTGCCAGCCGTTGGCCGGCAGCCAACCCAGGTGCACGGAGAACACCGCGACGAGCACAATACCGACCAGGAAGCTGGGGACCGCGATGCCCAGCTGCGTGGCTGCATTGAGCACGGGGAGGCGAAAGCGGGCGAGCAGGATGCCCATGGGGATCGCCCCGGCCAACGCGAGGGCGATGGCTAGCCCGATGAGCAGCAGCGTGACCTGCGCGCGGTCAATCACCAGCGGGGTGATGTCCTGCTGCGAGGACAGGGAGATGCCGAAGTTGCCGGTCAACAGCCCCTTCATCCACTCCAGGTATTGCACAATGAGCGGGCGGTCCAGACCCATGGCATGGGTCAGCTCCGCCACGGACTCATCCGTGGCGTTGACGCCCAAGGCCACGCGCGCCGGATTGCCGGGCACGGCCCGCATGAGCAGGAAGATGATGATGGAGGCGGCCCACATGGTGCCGAGGAAGCGCAGGATTCTCATTGCACTCCTCTAAGCTCGATGGCGTCGGTGATCTGGTTCGGCTGCAGGCCGGTCAGGCCCTCGCGGTAAAGCACGATGTTGGGCATGTTCATCAGGGTCAGGGCGGGCATATCTTCCATGATCTGGTCGACCGCACCTTTCATGTCATCCTGCTCCAACAACGTGCGGGTCTGCGGCGAATCATAGCCGATGTAATAGTCCGGGTTGCCAAAGATGGTGGGGATATCGCGCGGCTCGACGTGCGCGACGAGCGACATCTGATAATCCTTGGCCCCCATCACCTGGCTGAGCCACACGGCGGGAAACTCCGCGGTTTCCAGCGTGACCTCGAAGCCCATCTCCGTTAGCTGCGAGTAGAGGAACTCGGAGAGCGTTTGCGTATAGGGCAGGCTCGGCACGGTGAGCGTGAGCGCCGTGCCCACGGCTTCGGCCTCTTCCATCAGCGCGCGGGCGCGCGCGGGATCGTAGGGGTAGTAGTCCTTGGCGCTAAACCACGGGTCGGTCGGCGGCACCGGGGCACCACCGGTATCTTTCGCGCGGCCTTCCCAGAGGATCTCGTTGGCGGCCCGGCGGTCGATGCCATAAGCCACGGCGCGGCGCACCCGGGGGTCGTCGAAAGGCGCTGCCTGGTTATTCATGGACAGCAGCACCTCGCCGTTCGTGGTGCCCACGGCGGTGTCGATGGAGTCATCGAGGGTGTCGAGCAGCTCGGGGTTCTGCACGCCCCACACCGCGTCCACCCCGCCGGAGCGCAGGGCGTTGACCGCGGTGAGGGAATCCGGGAAGTAGCGGATGGTGATGTCTTCCTTCGCCGGGGCTCCCCAGTAGTCCGGTCGGGCGCGCAGCGCGATGTACTCGTTGGGGGAGAAGCTGGCGACGGCGAAGGGGCCGGTGCCCACAGCGTCAGTGGGCGTGCGCATGGCGCCGATGACAGTACCCATGGACCACAACCAACCGGCGGAGGGGCGGGAAAGCGTGACAACCAGCGTGGAATCGTCGACAGCCGTGGCGGATTCCACAACGTCCATCTGCTTCTTGAGCCCGTTGGTCCACTCCGTCTTCACCGCGTTGATGGACCACGCGGCGGTGTGCGCGGTGAAGGCCTCGCCGTTGGAGAAGGAAGCCTCACGCAGGTGGAAGGTGTAGCGCGTGGACTCGACCTCCCAGGACTCGGCCAGGCCGGGCACGATCTCGCCCTCCGGGGAGATGCGCACCAGGGTTTCGTAGACGTTGCTCATGAGTGCTGCCGGGATGGCGGCGCCGCCGACGGTGGTGAAATCCAGGGAGGTCGCCGGCGTCGTGGTGGCCAGCGTCAGCGCGGCGGAATCAGAATCAACCACTGCTGTGGAGCCAGCAGAACACGCGCTTAACGACGCCCCCACGACCACCCCCAGCGCACCAATCCAGGCCCTCATCATCCTTCCGACAGCTTGACCTCGAGCGGGGACGTGGTGCCGCGCACGTTCGTCATACCAAGCGTCATGCGGTCCCCGAGGTACAGGATTTCGGTGCACTCGACGGGATGCCCGGAGTGATCCGAGATGTCGAGGTGCAGGCGCCACAGCGGGATGCCGGGCTCGACATTGAGGGAGCGCGCATCTTCCTCGCTGGCGTAGGCAAGGGAGAGCTCGCGGTTGACGCTGTCGAAGTCCACGCCCTGCTTGCGCAGGTGATCGTGGATGGACTCATTGTCGGCATCGAAGCTGAGGATCTGGCTGCCCACGTCCAGTGGGAAGAACATGCGCTCGATGGCGATGGGCATGCCGTTGGCGCTGCGCACGCGGTGCACAAAGATAACGGGGGAGCCGGTTTCTACCCGCAGGAACTCGGCTTCCTGCTCGGAAGCAGGGCAGCGACCCAGCCACAACGTGGACGCGCCGGGCTCGAAGCCGCGCTCGCGCAGCCAGTGCGTCACGGAGTAAATGGAATCGAAGGACTCCGAGGTAAAACGGCCGAGGACGACGGAGCGGCGGCCGCGGCCGGAGGAGATGAGCCCTTCCGAGCGCAAAGCGGCGACGGCTTGGCGCACGGGGCCGCGGGAGGAGGAGAATTGCTCGCAGAGCTCGGCCTCGCTGGGCAGGAAATCGCCAGGAGAAAGCTTTTTGCTGCGAATGAGGGTGCGCAGGTAGTCAGCGATCATGCTGTGTTGCTGTGTGCGGCGAAGGGCCACCGAAATTCTCCTCTATGTAGAACAACGCTGTGACGGGTAAAGATGTGCGTACGCGCCTGCGCGTACGTCTACATCTGCCACGCTTGTGCCAGGTTACTCATGTTACCCAACGCGGCCTCGTGGCTTGTGGATTGAAGGGAAATCATGAGCTCGTCCGCCTGAGCCAACTTCTGGAAGTCGGTGAGATACTCGCGCACGTGCTCGATGCTGCCGACTGCGGAGTACTTCAGCATGCCAATGATCTGCTGGCCCTGCGGGGAGTCGATGATGCGGGCAACGTCGGCGTCGCTGAGCTGCTTGCCGCGGCTGACGAAGGCCTTGACGCGGCGGAAGCAGACCTTCTCGAATTCCTCGGCGGCGTCATCCCCCGCAGTGACGTTGACGCCGGCGATGACATAGGGCTCGGGGTGGGCTTCGGAAGGCTGGTAATTCTCGCGGTAGTAGGCCGTGGCGGCTTCCAAGTGCTGCGGGGCGAAGTGCGAGGCGAAGGCATAAGGCAGACCGAACTTGGCTGCCAGCGAGGCGCCGAAGAGCGAGGACCCCAGGATGTAGATCGGCACGTTGGTGCCCTGGCCGGGGATGGCCTGCACACCGGGGACGAGAGATTTGCCGGAAAGGTAGCCCTGTAGCTCCTTGACGTCCTCGGGGAAGCGCTCGGCGGCGTTTCTATCGCGGCGCAGGGCGCGGCCCAAGGTCTTCATGTCGGTGCCGGGTGCGCGGCCCAGGCCCAAGTCGATGCGCCCGGGGTAGAGCTCGGCGAGGGTTCCGAATTGTTCGGCGATGACATAGGGCGCGTGGTTCGGCAGCATGATGCCGCCGGAGCCGAGGCGGATGCGCTCGGTCTTCGCGCCGATGTGGGCGATGAGCACCGCCGGGGAAGACGAGGAAATGGAGGGCATGTTGTGATGCTCGGTGTACCACATGCGCTCAAAGCCCAAGGCCTCCGCCTGTTGCGCTAGCTCGACCGACCTAGCCATGGACTGAGAAGGGGTCTCCCCCTCATAAATGGTGCAGAAATCGAGGATGGATAGAGCGGCGCGGGGCGTCATGAACTACTCACTTTTCTTCGGCGAGGATGTAGATACAAAGTCGATGATAACGCCGATGGCAAAAGCGAGGAGCGTGGGAACTACCCAGCCCAGGCCAACGTCTTGGCCGGGGGAGAAGTCAAGCGGGGCGCCGAAGGAGGTGGCGGCGGACCACAGGACGGAAACCCACAGCGCCAAGCGGAAGCCCCAGTAGAAGGTGACCCACTTCTTCACTACCGGCTGCAGGAGGGTCAGCACGATCAGCGAGATCGCCGGCGGGTACAAGAACACGATGAAGGGCATCGCGATGGCAAGCACCGTGTCGAGGCCCTGGAAAGCGAAGGCGATGGACAGTGCAGTAAACAGGCAGGCCCACAGGTGGTAGGTGGTCTTCGGTACGAGCAGGGCGAAGAACTCCGAGGTGGCGGAAATCAGGCCCACGGCAGTGGTCATGCACGCCAAGATGACGATGGCGGAGAAGACGGCCTGGCCGATATTGCCCATGGTGAGATTGGAGGCGTCGGCAAGCAGGGCGGCGCCGGACTCGTAGGAGGCACCGTTCGGCATGGTTTGGCCGATCCACGCCAGCCCCAGGTAGATGGCGGCGAGCAGGGCGCCGGCGATGACCGCGGAGAGAATGGTTCCGCGCAGCAGCTCACTATTCTTGGAAAAACCCTTGGAGCGCAGGGAGGTCACGATGACGATGGAGAATGCCAGGCCCGCGATGGCGTCCATGGTGTTATAGCCCTCAAACAGGCCGGTGACGAAGGGCGCGGAGGCGTACTCCTCGGTTGGGGTGCCGGGAACGCGGGGATTCGCCAGCGTGGCCAAGGTGATGAGGGCGGCGAGCAGGATGACCAGCGCCGGGGTGAGGAACTTGCCCAAGGTGTCGATGATGTCATTCGGGCGCCAGGCCAGGGCTAACGCGATAAGGAAGAAAACGACGTTGAAGGCGCCGTTGGCGAAGGTCCCCTCCCAACCCAGCAGCGGGGTAATCGCGGTTTCCATGGACACCGCGCCGGTACGCGGCAGGGCGTAGAAGGCTCCGATGGCTAGGTAGGCGATGACGGAGAAGGCCACGCCGAAGATCTTGCCGCCGTGGTTTCCGATATCGCGCACGGACTGGCCGGAAATGGCCACCGCGATCACCGCCAAGACCGGCAGGGCTACGCCGGCGGCGAGGAAGCCCAGGGTGGCGGGCCAGAAGTTGGTGCCGGAGGAGACACCGACCTCCGGCGGGAAGATGAGGTTGCCCGCTCCGAAGAACATGGAGAAGAGCATGAGGGAGGCAACGATCACGATGCCGATGGGCGAGCTCGTCTTCGAAGCAGACTGGGCGGGGGCCTGAACGTCATTTATGGACATTTTTCTAAGGATAATGCCCATGACATGAGATGTAAATTTTAGCTAAATGCTTTCTCCAGCCGGTCGAGTGCCTCTTCCAGCAGCTCGCGGGAGGTTGCGAAATTAAGACGGGCATGATGCTCGCCGCCCGTGCCGAAGGTGACACCCTCATTCAGGGCCACCTTGGCGTGCTCGCGAACCCACGCCGCGGGCTTCGGGTCATCCCCAATGGCGGTCTCGCTAAAGTCCAACCACAGCAGGTAGGTGGCCTGCGGGTGGGAAGTCTTGAGGCCTGGAACGCGCTTGGGCAGCTCCTCCACCAGCCAGTCGCGGGTCTTCTTCAGATACTCGATTTCCTCGTCGAGGAACTCCGCACCGTGGCGGTAGGCGGCCTCTGCCGCCAGCACTCCGAGCGTGCCGGTGCCGTCCTTGGCCACACCGCTCAGCGAGTTCCAGCGCTCGACATCCGCGGTGTTGGAGAAGATCACCTGCGCGCACTTTAAGCCCGCGGTGTTCCACGCCTTGGACGTGGCGGTGACGGTAATAACGCGGTCGGACAAAGCGCCGAGCGGGATGTGGCGGTCTTCGTAGACCAGTGGGGCGTGGATCTCATCGGAGAGGATGCGGGCATCGTACTTCTCCGCCAGTTCCACCAGACCGCGCAGCCAGTCTTCATCAAAGACGATGCCCAGCGGGTTATAGGGGTGGGAAAGCAGAATGGAGCCCGCACCGGCCTGGAAGGCACGTTCAATATCGTCGAGCTCCAGCGAGGTTTCAATCTTTTCGCGCCCCGCGGTCTCCGGCAGCTCCAGCAGAGGCGGGGAGGAAGGGACCGGCACGATGACCGGGCCCTCGGGGAAGGACTGCACGCCGAGCAACAGACCGCGCACGACATCCCCGATCCAGAAGATATGCTCCGGGCGCCAGCCGTAACGTGATTCATAAAAATCCGCCAGTGCCGCGTTGAGCTCGGAGGCCTTGGGCGCCGGGGTGTAGCCGAAGGATTCGGCGTCGACCGCCTCTTGGATGGCCTCCTTGACCGCCGGCGCGGTGAGGAAGTCTGATTCGGCGATCCACAGCGGGATGACGTCTTCGTCATAGACGGTCCACTTGCGGGTGCCGCGGGCACTAAGTTCTTTCAGGCTAGGGAAATGCATGCGCCCCACCTTACTCATCGGTGGCTTGGACGAATCCGTATTTTTTCAATCGCTGCCGGTCGGCGGCGGAGGCGGATTGGGTCAAACGCAGCAGCTCGGCGTAGATGCCGTCCGATTGCGCCAGCTCCGCTGGCGCGCCGATCTCGGAGATGCGGCCGCGGTCCAGGGTGATGATGGTGTCCACGTCCGCGATGGTGGACAAGCGGTGCGCGATGATGAGCGTGGTGCGGTCCTTCATGAGCTCGTCCAGACCGGCCTGCACGGCGCGTTCGGCCTTGGTATCCAGCGCCGAGGTGGCCTCGTCGAGGACGAGGATGGGGGCGTCCTTCAGCATGGCGCGCGCCACGGCCACGCGCTGTTTCTGCCCGCCGGAGAGCTTGAGGCCGCGCTCGCCGATGACGGTGTCGTAGCCATCGGGGAATTCCTCGATGAAGTCGTGTGCATTGGCACGCTTGGCGACGCCCACGATCTCCTCCATCGTCGCCCCCGGCTTGCCATAGGCGATGTTTTCCTTGATGGTGCCGGAGAACAGATAGGACTCTTGGAAGACCACGCCGACTGAGGCGCGCAGGCGCTCCGCGGTGAGCTCCGCGGCGTCGTGGCCCAGCACCGTTAGCTTTCCCTCCGTGGGCTGGTAGAGGCCCAACAAAAGATTGACCAGGGTGGACTTGCCGCCGCCGGACTCGCCGACGAGTGCGACCTTGTGGCCCTCTTGGGCGGCGAAGGTGATGTCGGCGACGACCGGCTTATCCGATTCATAGGAGAAAGACACGTCCTCGAAGGCGAAGACCGGGCCTTCGGTGGGGTGCAGCGGCTCGGCCGGGGTGAGGTCGAGCTCCGGCACGTCGGAGGTTTCAGCGGCGGCGACCAGCTGCGGGTTGACGGTGGGCTCCGGGATTTCCTCCATGACCTTGAAATAGTCCTTGGAGCCGGCGATGGCGCGCTGGCTAACATCCACGATCCAGCTCATCATGAACACCGGCTGCTTGGCCATGTTCACCAGCTGCAAAAGCATGACCATGTCACCGATGGAGAAGTGTCCCTCCAAGGTGCGCCAGAAGATCAGGCCGTAGATGCCTAAGAAGATCAATGCCATGGCCGCCCCGCGTGCGGTGTCCATGGAATGCCACCAGCGAGACTGCGGCTTCGTAGTATCTACAACCGTGCGGTAGTGCGAACCGAAGGAGGCCAGCTCGCGGGCCTCGGCAACGAAGGACTTAGTCACCTTCACCTGGCCGATGACCTCCGCGAAACGCCCATTGGCCACGTCGATATTCTCGTTCTTGATGGCCTCATACTTCTGCCAGCGCTCCGAGGTCAGCGCCGTGAGCCACATATAGATAGGGAAGAGGGCGGCCAGTAAGACGGCGAGCGGCCAGTAGTACACCGCGGTGATGACGAGCACGGCCGCGGCTTGGATGAGCATGACGAAGAAGTTATTGGAAAAGGACTGCAGGAACTGCGTAATATTCGCGATCGAGCGGTCCAGGCGCGCGATGATGGTGCCGGTGACCTGGTTGTCGTAGTAGCCCTGCGGCACGGAGAGCAGCTTGGCAAAGTAGCGCGTCGAAAGAATCTGGCGCAGGCGCGCGACCATGACATCGCCGATATAGCCGCCGATATTCTTCACCACGTTGCCCAGCGCGTCCGCCACAAAGAGTGCCACGACCCACCACAGGATGGTGCGCAGCGGGCCGCCTGCGACGACGGTGTCGGTGGCCTCGCGGAGGATAAACGGGGTCAGCAGCGACAGAATCGCGGTGACTGACGCGGTGATTAGGACGCCAAGATAAAACGGCCATAGGGCGGATGCGCTGCGGACGATGCGGAGAATAGAGTTCATCGCCGGCCGATGTTACGCCCTTAATAGGAATATCCAACCCGTCGACTAAGGTAGGGGAGAAACCGAAGTCGTGATGGAAAAGGATCCGCGGTGAAGAAATACCTCCCCCTAGCGTGCGCCCCGCTGTGTCTGGCTGCCTTGTCAGGCTGCAGCATCCTCCAGCCGCCGGACGTGGGCCCGCAGGACAACATCGTGGTGTCTAGCTCGGAGCCGCCGACCTTTGAGGCCAAGGATGTCGACACCCATGAGGTCACCTCCAACCTGGCGGCACCCGTCAAAGATGAGGGGCTCAACGTGGAGTTCGAGCTCCAGGGGCTGTACTCCGGCGGCGGCGGAACGGTGCTGACGGTGAAGATTCACAACCTCAACGAGTTGCCCCTGCCTGCCGACGCCCTCGCGGAACCCACCTTAGAGCGCGCCGACGGCAACGGCGGCTGGGCCACCGTGGATCCCGTCCCTTATGACCCGGAGGTCAACGTGGACCTGGCCGCGCCGGGCTTGGATCACCCGCTGGGCGCCGGTGCATCCACCAACCTTCAGTATGTCTATAACGTTGCCCCCGGAAACTTGTGGAACGCGCGCTTTAGCATCGGCAACGTGCGCTTTGTAGGAGATCTCAATCTATGACGGAACTCGTCGTTCTAGCCTCGCCGGAGGGCACACCCGCCGGCACCGCTGACAAGGCCGCCATACACACCGCGGATACTCCGCTGCACTTTGCTTTCTCCGCCTGGGTGGTGCGCGATGGCCAGCTGCTGCTGACCCGCCGCGCCCTGTCCAAGCTGACCTGGCCCGGCGTGTGGACCAATTCCTTCTGCGGGCACCCGGGCCCGGATGAGCCGACTGCCGACGCCGTCATACGCCGGGCCCAGTTCGAACTTGGCCTGAGCGGCACGCCGCGCTTGGTGCTTCCGGATTTTGCCTACCGCGCCGTGGATTCTTCCGGCGTGGTGGAGAATGAAATTTGCCCGGTCTACCTCTTCGAGACCGAAGATGATCCGACGCCAAACCCAGAGGAGGTCGACTCCTTCGCGTGGGCGCCAGTGCGCGACGTGCTCGCCGCCGTCGACGCCACGCCGTTCGCCTTTAGCCCGTGGATGGTGGAGGAGCTGACCCACCAGCCGCTGCGCGCGGCCCTGATGGCCTAGAGCAGGCTGCCATCCTGGGCAAAGGCCGCCGAAATATAATCCAAGCTGGCGTAGGCCACGCGGTTCTCGCCGTTATCCAGGTTGTATTCCCAGATAGCATGCTCCGGGCGGTAGGCCTCGAATCCGGGCTCGCCTGTGCGCACAAAATCTTGTAGCCACTGGGCCAGAGGCGTTCTGCCGAAGAGCGGGCGCAGCTCCTCGCAATGCAGCGCCGGGCCGGAAGAACGAGTAAATTCCACCATCCAGGTCTTACCCGGCGCCTTCTCCGCTACCTCTGCCGCCCAGCGGCGGATGATGGAATCACCCACCATCCGGCCCATCGGGCGCTCCTTGTCCATGTGCTGCGCCACCTGATACCAGGGCGTGAAGCCGTTGCGGGGGAAGCCGAAGCGCGGCGCCGCATAGCGCAGGATGAGGGCGCGGAAAGGGGAGCGGTCGACCTTCTGCGTGGCTGGGATGTTGTAGAACTCGTCGCGGGTGCTGGCGAGGATGAGGGGGACGTCGGCAAGCTGCCCACACTCCAGCGGGGCGGGGCCCAGCGCCATATCGAGACTGTACTTCTTGCGGAACTTGGCGTAGCCGGCGGCGAGCTCCTCCTGGCTCATCGCCGCGAGCGAGGAACGCGTGATGGGCTTCTTCATTACCTGACGCAGCGTGGCGCTGCGTTCCTCGAAGCTCTCGCGCGGGAAGCCGGGGGACAGAGCCAGCGCCCGCCGAAACGCCCCGCGGTAGTGGTCGCGCCGACACAGCCACAGCACGGCGTTGGCTCCGGCGGACTGGCCCAAGATGGTGACGTTGGTGGGATCGCCGCCGAAGGCCTCGATGTTGTTCTGGATCCATTCCAAGCCCAGCTGCAGGTCCTCGATGGCGCGGTAGCGGTCAGGCTCGTCATCGCGGAAACGGGCTAGCCCCGGCAGCCCCACGCGGTAGCCTAGCTGCACGTGGACAATGCCCGCCTGCGCAGTGGGCGTGCCCTCTGCCCGGGGATCCTCGTGGGAACCGTGCTCATAGCGGCCGCCGTGGATGTAGACCAACGTCGGCGCCAGGAACGTCGCGCGGCTGCCGGGTGCGGGGGTGGTGATGGTCAGCGCGATCTTCTCCGGGTGCGGGGTGCGCGCATCCTGGTCACGTGGCGGTGCGGGCTCAGGGTTCTCAAAATCCCCGGGGATATGGGAGTACTCGATGGAATGGAAATGGGCCACGTCCTCATCGAGGTAGCCGGTGATGGTGCCCGCGGGGCAGGTGACGGTGAAAGGTGCACGGCTCATGCACAACAGGCTACCCTGAGGGCATGGAATGGCTCGTGCAGGCGCCGGTGTGGGCGCAAATGGCGGTGCTTGCCGTCACCGCAGTGCCGGCCGCAACCGTGATGGGGTGGGGGTTGATGTGGGCCATCGACCGCGTGTACACACTCGTGGAGGGGCGGACTAGGATAAATGACCATGACTCCCGATGATCACCGCGAAGGCCTCTGGGACCCTGAGCGCTCCGAACACGTCCACCGCAAGCGGGCACTGCCTAAATCCCGAGTGAGCGTGACCCTGTGGCTGATGATCGCGCTCATCGTCGTGGTGGCTGTGGTGGGCGTCGTCCTGTAGCACTCCTTTAGTGCTCGGCCCCTGGCCTCTTGGCGGCTTGGGCGAGGCGCTGGTAGAGCTCCTGCTTCGGAAGATCCTCCAGGAGGACTGGCTCGCCGGCGGTGTTGCACAGCGGGATGCACCAGTTGGGGTACTGGTCCTTCGTCGTGCCCGGTTGGTTTTGCGCGCGCACGTCACCGACCATATCCACCACGTTGGTGACCGTCAGTGCGGAGGGGGTTCCCGCAATGTAGCGGTGCAGGGCAACCAGCACGTCCTCTTCGTTCTCGCGGTTCTCCAACATGCCATAGGCCTGCAGGTTATCCTTGACCTCCTCCTGCCATGCACGGTCCTCGGCCTCTTCCTCCGTCACCGGGCGGGTCAACAGGCCCAGGCGGGCGCGCAGTGCGATGTGGTCGCCGCGCAGGAAGGCGAGCGTTGGCGGCAGATCGTGCGTGCCTACAGAGGACATCGCCATGTGGCGGTATTGATCCTGCGGGCGCGGGGTGGGGCCTTCGTTGGCGTGTTCAAACCAGATGATAGTGGTGCCGAGTACTCCCATATCGCGCAATGCATTTTGCACCCAGGGCTCCAGGGTGCCCAGGTCTTCGCCGACGAGGACCGCGCCGGCGCGCTCGGCCTCGAGCGCGAGGATGCCGAGCATGGCTTCCCAGTCATAGGTCACGTAGGTGCCGTTGAGCGGGGTGGAGTGGCGCGGGATCCAGTACAGGCGGAACAAGCCCAGCACGTGGTCGACGCGCAGACCGCCAGCGTTGCCCAGCATCGTGCGCAGCAAATCGCGCCACGGCTCGTAGCCGGCCTCTGCCAGACGGACCGGGTGCCACGGCGGCTGCGACCAGTCCTGGCCCTGCTGGTTATAGTCATCCGGCGGAGCACCCACCGAGCACTGGGGAGCCAGGTACTCGGAGAGGTTGACGGCATCGGCACCAGCGGGGTGGATGCCCACGGCCATATCGGTGATAAGGCCGATGCTCATGCCGGCGTCGAGCGCGCGGCGCTGGGCGGCATCGAGCTGCTCATCGCAGAGGAACTGCAGCCAGGAATAGAACTCGGCCAAGTCGTTGACATCGAGGCTCAGCGCGTGGCGGCGGCCACTGTGGCGATCCAGCTCAGTCTCTGCACACCACAGCGCGAAGTTGCGCAGCCCGCGGCCTTCGCGGCGCTGGTATTCACTAAAAGCGGTGCGGCGTTCCGGGGTCATCTCCTGGTTGAAGAGCTCCTGCAGCACCTGCAGCTTGGCCTCGAAGATGGAATCACGGTCGATCTCTTCGGCAGACCGGTTGCGTTCGCGGAACTCGGCGGCGAGCTCGGCGACGTCCTCCTGAAGCTCCGGGCTGAGCAGCTTCAGCTCCGGAATATCCTCGATGCGGATGTAAATCGGGTTGATGAAACGCCGCGTGGTGGGCAGGTAGGGCGAATCCTCCACTGGCGGGATTGGCTCGCCCGCGTGCAGTGGGTTAATAAGGAGGAAGTCATAATCGGGAGCCAAGGTCTCCGCCAACTCGGCGAGGTCCCCGAAGTCACCCATGCCCCAGGACTTTTCCGAGCGCACCGAATACAGCTGCGCCATGGCACCCGCCGCGGGGTGGTCAAGGTAGCGATCCGCCGTGCTGAGGTGATTCGGCACGACGATGAGCGGGCATTCGTGTTCGCCGATGCCGGGCGAGGACAAGCGCAGCTTGTGAAAACCTAAGGGCAGGTCCCCGGGAACGTGGAAGCTGGCCTCGCCCCACATGGTCCCGGCGACGTCGGCAGCCGGGGCGTCGTTCGGATCCTGGTAGGTCGGCCGCGTCTCGCCGTTTTCCAGCTCGATGGTGACGGTGACGGGGTCGCCGTCGTGGACGTGGACGGCAAAGGACTTTTCGGCGCCTTCGCGGGCCACCACGCAGGGCGGCAGCGGGCGGGAGGCGCGTTCGAGGTAGTCCTCGAACAGGGCTTGGGTCAGCTCCTCATCGTCCGGACGGTCTGAAATAGAGACGCCGAGTGCACGCAGCGTATAGGTGATTGTCTCATCGCTGACGTAGACGGGCTGTCCGTTCTGGGCGGTATACTCGCAGGCCACACCGTGGCGTTGGGCAAGTTCTTGAAGCAGATCACGGGTAGTCACATCCCCCAATTGTGCCACGCCCTCCCTGCGCGCGGGAGAAATCCGATTGGTAGAGTGGGCTGGAATTTAATTTTTGTGGGAAAGGACACAACTGTGACTTTGAATGAAGCGCACACGAAAGTGGAGTTCGAGATCAAAGACGGGGAGACCTGCCTTACCGCCATGATGGCCACGGCGCACGCCCGCCCACATGGCGTGCTGTTTACCCGCCCCGCGAATTATGAGTGGATCAACGTCACCGCCAAGGAATTTGTGGAGGAAGTCTACGCGGTGGCCAAGGGCCTCATCGCTTTCGGCGTGGAGCAGGGCGACCGCGTGGCGCTTATCTCTACCACCCGCTATGAGTGGTCCCTATTGGACTACGCCATCTGGGCGGCCGGTGCTATCTCCGTTCCGGTGTACCCCTCTTCGTCCATGTCCCAGGTCCAGTGGATCATCGAGGATTCCGGGGCCATCCTGGCCATTACGGAAACCCGCGAGCACTCCGAGCTGGTCAAGCACCTGAAGCTGCAAGAGGATGGCACCCCACAGTTGCACGGCTCTCCTTCCCAGCTGCGCCGCATCCTAGAGATCAACTCTTCCGCCATCGATACCCTGAAGTTTGAAGGCCGTGATGTCAGTGACGATACTGTCGACCAGCGCATCGAGGCCACAGCTACCGATGACGTGGCCTCGCTGGTCTACACCTCCGGCACCACCGGACGGCCCAAGGGCTGCATGTTGACCCACCGCAACTGGCTCGCTGAAGCGCGCGGCCTGCTGACCAACCCAATCGGTGCCATCGCCGTGCCGGGCTCCCACGTTCTGACCTTTTTGCCGCTAGCGCACGTCTTTAGCCGTGCGGTGTCCCTCGCGGTCACCATCGGTGGTGCGTCCCAGAATCACTGGTCCGACTTTGGCACCATCACCATCGAGTTCGCGCGTTCCCGCCCGAACCTGATCCTGGGTGTGCCGCGCGTCTTTGAAAAGGTTCGCAACGGCGCTTCCGCCAAGGCCCACGGTTCTTCTGCAGTCAAGGGCGCCATCTTCGACCGTGCAGAGAAGGTCGCCATCGAGTACTCGAAGGCACTGGATACCCCGGAGGGGCCCAACCGAGTTCTTAAGGCCAAGCGCAAGGCCTATGACAAGCTGGTCTACGGCGCCATTCGTCAGGCCATGGGCGGCGAAGTCAAGTACTGTATCTCCGGTGGCTCGGCCATCTCGCAGGACCTGTTGCACTGGTACCGCGGCATCGGCGTGACCATCTATGAGGGCTACGGGCTCACGGAGACCGCTGCGGCCGCCGCCGTGGACTTCGTGGACCAGTCCATCGGTACCGTCGGCCCGCCGCTCGGTGGAACGACGCTGCGCATTAATGACGACGGCGAGATCATGATCAAGGGCGATATCGTCTTCAAGGGCTACTGGCAGAACGAGGAGGCCACCGAGAACGCCCTGCAGGACGGTTGGTACAACACCGGTGACCTGGGTGAGATTGATGAGGACGGCAAACTCGTTATCACCGGCCGCAAGAAGGACCTCATCGTCACCGCTGGCGGTAAGAACGTCTCGCCGGGGCCGATGGAAGATATCCTGCGCTCCCACCCGCTGATTTCCCAGGCCATGGTGGTCGGCGACGGCAAGCCGTTCATCGGCGTCTTGCTCACACTCGATGAGGATGCGCTCAAGCGCTGGAAGGCCGATCACAACATTTCTGCGACCAAGGGCATGCGTGAGGTGGCAGCGGATCCGGCACTGCGCGCGGATATCCAGGACGCCATCAACCAGGTCAACGCTACGGTCTCCCACGCCGAGGGCATCAAGAAGTTCGTCATCCTCGACCAGGACCTCACCGAGGAAAGCAACGAGCTCACCCCCACGATGAAGGTGAAGCGCTATGTCGTGGCGCAGCGCTACGCAGCGGATATCGAGCGCCTCTACGCCGGCAAGAAGTAACGTCGGCGCAGGTACGGTCCGGCGGAATGCAGCCGCTGGACGGAGTCTGTGAATTCCTTCGGAGTGTCGCGCAGACCCACGGGAGAATCTCTAATAGAGTCAGCGGGGTCAGAAAAACTCTAAACCTCAACTAGAGGTTCTCGCGGAAAGGGTAGCCTATGCACAAAATCGCAGCCGAGCTGCGCCACCGTGAGCTGACCCAAGAAATCTATAACATCGGCGACGAAGTCGTTGACTACATCGAGCACCTCATCGAGGCCATCGAGGACTGGGATGATGAACTTTCCCTCGACTGCTTGGCTGAGCTGGGGGACATCGTCGAGGACGCCCGCGTGGATTCCGGGCGCTGCGTGGGCGAGCTCATCGGCTTGCGCCACGCGCTGGTCTCCGGGCTGAAGTCCGGCACCATCTCCGCTGCTTCCTCCGGTGACAATGATGTCGAGGAGCCCAAGCAGCTTACCGCCCGCGCATTGGCTGAGGGCCTGCCCATCTCCGGCCCGCCCGTTGTGGTCTCGGAGCTGGCAGAAACCCTGCGTGGCCGCACCGCCGCGGTGGCCGCCTACCTGCGCGAGCTCGTCGAGTACGTGCTGGCGCAAACCGACGCCGTGGCCCGCAACCTCGATGTGGTCTCCTTGCCGAACCTGTACAAGCGAGCCGGCGAGTCCGCGCTCATCGCCGTGCAGGCTTGGCGTCACACCGTCGTTGAGGCGCACCCCGCCTTCGTGCGCACCATGCGTGGGCATAACCCGCCGCCCTTCCTAGAGGAGCGCGCGCGTATTGACGCCGTCGTTGCCCGTGTGCGCGCCAAGCGCCAGAAGAAGGCCGCCACGACCGCCTAGTCGCCGCATTACAGACTTCCTTGTTGCCAACGCACAAGGATTACCTACGAAGAGCGCCACCGAGATTCCCTCTCTCGGTGGCGCTCTTCGTTGCTAGTGTGGCACGAATAACTTTGCGTGCCACCGTTTAGCTTCCTGTGCCACGCTTAGCTTCGTGTGTCATCGTCTAGCGCGTAAGCGCTAGACCCCTGGGTTCTTCGACGCCGGCACGGCCTGGTCCAGCTGCTCCGTAATCTGCGGCCACAGCTGACCCATGATGTCATCCCAGGTCAAAATCCACACCGTCTTGTCCTTGGTGGGCTTGCCCACGACGACGAGTTGCTCGTTGCGAGCGCGCATCTGGTCCAGAGTCTTCTGCACGGTGGAGGAGGAGCCTACAGCTAGTGCTGGGCGGGAGAAATCCAGCACCGGGGTGTCCGGGTCCGCCAGCAGGGTATCGCGCACGTGGACGATGCGCGGGATGCGCGAGGTGCGCGGGTAGACCAGCACGCGCATGATGGATTTGCGCACCACGAGGTCATGAAGCTCAGCCACGGTGGCATCGGAGGAAAGTGGCAGGATTTCCGAGCCGTGCTCGCGGGCCAGCTGCGCCGCGGTGGCGGCTTCCAGTTCGATGACGCCGGTGATCTGGTTGGCGGAGTCGTCGTCAAGCGTGCCCGTCAGGCGCGAGTGCTCGACGAGGTGCCGCAGGGTCTCCGCGTCATAGCCGGCGGCACCAGCACGGTCGACGGGTTCTTCGCCGGTCATCGTCACCAGCTTGTTGGCCATCTTGTTGATCCAGAGCAGCAGCGGACGGAAGAGCCAGATGAAGCCGCGGGCGGGCACCGCAATGAGCTGCAGGGCGGTCTCTGGGTGGGCGATGGCCCACGATTTCGGAGCCATTTCACCGATGACCAAGTGCAGGAAGGTCACGACGAACAGGGCTAGCAGGAAGGAAATGACGTCAGCAACGCCCAGCGGCAGGCCGAGAGCCTCCAGCGGGGTCATGAGCAGGTGATGGACCCAGGGCTTGGTCACGGCACCCAGGACGAAGGTCGCGGCGGTAATGCCCAGCTGGGCGCCGGCCAGCATGACGGTCAGCTCATTAAGCGAGCGTAGGCCCGCGCGCGAAGCCGCCGAGGATTCCGCGGTCTCCTCCAACCGGTTGCGGCGCGCACCCATGAGGGAGAACTCGATGACCACGAAGAAGGCGGAAGCGGCGATGATGAGCAGAGTGATAAGGAGGTTGAACCACCAGGTATCAGTCATTAGTCATCTTCTCCTTCCGGGAATTCCTCCACCAGCTCGAGTGCCAGGACGGAGGGGACGTGGCGGTCGATTTCCTCGACGCGCACGTTGAGCGTGCGGGTGGGGGCCTCGTCGCCGTCGACCCAGTCTTCCGGTTCGGCCTCGAGCTCGATGGAAAGCTCCTCGCCCTCCTCCGGTAGCGTGCCGGAGTGCGCGATGAGCAGGCCGGCGACGGTCTCGAAATCGCCCTCTGGCAGGTCGTGGCCGATGGCGCGCTCGATCTCGTCGATGGGCGTGTCACCGTCGACGATCCAGTGCGTCTCGTCCTGCTCGGTGATTTCTTCGGTCTCTTCGAGGTCGTGCTCGTCGGTGACATCACCAAGGATTTCCTCGGCTAGGTCCTCCATGGTCACAATCCCGACGAAGCCACCGTATTCGTCGATGACGCAGGCGAGTTTCTCGTCGGCGTCGCGAAGCTCTGTGACGACGTCGGGAAGCGGCATGAGCTCCGGCACCACCACGGGTTCCTTCATGATTTCTCGAGCCGGGGTGGCCGGAGGCAGCTCAGTGCCCAGCACATCGTAGAGGTGCACCACGCCGATGGGATTGTGCTCATCGTCGATGATGGGGTAGCGCGTGTGGTTTTCCGACATCATCTCGCGCACTTCACCGATGGTGGTCTCCGGCTCGATGACATCCACGCGCGAGCGCGGAATCATGGCGTGCCCGACATCGTGCTCGGGGAAATCGAGGAGGCGGTCGAGGACCAGGTAGGTGTCCTCATCCAAGTCGCCGGCCTCGTGGGAGGCATCCACGATGGATTCCAGGTCATCGGTGGTGGCGGAAGAATCAACGTCCTCCACCGGCTCGATGCCGAAAACCTTGAGCAGGGCGTTAGAGGAGTACTCGAAGAAGTGGACCAGCCATCCGAAAATCCGCAGGTACCACATGGTGGACGCGGACAGCCACAGCGCCGACTTCATGGGGGCGGCGATGGTGTAGTTCTTGGGGAAGAGCTCGGCGAAGAGCATCGTGAGAACTGTCGACACCGCCAGCGCGGTGACCGTGCCGATGGCGACGGACACGCCCGTGGGCACGCCCACGCCGCCGAGCAGCTGGCCTAGGCCTTGGCCCACGAGGGGCTCGGCCACATAACCAATGAGCAGGCCCGTAATCGTAATACCCAGCTGCGCACCGGAGAGCATGAAGGAGGTCTTTTGCGTGATTTTTAAGGCGCGCTCCGCGGGCTTATCCCCGGTCGCCGCGCGCTGGCGCAGCTGTGTGCGGTCCACCGACATGAAGGCGAATTCCTGCGCCACGAAGTAGGCGTTAGCCACGATAATGAGAGCGATGACGGCGAAACCCGCCACAATCATCAGGATGGCAGATAACACGGCTTACCCCACCGCCTTACGTAGGCGGTGGGGACATCGACTCGGAGGTTCCACGAAAAAGGGGGCCTTTCTTAACTATCGGGGATTGCAAATATGCACTATAGACTACCGCTTCAACGGCTTAGTCGGTTATTTTGTTCCCCATGGATCCCTTCGGTCTTTATATTCACGTTCCCTTCTGTGCCTCCCGCTGTGGCTATTGCGATTTCAACACCTATACGCCCGGTGAGCTGGGAGGGGATCTGACCAGCGGTTATCTGGCTGCGCTGGAGAAGGAACTGGATATGGCGGCGGCGCAGGTGGGGCGTGAGGCCGAAACGGTTTTTATTGGCGGCGGCACGCCGAGCCTGCTGGGCGCGGACGGCCTGGGCCGTGTCTTGTCGAAGATCCGCGACACCTTCGGCCTCGCCCCAGGCGCGGAGGTCACCACGGAATCCAACCCGGAATCCACCTCGCCGGAGTACTTCGCCGGGCTTCTCGACGCCGGCTTTACCCGCCTCTCCCTGGGCATGCAATCCGCCTCCCCAGGGGTGCTTGCCGTGTTGGAGCGAGCCCACACGCCGGGCCGCGCCTTCGATGCCGCCCGCGAGGCCATTGCCGCGGGCTTCGAGCACGTTAACTTGGACATGATTTATGGCACGCCGACAGAAGAGGACGCCGACGTTGCCCTGACCTTGGAGCGCGCCCTGGAGACCGGGGTGGATCACATCAGCGCGTATTCACTCATTGTGGAGGACGGCACGCGTATGGCCCGCAAGGTGTCCAAGGGCTTGCTGCCCGCCCCAAATGAGGACGTGCTGGCCCGGCGCTATGAGATGATCTCCTCCACGCTCGAAGCTGAAGGTTTCGAGTGGTACGAGGTCTCCAACTGGGCCAAGCCGGGTGGGGAGTGCCAGCACAACCGCATCTATTGGGTGGACGGCAATTGGTGGGGCGCGGGTCCGGGCGCCCATTCGCACTTGGGCAACGAGCGCTTCTTTAACGTGAAGAACCCGCGGACCTACATCAAGGCGGTAGGTGAGGGCGAGTTGCCGGTGAAGGAGCGCGAGCAGCTCACGGAGGCTGACCGCCATACCGAGCGCATCATGTTGGGGCTGCGCCTGCGCGAGGGCATCCCCGCTTCCTGGCTCGCGCCGGCGGCTGAGCCCGTGGCCGCGCGTTTCATCGAGCGCGGCCTGCTCGAGCGCGCCGAGGACCGCCTCCGCGTGACCAAGGCTGGCCGCCTGCTCGCGGATGGCATCATCACTGACCTCCTCGTCGCGGAAGACACTGCCCGCTAGTTTGCCTCCGCGCCCCCGTTGGCGGGCTTGACTCACAAAATGGTCCCTATAGTTGGGTCCTCTTGCTTTGGTCCCTTTACGGCGAAAAGGGACCATCTATCGCAGGAAAGGCGCCCGCAGATGGTCTCTTTGCACCGATAAGAGACCAGACTAAAGGGACCATCCGTAAGGACCATCAGTATTCGAGCTATCTGGAAGCGCATGATGAACCCTTCTTGAAGCACATTATGGAACCACCCGGAAGTTGTGGCGGACTGCCAGCGTGCCTAGGAAGATTGGCACCAGCGTCCACACTTGCCCGCCAGAACGGATAGCCTTAAAGACATGTCTAGCTCCACCGATGCCCGCCGCCAAGAGGTCCTGCGCGCCATCGTCGCGGACTACATCGCCTCACAATCGCCCGTCGGCTCCAAGGCCCTGCTCGAGCGCTACCAGCTGGGCGTGTCCTCGGCGACGATTCGCAATGACATGGCCGTGCTCGAAGCCGAAGGGCTCATCGCCCAAGAACACGCCAGCTCCGGGCGCGTGCCCACGCAGAAGGGCTACCGCCAGTTCGTCGATACGCTGCACGATGTCAAGCCGCTTTCCAAGGCCGAGCGCCGCGCCATGCTCACCTTCCTCGAGGGCGGCGTGGATTTGGAAGACGTGCTGCGCCGGTCTGTCCAGCTGCTGGCCCAGGTAACTAAGCAAGCGGCCGTCGTACAGATGCCGAACCTCAAGGTCTCCCGCGTCAAACATTGCGAGGTCGTCGCACTATCACCGGTGCGTCTGCTCTTGGTGCTCATTACGGATAATGGGCGCGTTGATCAGCGCAATGTGGAGCTCGATGATGTCATCGACCCCGAGCAGACCCACCGCCTGCGCGATATCCTCAACACCGCCCTGGAGGGAAAAACGCTCACGGAAGCCTCGGTGGAGCTGGCCGCGCTTGTCGACGACTCCCCGGCCGACATCCGCCCTCACCTCCTCAAGGCGGCGACGACGCTGATTGAGACCCTCGTGGAGCAGCCCTCCGATCGCCTGATCATGGCGGGTACGTCCAATCTCACCCGCGTGGCCTTGCCCGAGGGTCTGCCGTCGATCATCGAGGCGCTCGAAGAGCAGGTCGTGGTACTCAAGCTGCTGGCCCGTGTGCCGGACTTAGGCAACGTATCGGTCTCTATCGGTGAGGAAAACGAAGCCGATGAGCTGCGCCAAACCTCCGTCGTGGCCACGCGCTATGGTTTCGGCACCGGCGAGGATGCGGCGGCGCTTGGCGGGTTAGGTGTTGTCGGGCCGACATATATGGACTACTCGGGAACAATCTCCAAGGTCTCTGCCGTTGCACGCTATGTGAGTGAAATTTTGGCGGGCGAGTAAGCTGGCCCGTCGGATTAGATTTAGAATCAACGAGATATAGAAGGATGACAGTACGTGGCTCGTGACTACTACGGCATTCTTGGAGTAGAAAAGTCGGCGTCCGACGCCGAGATTAAGAAGGCCTACCGCAAGCTGGCGCGCAAGTACCACCCGGACGTCAACCCGGGCGATGAAGAAGCCGCGGAGAAGTTCCGCGAGGCCTCCCTTGCACAGGAAGTTCTGCTGGATCCGCAGAAGCGCCGGGTTGTGGACATGGGTGGTGACCCCATGGAGGAGCGCGCGGCCCAGGGCGGCGGCTTTGGTGGTTTCGGTGGCGGTGGCCTCGGGGATATCTTTGCCGAGTTCTTCGGTGGGGGAGCAGCTTCCCGCGGCCCGCGTTCCCGCGTGCAGCCGGGCGATGATGCGCTCCTGCGCACCACTATTACCCTCGAGGAGGCCTATAGCGGCGTCAAGCAGCAGGTCAAGGTGGATACCGCTGTTGTCTGTGACCGCTGTGAGGGAACCGGTTCTGAGTCCAAGTCCAAGCCGGTGACCTGTGATCACTGCGGCGGCATGGGCCAGGTCCAAGAGGTCCAGCGCAGCATGCTGGGCAACATGATGACCACCCGCGATTGCCCGAAGTGCTACGGCTTCGGCGAAGTAGTCACCGATCCTTGTGGCCACTGCGGCGGCGATGGCCGCGTGCGCAAGCGCCGCGATATTACGGTGAATATCCCCGCCGGCATTGGTGATGGCATGCGCATCCGCATGGCGTCCCAGGGCGAGGTCGGCCACGGCGGCGGCCCCGCCGGTGACCTCTACGTCGAGGTGCACACCGAGCCGCACCCCGTCTTCGAGCGCAACGCCGATGACCTGCACCTGACCGTGCGCGTGCCCATGGTGGATGCCGCGCTGGGTGCTTCCTGTACCGTCGAGCAGCTCGACGGCGAAGAGCTCACCATCGATATCGCGCCGGGCACCCAGCCGGGCGAGTCCATCACCCTCCAGGGGAAAGGCATGCCGCGCCTGCGCACGGACGGCTTTGGCAACCTTCACGCCCACGTGGACGTTGTCGTCCCGACTGACCTGGATAAGAAGACCCGCGAGGCACTGGAGAAGGTCCGCAACGCCGGCCACGGCGGCACCGAGGTGCACCGTGCCGGGGATGGCCAGGGCGAGTCCCTCTTTAGCCGCTTCCGCGATAAGTTCCGCCGCTAATGTCTTTGCCCGTCTTCCTCCACCCGGACCTGTCCCTCGCTGAAGTCGGCCAGCCCGTGGGCCTTGATGGCGCGGAGGGCCGCCACGCGGTCACCGTCAAGCGCATGGCCCCGGGCGAGAGCCTGGTGCTTATCGACGGCTCCGGGCGCCGCGCCACCGCCACCATCACCGATACGCAGGGCAAGGACACGCTGGCTGCGCTTGTCGACGACCTCGTGATCATCCCCGAGCCCTCCCCACGCGTCGTGGTGGTCCAGGCCATCCCGAAGTCGGAGCGCGCCGAGCTCGCCGTCGACCTGGCCACCCAGGCCGGGGCGGATGAGATCATTGCCTGGCAGGCGGATCGCTGCGTGTCCAAGTGGGATGCGAAGAAGGCCCCGAAGGCGCTAGCCAAGTGGGAATCCGCGGCCGTGGCTGCCGCCAAGCAATCGCGCCGAGTGCGCGTACCGGCGGTGCGCGGCCCGCTGACCACGCGTCAACTGTGCCAGGAGATTTCGGGTGCACGAGCCTTGGTTCTCCACGAGGAGGCGGAGATCCGTCTCAAGGACCTAGAGGACCTCGGCTCCGCCGAGACGATCTACCTGCTGGTGGGCCCGGAGGGCGGCATCGGTGCGGAGGAACTAGCCCGCCTGCAGGACGCCGGTGCGACGGCGATCAAGTTGGGGCCGGAGGTGTTGCGGACGGCGTCGGCAAGCATGGTGGCCTTGGCCAGCATCGGCACCCTGACCGCGCGCTGGTAGCCTTTTGGGCGTGCCTATTATCACCACCAAGTTTGATCTCGATTCCGCCTACCTAGCCACGGTGCTCGGCCCGGCGGACGATAACCTGCGCGTTTTGGGCAACCTCGTGGGCGTGGACCTCTTTGCCCGCGGTACCACCATTACTGCCGCCGGCCCCGATTATGAGGTAGCCCGTGCGCGCAAGGTCTTAGAGGAGCTCGAGGCCATCGCGCGCCGCGGCCATCCGGTGAGCACGGATACCGTTAAGCACACCCTGGACCTGGTGGCCGTGGAGGCCCCGGCGTCTGTGTCCGAGACGCTCGCGGCCGATATCGTCTCGCGCCGCGGCAAGGCTGTGCGGCCGAAGACTCTTGGGCAGTCGCGCTATGTGCAGGCCATCGATGAGAACACGATTGTCTTCGGTATCGGTCCGGCCGGTACCGGTAAGACTTACTTGGCGGTGGCCAAGGCCGTGCAGGCCCTGCGCGCCAAGCAGGTCAGCCGCATTATCCTGACCCGCCCGGCCGTGGAAGCGGGGGAGAAGCTGGGCTTTCTGCCTGGCACTTTGAACGACAAGATCGATCCTTATCTGCGCCCGCTGTACGACGCTTTGCGGGACATGATTGACCCGGAGATGATTCCGAAGCTCATGGAGGCCGGCATCATCGAGGTCGCGCCCCTGGCTTATATGCGCGGCCGCACGCTCAACGATGCCTTCGTCATCCTCGACGAGGCCCAAAACACCACGCCGGCGCAGATGAAGATGTTCCTGACTCGTTTGGGCTTTGGCTCCACCATTGTGGTGACCGGCGATATTTCCCAGGTGGACTTGCCCGGTGGTCAGGTCTCTGGGCTGCGTCTGGTGCGCCGCATCCTGAAGGGCGTGCCGGATATTCACTTCGCGGAGCTGGGCTCTGCTGATGTGGTGCGCCACCAGCTGGTCGGGCGCATTGTCGAGGCCTACGATAACTTTGCTGAGCAGGAGGAGAAGAAATGAGCATTGAATTCATCAACGAGTCCGGTTATGACGGCGTCAACGAGGAGATGCTGATCGACGTCTGCTCTTATGCCCTCGGCCGCCTCGACGTGAATCCGGATGCCGAGTGCACGATTACCGCGGTGGACCTGGATACCATCGCGGAGCTGCACGTGCGCTGGATGGACCTGGAAGGCCCGACCGACGTTATGAGCTTCCCCATGGATGAGCTCACCCCGGGCGCTACCGCAGGCCGCCCGGACGCGGTGGAGGCCGGCCCTGCGATGCTGGGCGATATTGTGCTTTGCCCGGAGTTTGCCCAGCGCCAAGCCACGGCGGCCGGCCACTCACTGGGCCACGAGCTGGCTTTGTTGACCGTGCATGGTTGCCTGCACCTGCTGGGCTATGACCACACGACCGCCGCGGAGGAGAAGGAAATGTTCGGCCTGCAGAACGAGCTGTTGGCGGACTGGTATGAGGACCTGGCAGCACGCGGCGTGAGCTACCAGCCCAAGCCTTCTGGCCCGAAGGCCTTCCCGGACGCCGCCGAGCGTGCCGAGCTGGATAAGGAAGTTCCCGGCGGCGGCATTTAAAGTAGCCCTAACGTTGAGGTGCGTGGTGGGGAGTAGCACAATAGGGGATTATGAACATCCTCTCCATCCAGTCCCACGTCACCTTCGGCCACGTGGGCAACTCCGCAGCAGTCTTTCCCCTTCAGCGTGCTGGCCATGAGGTGTGGCCTATCCACACGGTGAACTTCTCCAATCACACCGGTTATGGCGATTGGGGCGGGCCGATGATCCCGGCGGAAGAGGTCACGGCGATTGTGGATGGCATCGAGAAGCGTGGCGCCTTCCCGCGCATCGACGCCATCTTGTCCGGTTACCAGGGCGGTCCGGACATCGCCGGTGCCATTGTGGATGCTGTGAACCGCATCAAGGCGGTGAACCCCAAGGCCCTCTACGCCTGCGACCCAGTGATGGGCAACGCCAAGTCCGGCTGCTTCGTCTCGGATGAAATCCCGCCGCTGCTGCGCGATAAGGTCGTTCCGGTCGCGGACATCATCACCCCGAATCAGTTTGAGCTGGGCTACCTGACCGACTCCGAGGTGGGAACCTTGGAGCAGACCCTCGCCGCGGTGAAGCGCGCTCAGGAGATCGGCCCGAAGACCGTGCTGGTGACCTCGGTGCAGCGCCCGGAAACCGGTGAGGATGAGATTGAGATGCTCGCCGTTGACGGTGAGCGCGCCTTCCTGGTGACCACCCCCAAGCTGCCGTTCAAGCGCAATGGTTCGGGCGATGTCACGGCCTCGCTTTTCACCGGCCACTACGTGGAAACGCACGATGCAAAGGAAGCGCTCAAGCGCACCGCCTCCTCGGTCTACGATTTGCTGCACACCACCTACGAGGCCGACGCCCGCGAGCTGCAGCTCATTGAGTCCCAGGACGTCTTTGCTAACCCGCGCCTGCAGTTCCACGTCGAGGAGCTCTAGCCTCCAATCCGCAACCGCCGACCGCGCGCCTTCGCGGTCTCGCGTATTTGCCTTGGCCTTGACTTGTATCTCATTTTGAGCCTTGGGCCCTGCCAAAGGTGTCCCGCAAACGGCATTTCGCAGAAGGCATCAGTCAAAAGGCGTTTTCACTACCAGAAATGCCTTTTGACCGACGCCTTGTGGAAGATGCCTTTCACCGGATGCCTTCTAGCGGAGGTCTTGTGGTAGGCGCCATCCGGCTGATCCCTTTTTGCAGTCGACTCCCGCCCTACCCGGACGTGGCTTTCTCGCCTCAAGACTGCGACATTGCTTCCAGCCACATGGTTCTACTCAGATGGTTTAGGTCAGAGGGTTTCTTTGGGGGCAAACAAACCTTTTGTGGGCGGCTGGATGGTTCGTTTGGGGGCAAACAAACCATATGACTAATGCCCTCTGACTAGAACCAAGTGCAGGCACACCCGCCAGCCCCCAGCCACACGCCCGCCAGCCCTGTCCATGGGCAGGTTCGGCCGGCATTCGCCGCCCATCAGCAGGTGGTCCCTTTAGTGTGGTCCCTGTGCACCGTAAAGGGACCACCTATCGCGCGAAAACAGCCAACAGGTGGTCCCTTTGTACAGAGAAGAGACCAGAGTAGGAGGACCAAACGAAAAGGACCTTCTGTCCTGCACGCAGCGGGAGCGGGAATTCAGAAATCGTGAGCTATGATGAAAAACAATATGAGCACCGATTTCGACGCCGCCTTCGCGGACCTGCCTGAAGAAGGCGAGGCCACCGCCGCGGACTATTCGCACTACACCGACACGCCAGAGGGCTTCCGCTCCGGCTTCGTGTCCTTCGTCGGCCGCCCCAACACCGGCAAGTCCACCCTGACCAATGCCCTGGTAGGGCAGAAGATCGCCATCACCGCTGACCAGCCGGAAACCACCCGCCACCCCATCCGCGGCCTAGTCCACCGCGAGGATGCGCAGATCGTCCTCGTCGACACACCCGGCCTGCACCGCCCGCGCACCCTGCTCGGCGAGCGCCTCAACGAGGTGGTCAAGGACACCTACGCGGACGTCGACGTCATCGGCCTGACCATCCCCGCGGATGAGAAGATTGGCCCCGGCGACCGCTGGATCCTCGAGAACGTCCGCAAAGTCGCCCCGAAGACCCCCATCATCGGCATCGTGACCAAGCTGGACAAAGCCTCCAAGGACCAGGTTGGCGCCCAGCTGCTTGCCCTGCACGAGCTGCTCGCCGAAGAGAACCCCGATGCCGTGGTCATCCCGGTCTCCGCCACCGAGCGCGTGCAGCTGGATGAGCTAACCCAGGTCATCGTGGACCACCTCCCCGAAGGCCCCAAGTTCTACCCCGATGACCACGTCACCGATGAAGATCAGTCCCAGCGCATCGCCGAGCTCATCCGCGAAGCCGCGCTCTCCGGCCTCAAGCACGAGCTGCCGCACTCGGTCGCTGTCGAGGTCGATGAGATTCTGCCTAGCCAGGAACGCCCCGATGTCCTCAACGTCCACGCCATCCTCTACCTAGAGCGCCCCGGCCAGAAGCGCATCATTGAGGGCAAGGACGGCCGCCGCTTCCGCCGCATCGTGGGCACCGCCCGCAAGGAAATCATTCAGCTCCTTGGCCAAAACGTCTACCTTGACCTGCGCATGAAGGTTCTGAAGAACTGGCAGTCGGACCCGAAGGCGCTGGGCCGCCTGGGCTTCTAAATGCAGGAGATCTTCTAAAGTGCGGGAGAATTTCCGCGACCGCGCCCTCGTCATCCGCACCTATGATTTCGGGGAAGCGGACCGCATCATCGTGCTCTTGACCCGCCACCACGGCCTCGTGCGCGGGGTGGCCAAGGGAGTCCGCCGCGCCAAGTCGCGCTTCGGCTCCCGCCTGCAGCTCTTCGTCAACCTCGACGTGCAGCTTTATCCCGGCCGCAACCTCTACACCATTTCCCAGGCCGATACCGTGGATTACTTCGGCGCGCGCATCATCGAGGATTACGAGCGCTACACCGCCGCCTGCGCCGCCCTCGAATCCGCCGAGCGCCTCGCCGCCGCCGACGCCCCAGGCGATCCCTACCTTTACGAGGCCTGCGTCGATGTCCTCGACAAGCTTCAGCACGGCGATCCGCTCCTGCTTCTTGACGCCTTCCTCCTCAAATCCATGTCCCACGCCGGCTGGGCGCCCAGCCTTTTCGATTGCGCCCAGTGCCAAAGGCCCGGCCCCCACCACGCCTTCCACCCAGCCGTGGGCGGCGCCGCCTGCCACCAATGCCGCCCGCCAGGGGCCGCCGAGGTGGACCCGGAAACCCTGCACCACATGTGGCTTATCGCCCATGACCACCCCAGCCAGCCGACGAACGCCCAAGCCCAAGAGGCCCATCGCCTCATTCGCGCGCATCTGCAATGGCATCTTGAGCGAAGCGTTGGCGCGCTGGGGATCATGGAACAGTAGACTGTAACCCGTGATTACGCCTGACCCGAACCGAGTCCTCCACCCGCCCGCCATCCCGCAGGAGTTCCTGCCGCGCCACATCGCGCTGGTCATGGATGGCAACGGCCGCTGGGCAGAGGAGCGCGGCATGAAGCGCACCGAAGGTCACCGTCGCGGGGAAGCAGTGCTTCTCGACGTCGTCGATGCCTGCCTTTCCCTTGGTGTTCCTTATCTTTCCGCCTATGCCTTCTCCACCGAGAATTGGCGCCGCAGCGCGGAGGAAGTCCGCTTCCTCATGGGCTTTAACCGCGACGTGCTGCGCCGCCAGCGCCACTGGCTCAACGAGAGGGGAGTGCGCGTGGTGTGGGCCGGCCGCCGCCCGCGCCTGTGGCGCTCCGTGATCAAGGAGCTCGAGGCCGCCGAGGAGCTGACCAAGGACAACACCAAGATGACCCTGGTGATGTGCGTGAACTACGGTGGGCGCGCCGAGCTTGTCGACGGTATCCGGATACTCACCGAGCAAGTCTCCCGTGGCGAGCTCGACCCGCGCTCCATCAACGAGAAGACGGTGAGCTCGGTGATGTATGACCCCGATATGCCGGACGTGGATCTGTTCCTGCGCCCCTCCGGCGAAAAGCGCACCTCCAACTTCCTGCTGTGGCAGTCGGCCTACGCAGAGATGATTTACCAGGACAAGCTCTTCCCGGACTTCACGCCGGAAGACTTGTTCGCCGCGGTGGAAGAGTACGCGCGGCGCGACCGCCGCTTCGGTGGCGTCAAGTAGCGCGCGGGCTTTAGGCGCGGCACTCGGCGCAGATGCCGAAGATCTCGGCATCGTGCCCGGTGAGCTCGAAGTCGTGCTCCTTGGCTACCGAGGAAGCCCACTCCTCAATGGGGCCGCCATCGATTTCCTCGGTGCGGCCGCACTTGGTGCACACCAAGTGGTGGTGGTGCGCATCGCTCTCGCAATGGCGGTAAAGGGTCTCGCCGGAGGGCATGTGGAGCGCGTCGACTGCGTCAATCTCCGAGAGTGATTGGAGCGTGCGATAGACGGTGGTGAGTCCGACTTTTTGGTTACCGTCGATAAGCGCCTGGTGAATGTCCTTGGCAGAGACGAACTTGTCGAGACTGCGCAGGACCTCAACGATGGCGGTGCGCTGGCGGGTATTGCGAGCGCCGAGTTTGGGAATACTGTCGTGGATGGCCATGGGGCTTAGTTTATCAACACATTTCCATTAAAGGGTGGCCAGTGAGGCGTCGCGAAGCAAAGGCAGCACCTTAGGGGCCACCAAAGAGTAGCGGACTTCGCGGCCGGTGCGCTCGCTGTCGACGATGTTCGCGCGCTTCAAAACCCGCAGGTGCTGGCTGATAAGCGGCTGCGATTTGCCGGTCGCGGAGACCAGCTCGTGGACATAGTGGTCGCGCTCGGAGAGGCGCTGAATGATATCGATGCGCAATGGTGAATCCAAAGCGCTAATCACGGTGGCAGCCGCGGCACGATCGAAAGGGAGAGCTTCGCTCTGGGTGTTGGTCACGCCATTCACCTTCAGTCATATCTATTGATGGAGAGTTAAAAAGAGAGCTATCGGTACTATAGCTGAAGAATGCGGAAAAGTGTATAAAATACACCACACTTTCGGGGTGAAGGCACGCGTTGTGAGGGGGCACGCTAGACTAGGCCGCACTGTATAAAGACTGTCCCCTACCAGAGGAGTCCCATTAGCTATGGCATCCGTCATTGATACCGTCGTCAGCCTGTGTAAGCGCCGCGGCTTGGTCTACCAGGCAGGTGAGATTTATGGCGGTTCCCGCTCTGCGTGGGACTACGGCCCGCTTGGCGTCGAGCTCAAGGAAAACATCAAGCGCCAGTGGTGGCGCCACATGGTGCAGTCCCGCGATGACGTCGTGGGTGTCGATACGTCCGTAATCCAGCCGCGCCAGGTGTGGGTGTCCTCCGGCCACGTCGAGGTTTTCACCGACCCGCTGGTGGAGTCCAAGCACACCGGTAAGCGCTACCGCGCGGACCACCTGATCGAGGCCTACGAGGAAAAGCACGGCCACGAGCCGGCCAACGGGCTGGCTGACATCAACGATCCGGAAACCGGCCAGCCGGGTGACTGGACCGAGCCGAAGGCTTTCTCCGGTCTGCTCAAGACTTTCCTGGGACCCGTCGACGATGAGCAGGGTCTGCACTACCTGCGCCCGGAGACCGCGCAGGGGATCTTCGTGAACTTCAAGAACGTGATGACCTCGGCGCGCATGAAGCCGCCGTTCGGTATCGCGAACATCGGTAAGTCCTTCCGCAACGAGATTACCCCGGGTAACTTCATCTTCCGTACCCGCGAGTTCGAGCAGATGGAGATGGAGTTCTTCGTTAAGCCGGGCGAGGACGAAGAGTGGCACCAGTACTGGATCGATGACCGCTTTAACTGGTACATCGACCTGGGTATTAAGGAAGAGAACCTGCGCCTCTACGAGCACCCGCAAGAGAAGCTTTCCCACTACTCCAAGCGCACCGTGGACGTGGAGTACGCCTATAACTTCAAGGGCTCCAAGTGGGGCGAGCTGGAAGGCGTGGCCAACCGTACGGACTACGACCTTTCCGTGCACACCAAGGGCTCGGGCGAGGACCTGTCCTACTTTGACCAGGAGGCTGGCGAGCGCTGGACCCCGTACGTCATCGAGCCGGCTGCCGGCCTGGGCCGCGCCATGATGGCTTTCCTTATCGATGCTTACGACGAGGAAGAGGCCCCGAACGCCAAGGGCGGCACCGATAAGCGCGTGGTGCTGCGCCTGGACCGCCGTCTGGCACCGGTCAAGGTGGCCGTGCTGCCGCTGTCCAAGAAGGAAGAGCTGTCCACCCCGGCCCGCGAACTGGCGAACAAGCTGCGCGCCAACTGGAACGTGGAGTTCGATGTTTCCGGTGCCATCGGCCGCCGCTACCGCCGCCAGGACGAAATCGGTACGCCGTTCTGCGTGACCTACGATTTCGACACCCTCGAGGACAACGCGGTCACCGTGCGTGAGCGTGACTCCATGGAGCAGGAGCGCGTCAAGCTCGATGAGCTTGAGGCTTACCTGGCCGCCCGCCTGGTTGGCTGCTAATGCACTACACCAGCTGGGACCGCAGTGACCGCCAGAACCCGGTCCTCCTCGTGGGGGAGGGGCCGGCGTCGTTGGGCATGTTCCAGGAACGCTCAGCGGACGTGGAAGGCGAGCACTGGCGGCTGGGCCTCGATGACCTGGGTGCGTCGGTGACGCTGGAAGACGACCGCGTCTACCGCCTGGCGGGCAACCCCAAGCGCGACAAGCGCTTGGAGGCCTCCCTGGATGGGCGCACCTTTGCCTTCATCAACGAGGCCGGCGGCGACTGGATTGTTGAGGACCACGAGGGGCTGAAAATCGCCCAGTTCTCCTCTAAGAACTCTGGCGTGCGCAAGGCCATCCTCGAATTCGAGGGCGAGGACAGCGATGATTCCGATGACCTCAGCCATTCGGAGATTGCTGCCCTGAGCTGGTTTACGCGTGTCATTTTGGAGGCCCGGACGCAGAAGACTGCTGTCCCAATTATCGCCACGCTGTTGCTCATGACCATCGTCGCCATCATTACGGTGCTTCTCTGATGCAACGCTGGGTGTGGCGCGACGGGGCGCTGGTGGATGACGCGGGCGAGGTCATCGCCCGCGTGGCCCCGACGGGCCTAGTGCTGCACGGGACGGGCACCACCATCGCCTTCGAGCACACCCCGGGCGCGCGCCGTTTCGCGGTGCGCGGTGCTGACTTTTCCGCGGAGCAGGCCAGCTTCACGGTGAACAAGCTGCGCGCGCTCTGTCAGGGCCGCGAGTACCTGCTTGAGCGCACGAATCCATTCCGCCGGCAGCGCCGCATCCTCGCTCTGTCTGGCACCGCCAGCGAGGTTGCCCGCACCACCCCGCGGGGCCGCGACCTCGAAGTCGCAGTGGGCGAGCTGCCCCTCACCGACGCGGTTTTCACCAGCTACTGTTGCCTGCTTCTCGACGGTTCCACCCGCCCCCTTCGCACCTAACCCACCTTCCGCAGCGCCGCCCATTTGTGCACCGAACCCCTACTTCGCACTGCTGCCCGTCTAAGCCCACCTCGCTTTCTTGCTGCCTGCCTGCTAGGCCCTGCTTTCCGCTCTCCCACAGACGGTCCTTCTAGTTTGGTTCCTCTACTCTGGTCCCTTATGAGTGCAAAGGGACCATGTGACGCAGCTTCTCGTCTGATAAATGGTCCCTTTACTGGGCAAAGGGACCAGAATAAAGGCACCAAACTAAAGGAACCTCCCGCGATATGACCTGCACCGACATGCGAGTAGTGGAGTTTGTCTTCGAAGAGGAGCTCTCCGAGTGTGTTTGCTCGGCCGACTACCGGGTCGGTGTCCAGCGGCCCTATGTGTGCAAAGAAAATCCGGCAGAAGGCGTCTCATAGGTGGCATCCGGCAGTCCGGTAGAAGGCATCTCGCAGACGGCATCTGTCAAAAGGCGTCTTTGGGTCTGAAAACGCCATGTCGAGGGTGTAAAAGGCGTTTTTAGCTGTAAAAACGCCTTCTAGAAGATGCCTTTTGCAAGGCGCCTTTTGCGAGATGCGGCGCCATGTGGGACCGCCCCGGTTGGGAGATACCGGGCGTGGGCCGGGGGTTTCGAGGACTAGGCGCGGAAAGGGTGAAGAGGTCGGCGAAACGGAGTCGCAGCCGGAAGGCGTGGGGCAGGAGAGAAGGGGAGAAGCAGGAGAGCGGCTAGAAGGAGCCGCCGCGGAAGCCGCCACCACCGCCGCCGCCTCCGAAGCCTCCTCCGCCGGAGAATCCACCACCGAAGCCACCACCGTGGTGGCCGCGGGAGCTACCGCCGCCGAGAATCTGGCCCAACACCATGCCGGTCAGGATGTTGCCCGCGGCATCGGTGGCCTGGCGGCGCTGCTCCTGACGGCGGTAAGCCTCTAGGTCTTCCTTCGCTCGGTTGAGCGAAGTCTGCGCGGCAGAAGCGGCATCACGGGAGTAGTTGAGGGCCGCGCGCAAGTCCTTAGACGCGGAGTTTTGGGCTTGGGCGAAGAGGCGGGTGGCATCGGCAAGAGCCACACGCGCATCGGGGCCCACCACGCGACCACGCGAGGAGAGCAAGTCCTCAGCTGCCTGGATAGCGGATTCGGCCGCGGCCATCTGTTGGCGGTAGAGCGCAATCTGACGCTCGCGGGTGGCGTTGGTCTCTCGGACGGTATCCAGCTGTTGGTCGAGCTCACCATCGATAGCCGTCAGAGCCGTGTACTGACCCAGCGGATCGCCCTGACCCTGCTCGCGGGCCGCGCGCAGAGCCTCCCGGGCGCGGGCCAGCAACTCCTCCAAAGCGGCCCAATCTGCAGTCGAACCTTGGGCCTTGCCGCGCTGCTCAAGGTGTTGGGCCTCGGCGATTTCTTCCTCGACCTCATCGATGAGCGCCGGCAGATTATCGCGAGCTGCAGTGATCGAGTTCTCCGCATTCTCCACGCCATTCAGCAGGCGGTCGGAGATCTCCAGCGCGTGCTCGGCATCGCGGATATAGCCCACCAACGGGCCCTGCTGGCCAGCTGGTTGGGACTGCAGCGACCTGCCGCGCTCAAGCAGCTTCTCTGCCTCGGTGAGTGAGACCTCCGCCATCTCCGGGTTATCCGCAATGGAGGACAATACTTCCTCGGAATAGGAGCCGCCGAGAGTAGACAAGGTAGCGCGCGCCTGCGGCAAGCGCCCGCGAAGGTCGACCACCCGGCGAGTCAGCTCATCCAGCTTGGACCCAGCATTCATGAGCAAATCGCGCATCCTGGCAAAGTCGGCGGCCTGCTCATCCAAGGCATCATCGGCCTGCCCGCAGGAGGAGATAATCTCCACCAGCATCTGGCGGCGCTCAGCCGTGGATTCCGGCAGGTTGTCCTGCAGCTTCTGCTGCAGCTGGAAAGCCTTCTGCAGAGTGAGCGTGGAGTGGTTCATCGCGCGCGTAAACGGGCGGGTGCGCTCGGGGCCGAACTCGGCCACCGCAATATCCAGCTCCTCCTTGCCGCGGCGAATCGATTCATCGGTGGAGACCAGCTCTTCCTGTGCCAGCTTCTCCAAGGTCGCCATGTCCAGGCGGTCCAGCTGCGCGGTATTACCCGGCTCAATCTGGCGCGCTGACTCCAGCGTGGCCGCCGAGTCCTTCTTGGTCTTGCGCCGGCTCGCCACCGCGATGCCACCGCCGGCCAACGCCAGGGCACCTGCGCCGCCAGCCAGCCACAAACCGCCCGACCCATCGGAATCATCCGCGCCAGAAGAGGAAGAAGACCCCGAAGAACCGGTCGCGGCAGCGTCGACAAGCGCTAGCGCGGAGGGGCCGTACTGGTGACCGTCGGCAAGCTTGGCATAAGCCGCCTCATACATCGCGTCTAGACGCCCGCGCGGCCACTCTTTACCCGTTTGCACGCCTATGGTGGAATCATCCACGCCCACCACATAGGCCGCGGAGTTCGGGCCCTTGGCCTGCACAATTTCACCCGCATAGCTCTCCGCGCTCTCCGGGAGCGAGGAGGCAAAGACCACGAAAATCACCACGTGGTGCTCCTGCTGCAGCGCGCTAATCTTGTCCTCCAACTCGGCTTTTTCCGAATCCGAGAGCACCCCCGCCTCATCCGTCACCTTGTCCTTAATGGAGGCCGCCTCCGGCGCGGCAACAAGAAAATCCGCAGCCACAGCGGGGCTAGCAGTGGCCAACCCCAACACAAGAGCAGCAAGGGCGGCGCGACCAAAACGAGCAGCAGTAATCATGCGCACCACGATACCTGCCACCCAACGCTAAAGTGGACAGGCAGTGAAGTACGTTATTGTCCTGGGCGCTGCGCAATACGACGGGCGCCCCTCCCGCATCCTGAGCGGCCGCGTCCGCTTCGCCGCCGAATACGCCGCCGCGCACGACCTGCCCATCATCACCGTGGGCGGGAACTTGCCCGGCGATAGGTTCACCGAGGCCGGCGTAGCCAAGCGCATGCTTGACGACGACCCCCTCAACGTCACCGCCCTCGAAGAAGGCCTCGACACCCGCAGCGAGCTGGCCGCTGCCCGCGACAAGCTGGGTGTGAGAGAGGCCGTCATCATCACCGACCCGCTCCACCGCCTGCGCACTTTCCTCATCGCTCGTCAGGAGGGGATTGCAGCCACGGTGCTGGGCACGCCCTATTATCCTTCCCCGCGTTTCTCCGTCCCGTGGTGGCGCTACCTGGCCCACGAGACCGGCGGCCTGGCCTATCTGGGTCTGCGCACCTTGCTGGGGGAGGAGCGCAGCGAAGGCGTGCGCGCGGCCTTCTACCGTATCGAGCGGCTCATCCGCCCCAACCAGGCCCTGCGCCACCGCGTCATTGGCGCGAGGCAGACCCAGGAAGACCAGGACTCCGCCTAAGCTTAAAGACCGTGAGCTATTCCTATCGCGCAGAAGACGTCGCCCGCCTTGCCTCCGAGTCACCCAAAGGCTCGGCCCTGCTCAACAGCGAGGAGCACCGCGGCGCCTTCTCCCGGGACCGCGCCCGTGTCCTGCATTCTGCGGCCCTGCGCCGCCTAGCTGATAAGACCCAAGTGGTGGGCCCACGCGATGGCGATACCCCGCGCACCCGGCTCACGCACTCCCTGGAGGTCAGCCAGATTGCCCGCAGCATCGGTGCCGGCTTAGGGCTGGACCCGGACCTGTGCGACATGGCGGGCCTGACGCACGACATCGGCCACCCGCCTTACGGCCACAACGGCGAGAATGCCCTCAACGAGGTGGCCCTCGGTGGCTTCGAGGGCAACGCTCAGACCCTGCGCATCCTGACCAAGTTGGAGCCCAAGGTGGTCTTGGATACCCCGGCGGGCCCGCGCAGCTATGGCTTGAACCTCACGCGCGCCTCCCTGGATGCCGCATGCAAATACCCCTGGACCAAGACCAACCCGGAAGGCACCACCAACCGCAAATACGGCGCCTACGACGAAGACATAGACGTGCTGGAGTGGCTGCGCCAGGGACATAGCGATAAGCGCAAGTCCATGGAAGCCCAGGTCATGGACTGGTCAGATGACATCGCCTATTCCGTCCACGACGTCGAAGACGGCATCATCTCCCGCCGCATCTCTTTGGGTGTGCTCTGGGATCTGGTGGAGCTGGCCAACCTCGCGGACAAGGGCGCAAAGGCCTTCGGCGGCACAGCTGATGAGCTCCTCGAGGCCGCCGACCGCCTGCGCCAGCTGGATGTCATCAATGCCATCGGCAACTTCGACTACTCCCTGCGCTCTTATGCCAACTTAAAGAAGATGACCTCGGAGCTTGTCGGCCGCTACGTCGGCGCCACCGTCTCCGCCACGCTCGCGGCTAACGACGGCCCGCTTGGCCGCATGCATGGCGACCTCGCCGTCCCACCCGGCGCGGTGGCGGAGGTAACCTTGCTTAAGACCATCGCCGTGCTCTACGTCATGGATGAGCCTGCCCATCTGGCCCGCCAAGACCGCCAGCGCGAGCGCATCTACCGCGTCTACGACTACCTCGTGGCGGGCGCGCCGGGCTCGCTGGACGCCACCTTCGCTCTGTGGTGGAAGCAAGCCGACACCGATTTGGAGCGCGACCGCGCCATCATCGACCAGATCGCCTCCATGACCGAGTCACGTCTGGAGCGCCTAGCGCAGCGCAGCGCTGATCTCTTCGGTTTCTTGAGCTAGCGCACGAGCGCGACACCCTGGTCCTTCAGCACCATGCTGATCGGGGCCAGGTCTTCCTCGACCATGTCGAAATCCGCAGCGATAATCGCCACGATGTGCTGTTCGCGGAGGAAATCGGCCAAAGCATCGAGGTTGCGCGGCGCACCGGACTGGCAGCCGCGCAGGCGGCCGAGCGCACCATAAAAGTCCTCGCGCGTACGGATGGGCTCAGTAATTAGGATTCGCTGCATGTCTTAGTCCTCCGCGTCCGGGATGCTGCAGAAGCTGTCGTAGTGGTCATCGGTGTAGTACCAGACATCTGGGTCGGTTTCACTGCCGCCACCGGTAACAATGCGCTTGGCCCCGCGGTGCCCAATCCCCGGTGTTTCCACGGTGTATTCGCGGTAGTAATTCCTGTCCTGCTGCGGCAGCACACCCTCATAGTTGCCAAACCGCACGTTGTCATTATCCGGATAGTCATAGGGGCCGCCAGCCAGGATATCGCTGGCCGTGTCATAGGCCTCCTGGGGCAAGGAATCCATGGAACAGGTGGGCAGGTCTGAATCGTCCTGCTTGGCGACGTCCCCCTCATCCCCACCATTGACACCAGACGCACCAGCGGCAGAGGATGCACCAGCCGCAGCGGAAGACGGTGCTGCCTTCTGGTCCGCGCCATCGCTAGAGTCACCGAGGTCGATGCCGAAGTAACCCGCGACGAGGACGAGAACCGCACCACCGATCAGAGCCGGCAGCGACTTTTTAGAAGGGGAAGACTGGGCCATGGCCCCATCATTGCAGGTGCCAGGGCAGAAAAAGAAATCAGGACCGCGCTCTTTTCCCAATTCCCACATATGGGTTCTTCCAGGATGTGGGACTCGCAGCTCTAGCCCACCCAGCCGTGGGTACCTGTACCTTGCGTGGGCGGGGTAGTCTGTACGCATGGCACGAGGCAGAATTCCGGACAGCGATATCCAAGCTATCCGTGAACGCGCGCCTATTGATGAGATCGTGGGCGAATACGTCCAGCTCAAACCCGCTGGCTATGACTCTTTGAAGGGCTTGAGCCCCTTCAAAGACGAGAAGACCCCATCCTTCCACGTGCGCCCGCAGCGCGGCTACTATCACTGCTTCTCCACCGGCAAGGGCGGGGATGTTTTCAGCTTCCTCATGGAGATGGAGCAAGTCTCCTTCCCGGAGGCCGTTGAGGCCGTAGCCCAGAAGATTGGCTACCACATCAACTACCAAGGCGGCTCCACCGGTGCGCGCGACGAGAAGCCCGGCACGCGCCGTCGGCTTATCGCCGCGAACAAGGCCGCGCACGAGTTCTACCGCCAGCAGCTGGAAACCCCGCAGGCCGCCGCTGCACGTGAGTTCCTCCTGGACCGCGGCTTCTCCAAGGAAATTATCTACGAGTTTGAATGTGGCTACGCCCCGGAGGGCTGGGATACCGCCACCAAGCACCTGTTGCGCATGGGCTTTTCCTTCGAGGAGCTTGAAGCCGCCGGCATTTCCAAGATGGGCAAGCGCGGCCCCATCGACCGCTTCCACCGGCGTCTGCTGTGGCCGATCAAGGACTTATCCGGCAACGTCATCGGCTTCGGCGCACGCAAGCTTTTCGACGATGACAAGCTGGGCAAGTACATGAACACGCCCGAGACCATGCTCTATCACAAGTCCAAGGTGCTCTTCGGCCTGGATTTGGCCAAGCGCAACATCGCGGAGCAACACCAGGCCGTGGTGGTGGAGGGCTATACGGATGTCATGGCCATGTACGCCGCGGGCGTAAAGACTGCCGTGGCCTCCTGTGGTACCGCCTTCGGCGCAGACCACCTGCAGGTGCTGCGCCGCCTCATGTTGGATGATTCCTACTTTCATGGCGAGCTCATCTACACCTTCGACGGTGATGAGGCCGGTCAGAAGGCCGCCATGCGCGCCTTTGAAGGCGAGCAGAAATTCACCGGGCAGTCCTTCGTCTCCGTGGCCCCCGATGGCATGGATCCCTGCGATCTGCGCTTAGAGCGCGGCGACGCCGCGGTGCGCGACTTGGTGGCGGACCGCATCCCCATGTTCGAGTTCGTCATCCGCTCTGTTATCTCAGACTTCAGCATCGACTCCGCCGAAGGACGCCTCCAAGCCCTGCGCCGCGCGGTGCCCGTCGTGGCTCAGATCCGGGACCAACCTCTGCAGCGCGAATACGCCCGCCGCCTAGCCGGCTGGGTGGGCTGGCCCAACCCGGAGGAAGTACTCCAGCAGGTCCGCCAAGAGGCCCGCAAGCCCAAGAAGGAACAGCGCCCGCGCTTTGCCTCCCTGGAGGAGACCGCCTCTGCACCGGCGCAAACCAACGCCCCCGTCATGCACATCCCCGGCCCACGTGAGCCGCACCTATGGCCGCAGCGCGAGGCCCTCAAGCTGGCCCTGCAGTACCCGCAGATTGCCGGCAGCTACTTCGACGGAATCACGGAGGATGCCTACTCCAACGAGGCCTACCGCACCATCCGCCGCGCTATCTCCACCCTCGGCGGCGTGACTGCCGGTGCCGAACAGCCCGGCGTGGAGTGGCTCGCCGCCGTGGCCGGGGAGATGCCGGACCTGATGGCCCGCAACTTTGTCTCTGAACTGGCCGTGGAACCTATCAAGCTGGGGGAGACCGGCAACCCCGATACCGACCTGGAGGCCTACGCCGATTCCGTGCTCTCGCGCCTCCAGGAAGCCCGCGTGGGCGACCAAGTAGCCCAACTCAAGGCCCAACTGGGCCGCATGCGCCCCTCCGACGACGAAGAGTCCTATAACTCACTCTTCGCCGACCTCGTCGCACTTGAGCAGGCCCGCCGCGAGCTCAATGACCGAGCCTTCCGCGGCGTGCGCTAACCGACGCACACGCTAATCCGCAGCCACGCGCATGCGCATCATCGGTGCATCCCATTAACGCGCGCTGTGTCGCGCGTTAATCTTCGTCCGGCTCGTAAATCCGATCCGGCTGCACCCCATCCGTGGCACCTTTGGTGCCACGCTTGCCGCGGCGCCCCTTGTTGTAATCCTTAAGCTCGCGCATGCGCGGTTCTGGGTCCAAGCGGTTGGCCACAGCCTTGCGCGCGGAGCGCACCGCGGCCTTGGTGGCGGGGGAGTTCACGGCCTTTTCATAAGCGCCCTTAATTTGGTGGTAGCGCTTGCGCCCAGCCTTGGTTCCAAAGACGTATCCGGCGGCAGCACCCACAACAAATTGGATCATTGGAAACTAGTCATCCCCTTCTTCAGCCGGCTCGACAGCCAGTGTTTGCGTACAACGTACGGGAAACGTGCAATTCTCATGAATAGCCTACCTGCCCAAGTCCGCTGGCGTGGTGGGCAGTGCAGCCGTGGAGCGCAGGAGGGCAGCGAATGGAGTAAATAGAATTCGACGAATGTATATGGTGCGAACTCTTCCCAAACACCATTCGCTTCGGTTAACTTAAGATCTGTGGAGAGTTCGAAGCGTACGCACGCGGCCTCGGCGGCCGTGGCGATGTCAGCGCTATTAACAGCCAGCGTGGCGGCAGCTGAGCCGCGCGTGGCTGTATTCGAAGAGCCGCGGGAAGTCACAGTGAGCGAAGACTAGCGCTCACAGGACTAGCGACTGCTCGTTCACAGGACTGATGTTCGACTCTCCGTTATCGCCGGGCCATGTGCACGTGACACAATCACGGTAAACTCTGATGGAGATTCTCTCCCGGTAGTAAACGAAGGAAATTAATGTCTAAGCCGAAGATTATGACCGTGTATGGCACCCGCCCCGAGGCAATCAAGGTAGCCCCAGTCATTAAGGCCTTGGAGAAGGACCAGCGCTTCGAATCGGTTGCAGTCTCCACCGGTCAGCATAAGGAAATGCTAGAGCAGGTCAACACCATGTTTGGGATTGAGCCCAAGCTGGACCTGCACTTGATGAAGCCGGGCCAGGGACTCAATGAGATTGTCTCCCGCGCGCTCATGGGGCTGGATGCGATTATCGATGCCGAACAGCCTGACGTCATCATCTCCCAGGGAGATACTTCCACGGCTATGGCCGCAGCACTGGCGGGTTTCCATCGTGGGGTGAAAATCGTCCACCTAGAGGCGGGCTTGCGTACCGGCGACATTCACTCTCCCTTCCCGGAAGAAGCCAACCGCAAGCTCATTGGCCAGGTCGCGGAACTGCACCTTGCTCCCACGGCAGGTTCGATGGAGAACCTGCGCCGCGAGAACGTGCGCTCCAAGGACATCGCGGTCACCGGCAACACCGTCATCGACGCTTTGCTGGAGGCTGCAAGCTGGGATACCGAGTTTGAAGACCCCGCCGTCCAGGAAGCGGCTCAGTCAGCCAAGCGCCTTGTTGTGGTCACCACCCACCGTCGCGAGAACCTGGAAGCCATGAAGGAAATTGGCGGAGCGGTCAAGGATTTGGCAGAGGCCTACCCGGACATTCACTTTGTGCTACCCCTGCACCTCAACCCCAAGGTCCGTGGCGCCGTGCTCCCGGAGGTTGAGTCTTTGCCCAACGTCATCATCACGGATCCGCTGCCCTATGACCAGTTCACCAAGCTTCTAGACCGTGCAACGATTATCCTCACCGACTCCGGTGGAGTCCAGGAAGAAGCGCCAGCCCTAGGAAAGCCGGTTTTGGTCATGCGCCAGAACACCGAACGCCCCGAAGCCGTTGTGGCCGGCACCGTGAAGCTTGTGGGCACCAACCGTAGCCTTATCGTGGCGGAGGCCAAGCTGCTTCTCGACGACTCCGCCGCTTACGAGGCAATGGCCAACGCCGTCAACCCCTATGGCGATGGCAAGGCTGCTGAGCGAGCTGTGGCAGCTATCGCTGAGCTCCTTGGAATAGGCGAGCGCCTGCCCGATTTCGCTCCCGAGATTGAGTCCTAACAAGAACCCAGGAACCAACGAATAAGCGCGGCGATGTGTTCAGAACCTTTCGCCGCGCTTAAATGCGTGTTTCCACGTAAAATCAAGACATGGAATCACGAGACATCAAATGCACGAACTCTGAGCGCACCACCGCTTCACAGGTGTTGGCGGATGCGATGTCGGTAGGCCAGCTCAGCGTTGCCGAATTCGAGGAGCGCTCCAGCCACTGCGCCGATGCCACGACGCGCGGTGAGCTGCTCGACCTCGTAGGGGATCTAGTTGAGGCCCCAGAAAAAGTTCTCTTTGGTAGCCACCAGATAGCGCGTCAAACCTCGCAGGCGGTCAACACCACCAATCGCGAAACATCCACCGTCGTTGACCGGGCCCTGGCCCAAGTGGAACCCTCGGTACACGGCGCGCAGGGGCTTTCTCTCGGTATCTTTGGCGGTAGCACTGTGCGCGGCATTCCCATCGCCGCTCATCACACCACGATGGGAATCTTCGGCGGCACCGATGTAGACCTTCGCGGCGCCTCCCTCAAAGAACACGTCACGACAATCCAAGCGGTCGGGGTATTCGGCGGCGTCGACGTGTGGGTCCCGGAAGGATTCCGCGTTCGTGTCAACGGCGTCGGCCTCTTTGGCGGCCATGACCTCAAGGTCGAGGGCGGTGCCGTCGACCCCGCAGACCTGCCGGCCAGCGCTCCTGAAGTAGTGGTGAACTGCTTCAGCCTATTTGGTGGGGTAGATGTGCACGTGGTGAAGTGATTACCAGAGTATGTAGCTTTAAGAGGGCAGTGCTATGAGAAAGGAAAGAGATGTACTTTCAGAAGAAAATACGAGGATTATCGCGATGAGAACCCGAAATTTTGTTCTTTGAAAAGAGGTACACTCAGTGCAGTGGATTTTATTTCCGGACAAAAGCCAAAATTTATTTGAAAGTCAACGATTAAACGCTGTATACGGTTAACTGGGGCCTTCTTTTGTTCCATAGTCCAAGCTGTCAAGAACCCGTCGACATGCCCGCAGATACCGACCTTGTTGGCGTGGTCGAGTAGACGACGAGCCGCGTTTGGGGTTAGCATGTAGGCGTCGGCACCAATGGCAGTGCGTTTATCACTCCACAAGGATAAAAGTTCCCAAGGATCTACAGGAACTGGCTTTAGCTGGTCAGAGATGCCCTGCGATTTGCCGGACATTCTCTCATTGAGCCATACAAAGTTATAATCTTGGTCGCAATGACTCAGGTTCTCTAGAAGCTGTTCTAGTGCTGAAGCGTGGAACTCCGGAATCGCATCATCTTCTAATACTAGCACCCACGGTGCAGTGCTTTTACTAGCGTGTTCCCAAGCGAGCATGTGGCTTAGCCAGCACCCTATCGCCCCTCTTCCGAATTTTTTCAGTACGTCAGGTTCGGCCAATGTGCGATCTAGAACAATTTCAGGTAGGTAGGCTGCCTCAACCGCTGGAACGAAGTTAAAATTCTGGTAGCCGCCACTAGTCAGTGTGGTACTGGAAATATGCTTTTTTCTAGCGTCTTTCCGGAGATTAAGAATAAAAACAGGGAGACTTGAACCCCTGTTAAACAAAGAAAATGAGTTAAGTCTGTTCTGTAGGGTTTGTTGTACCTTTGAAGGACTTAAGCTTGAAATGAAGTAGTCCGCCTCGGAGAAAATACCGGCCTCAAGTAAAAGTGTTCCCCACCTGCTTCTGGTCACTTCAGGAACAGGACTGCTGAGGCAAAGCTGTCTCGTGTGGGATGCTAGCAAAGATAATTCATTGAATTGGCCATTGGCAAAGAGACAAGAACCGTAAAAATAAGCTACATAAGTATCGGACTGGTTTTTTTCAAATATCCTCTTGAGTAACTCGCTTCCCTGCTGGTACAAACCTGTTTTTCTTGCCAGCTTGTCTGTGGCTACGGCTGCAAGCGCGGGCTCCAAGTTCTTCTCAAATGCTGAGTCAAGGCTCGAAAATGCCAAATTTGGAGAATGCTCAGTGGCAATATGAAGGAGCGATTCTATAAAAGTATCGCGAGATTCTTTTTCGATCGTTGAAATGGGAAGTTGAACCGTCTCAAGTGCTGTCAGAGTGGTATCGTTCATTGTTTTTCGAGTGTCCTAATTTTTATACTGGCTTTTGTAGAACTATTTACGAGGATGGGGTAGTATTTCTGCTTCGTTTTGTTGACATTCTAGTTTACGGATATTCCTAAGGGAAGCTGTTTCCGAGCTATGCCGAGGGGGCGATGGCTTGGATGTGTCATCTGTGAATAAGTCGGATAGGCCATAGTCAGATCGTAAACACAAAATAGTAGTCATTGTCGTCAGCCGTGCAGTTGAAGCGCCGAGGCTAGAAAACCTGGTCGGAGCATCACGAACCTTTGGGTGAGCTTTGTAGCCCTTAAGTGGAAAGCAGTCGCGTTGGCGCAGCGTAATAATCTTCGGTGTGAAAGCGTAGAAGAAAGGGAAGAGGCGCTCATTACATCTCCGATAGTGACTCCCAGGATAGCAAAGCAAATAATGAGGCTTGTGATTTAGCTTTTTCAAGCTTCGCAATTTGGATTCTCGAAATTGTGGCGTCGAGTGGTCTTCCAAAGCTAAGAGGTGAAAATGGGAGATTGTTTACCCTCCCCTTAGTCGTCGGTAATGATTTCAAGTGAATGCAGTTCGAGAGGGCGCGCTTTGATGCCGAAAGGTTGAATACCAATCTCTTCGATTGCGAGACCGTTGGGAAGGTTAATATTGATTTCCTGTGTAGTCCGCCCCTCCCTGGTCTTAAGGTAAAGGAAATAGCCTATTGAATGATAGTGCGATACGGACAAGCCTGGGACCGCGGTTTCACTAGGGTTCAAAAGTTTATCGTTAACTGTATCCTTAACCCTGAACTTAAGAAGCGCTGAATTCGGTCCAACCTCTTTGTCAAATGTAGCGTCGATACGGAGTGTGAAATGTCCTTTAACTGGAGAAACCTTGACGAAATCTCCCGAATTAATAGATGTATTTCCTTCCAAACGCTCTTTACATCCTCGAGTTTTGATTGCTCCTTGCATTGATGGAAAAAGTTCTTCGACATCGCAGGACGGAGACAGTGGTTCAAAAGTGTTGAGCTCTTGGATAATTTCCGAGGTCTTATCCGTCGCGTCGAATGTTGTGTCTTGTCCCACGTGACGGGTCCAGAAGTACGATGGGCGCTCGGAGTTCAAGATGACCGAACCGAATCTATCTGCGATGTGGTGGGGTGAGTCTGGCGGTGAGATGAATTTACCGGTACTATCCGTAGTGTAAATTCCGAGTAAACCAATCGCTATTTTCGGTCGGTAGCAGTATCGAAAAGTGCTGAATTTCTCGCCGTCGTAAAGACCCGTAATCCCTGAGGCGAGTGATACCTTCATTCCGGCAAACGCGGGCGATACGTATCGTACGGTTTGATCGAAAAAATCCGATGTTAGAAGGTCGTCGTCATCAAGTCGGTAGATTCCATATGTTTTGGATCCTCCGGATAGTTCCTCGCCGATCTTATAAGGATTTAGGCTGCTCTTTCCTTCGGTGTGGGGCTCAAGGACTATAAAGTCATGTTGGTTAGATAGTTCCGTGAGCTGTTCAATGTATTTCTTAGGCATCTCGGTTGAGTACCGAATGAGATGGCGAATTGGATGCTTCTCGGCTGCAGCAGCAATTAGCGGCATGCTGAACTTAGTTAAGATTCGAAGTCGTGGCTCTAGTCGTTCAGGGGCATATAGATAGTCTAGATACTCTTTAGATGAGCTAAAGCCAGAGGTTGATTTCCATACAAGGGAACTGGGATCGTAAATGCTAAAGCGGGTGGTGCCTATGAATGCCATCCGAGAAGTCTTTCTACTGTTTGCCGCTACGGGGGCGAATCGTACTTAGATCGTGTTTTCAATGTCTTAATACGACGATACCGCAACAAGGTTATCGGAAATGGTCATGGACACGCTGTTATTGGGCCTAACCTCAGCGACAGGATTAAGGATCAAAATGTGTGTCTGGCTCGGCGTGTCATTGGGGCTAGATTTGTCGGCTTATATGCCAGGTGAATGGGCGTAGACGGTGTTAGTGAAGTCCTAGTCGTGTGATGTCTAGCGACTTTTTGGACATGGAGTCCAGGATGTTTTGGACGGGATGTCTAGTGGCTTTTTGGACGTCCACGGCGGTGGAATAGCCGGATGGCTATTCCATTGCATAAGCGTAGAAAGGTCGCAGATTTCGATCCCGTTCGTGACGGCAAGACGGTCACACAGTTTTGCAAAGAATTAGAAATCTCGCGGCAGACGTACCACAACATCAAAAGCCGGATAGCGCAGAAGGGTCGCGCAGGTATTGTGCCTGATTCGACTGCCCCGAAGAATCCGATTAAGAAATTTGACGAGGCCGATAAAATCGCAGTCGTCCACGCCAGGCAGGAGTTGATGGAGCAAGGCTTGGATTATGGGCCTTGGCCCCCAAGCATTTCAAGATCACTGCGCCCAGCTTGGCGTGCGCCAATCCATGGGAGCAGTGGGAACGAGTGCCGATAATGCCCTGGCAGAATCTTTTAACGCCACCTTAAAGCGTGAAGTCCTGCGTGATCGGAAAGTCTTTGACAATCCCATTACCGGCTTAAGGGACATTTCGTGTGGATAAACCGGTACGGATTTCCGGGGCAGCCTGGGATAATGCGGTGATCTTGATTTTGAATCGGTTCCAACAGCCCGATCGATGAAATCAACACCGGATAGTCCTAGGTCTGTGATAG
>NZ_CABTZR010000001.1 GCF_902489365.1 uncultured Corynebacterium sp. | reverse complement strand
TTCAAGCAGAAGACGGCATACGAACAGGGCGAGTTCGGCTGGCCCACCGAGGATTATGCAACGATCCCGGCCGGCGGGCTGACCCAGACCTTCCAGCACGGTGTTATCCGCAAGGTCATGGGTCAGGTTCAGGCGGATAAGAAGTAGGGACGGCCATGCGATTTTTCTCCGCCCGTCCCGCTGCGACAGCCGGCGCGGCCGTGTTGTTGGCCGCCGGCGCGCTGCTGACCGGCTGCGGTTCCGCCACCGTCGAGGAAGGTGAGGCCACCGAAACGTCGGTGGCGCCGCTGGAGCGCTCCTCGGGGGCGAGCGGTGAATCGTCGGCAAGCAAGGCGTCGGCCAGCTCAGCGTCGGGGTCCCCCTCCGAGCAGAGTGAGCGAGCGCAGGAAGACGAGCCGGAGGACCGCGGCGCGCGCGAGATCTCCGAAATTCCCGCGCCCGCGCCTGAACAAGGCCCGGACCAGGACTTCCTGGCCGCAGTGGCTGAGAAGGGCGTGAACGTCGACGGCGTAGAAGACCAGCTGGTGGGCGCAGCACAAGCCTCCTGCCAGGGCGATACCGTCACCGTGCCCGCGGTGGCTGGGCAGCTCATCGAGCAGGGCCGCAGTGAACTCGGCCACGAAGAACTCGTCCAGCTCATCACCGAGCAGGGCCGCGCGCTCTGCGCTCAGTAATGTGGCAGGGATTTTCCAGCCAATCCCGCACCTTCCCAAGGTAGAAACTTCTTCATGCGTAAAACCATGCGTAACACTCTGACCGTCCTTGCCGTGGTCGTCCTCCTCGCCCTGATCGGCGGGGGAGCGGTTCACTTCCTCAATCCCCGCGGGGAAGGGGAACAAGGAAACCTTGCGGAGCCTGCCCCTTCCCAGGAGGAGGACAACACGGCCCCCGAGCAGCCGGACTGGTGCCCGCGCGTGGAATTTATCTCCGCGCCGGGAACGTGGGAATCCGCTGCGGACGATGATCCGATCAACCCGGGCGCGAACCCGAATTCCTTCATGCTGTCGATCACGAATCCCCTGAAGGAGGCCTACGTCCCCGAGGACGTCAAGGTGTGGACACTGCCTTATACCGCGCAGTTTAAGAACATCAACGCGCAGCACGAGATGAGCTACGACGATTCCCGCAATGAAGGCACCTCGCGCCTCGAGGGCGAGCTGACCTACATGCACGAGACCTGCCCGGACACGAAGTTCATCCTGAGTGGCTTTTCGCAGGGTGCGGTCATTGCGGGCGATGTGGCGGACAGGATTGGTGGCGGCAACGGGCCCATCCCCGCAGAGAACGTGGCGGGCGTGGCGCTCATTGCGGACGGCCGGCGCCAAGACGGCGTGGGCATTAACCCGGGCGCGCACGTCGGCGGCGTGGGCGCGGAGATTGCCTTGCAGCCGGTATCGACCTTGATTCAGGGCATCGTTCCGGGCGCCACGATGCGTGGCGAGCGTGCCAACGGCTTCGGAGCGCTGGCGGACCGCACTTTCCAAATCTGCGCGCCGAATGACTCCATCTGCGATGCCCCGCTGGACGTGAGCAACGGGCTCGAACGCGCGCGCGACCTCATCGATGCCAACGGTGTTCATGCACTGTATGCCTACAATCCGGACGTCATCGACGGCGCCACGGCCAACCAGTGGGTGACGCAGTGGGCCAAGGACATCATCGACGCGCAGTAGCGCTTGACGACGTCCCGCCCGCGCGCCATGTAACGTTCGGCACACCCCTTCTGATATTTTTAATGTCAAAAGTACGTGAAGCAGGGGTGCGCGCCCCTCTCTACCCTACGAAGGAGCTTTCCCACATGGACCTGAAAGCCTTGATCGGCCAGTTCTTCGACGAGAAGGGCAACATCGCCCTGCCGCCTCACCTCACGTTGGCGGGCCTCGCCGAACACGTCTATGCCGCGGAGCAGCAGGCCGGAATCCCGGATCGCCCGGTGATGCGCCAGTGGGTCTTTAGCGATAACCCGGAGGGCACCCCGCGCGATATCACCCGCTCCCAGGTCAACACCCGCATCAAGGCGGTGGCCGCACGCCTGCAGCAGGTGGGCACAATGGGGGACCGCGTCGCCATCCTGGCGGGCAACTCCCCTGAGTACATCTTCGGCTTCCTGGGCGCGATGTACGCCGGCATGACCCCAATTCCGCTCTATGATCCGAACGAGCCCGGCCACACCGATCATCTGCGGGCGGTCTTCGGGGATGCCAACCCGTCGATCGTGCTGACCAACAACCTTTCCGCTGCCGCCAACCGCGCGTACTTCTCGGACCGCCCGGCGGCCGAGCGCCCGCGCATCATTTCCATCGACTCCCTGCCGGATTCCCTGGCGCAGAGCTGGGTCAACCCGCTGGAGACGGAGGAAGGCAAGGCCGCGCTTGCCGCGCTGCAGACCGCGCCGCTGGACCAGCCCGCCTTCCTGCAGTACACATCCGGTTCCACCCGCACCCCGGCGGGCGTGCTGCTGACCAACCGCAACATCATGACCAACGTGCTGCAGATCTTCACCGCGGTGCAGATCAAGCTGCCGGCCCGCGTGGTGTCCTGGCTGCCGATGCACCACGATATGGGCATCATCCTGGCGGTCTTCGTGACCATCCTGGGCGTCAACTTGGAGATCATGACGCCGCGTGACTTCGTCCAGCAGCCCAAGCGGTGGATTGACCAGCTCAAGCGCCAACCCATCGATGAGCAACTACAGGGAACCTACGCCGTGGTTCCTAACTTCGCCCTCGAGCTCGCCGCACGCTATGGCGCCCCGGCGGCAGGCGAAGAGGTGGACTTCAGCAAGGTCGATGGCATCGTCATCGGCTCGGAGCCGGTCACGGAGTCCGCGGTGAACTCCTTCTGGGAGGTCTTCGGCAAGGAAGAATACGGCCTGCGCCGCGATGCCCTGCGCCCGTCCTATGGCATGGCGGAGGCTTCGCTGATTGTGACCACCCCGCAGACACCGGAGCGCCCGATCATCTCCCACTTCGACCGCGAGCGTCTGGCCGAGGGCGAAGCGGTCATCGTCGAAAAGTCCGCCGACTCCGTGGCCTATGCCTCCTGTGGTCAGAGCGTGGTGGCCCAGCACCTGACCATCGTGGACCCAGAGACCAAGGCCGAGTTGCCGGATGGCCGAGTGGGCGAAATCTGGCTCCACGGTGATAACCGCGCAGCCGGCTACCTGGACCGCGCGGAGGAAACCTCCTCGACCTTCCACAACACGCTGGGGGAGCGCCTGGCGGAGGGCTCCCGCGTGCCGAACGCGCCGGAGGATAACAACTGGTTGGCCACCGGTGACCTGGCGGCCATCGTGGATAACCAGCTCTACATCACCGGTCGCCTCAAAGACCTCATCGTGGTGGCTGGTCGCAACCACTACCCGCAGGACATCGAAGGCACCGTGCAGGAAGCCTCGGACCACGTGCGCGCGGACTCCATCGCGGCCTTCTCTGTGGAGGGCGGCAGCACCGAGGAGCTCGTGCTGCTCATCGAGCGCGCCGACAACGCCAACCCGGCCGATGACGCCGCCGCATCCGAGGCCATCCGCTCCGCAGTCTCCGCGCACCACGGTGTGACCCCGGCCGTCATCCAGTGGTTCAGCGCTAACGAGATCAAGCGCACCTCCTCGGGCAAGATTGCTCGCCGCGTGGCCAAGAAGAGCTACCTCGCTTCCTAGGCCTTCCGAAACCACGCCTTTTCAACCCCCGTTCCCGCGCTAGCCGTGGGGGCGGGGGTTGCCGCTGCCTGTGGGTATGTCGGTTATGAAACCCAAGTTAACAAAGTGAGATAATCGTCCGATAACCCCTATAGACGCATCGATGTGCGCGCTTTTGTGCTGCGCAAAATCGACCGCACATTTAGTTAGTTTTAGTCCGCGTAAGAAAGCTAGAGATTTATGACCGTTGAAGAGCTTCGTGGCTGGCTGCGCACCTGGGTTGCGCAGACCACCGGCCTGTCGGCAGAGGAAATCACGGACACCAAGCCGCTGGAGAATTTCGGGCTGTCCTCGCGTGACGCAGTCGTCCTCTCCGGCGAGTTAGAAAACCTCCTCGGGATTAAGCTTGAGCCCACCGTGGCCTACGAATACCCCACCATCGCGCAGCTGGCCGAGCGTCTCGTCAACGGCGCCTCCGGCGCCCCGGTAGACAGCGCGCCGGGAGCGGCGGCACCACGCTCGACCGCCATCGCGGGCGGGGACATCGCCGTCATCGGCTACGCCGGCCGCTTCCCGGGCGCCAAGAATGTCAACGAGTTCTGGAACATGCTCGTCGAGGGCCGCGCGGGCACCGGCCCGCTGCCCGTCGGCCGCTGGTCGGAGTATTCCTCCGACCCGATTACCAGCGAGAAGATGGAGCAGCAGAACACCGACGGCGGCTACATCGAGGACATCGCCTCCTTCGACGCCGAATTCTTCGGCCTCTCCCCGCTGGAGGCGGCCAACATGGACCCACAGCAGCGCATCCTCCTCGAAGTGGCCTGGGAGGCCTTGGAGGACGCTGGGGTTCCCGCCAACCAGCTGCGCGGCACCGCCACCGGTGTCTACATGGGCTCCACCAACAATGACTACGGCATGCTGATTACCGCCGACCCGGCCGAGATGCACCCTTATGCCATGACGGGTACGTCCTCGGCGATCGTGGCTAACCGCCTCTCCTACGCCTTCGACCTGCGCGGGCCTTCCCTCAACGTGGACACCGCCTGCTCGGCCTCCCTCGTAGCGGTCAACCAGGCGGTCAAGGACCTGCGCGTGGGTGCGGCCGATACGGCTCTTGCCGGCGGCGTGAATATCCTCGCCTCGCCGCACGCCTCCATCGGCTTCAGCGAGTTGGGTGTCACCTCGCCCACCAGCGCGATCCACGCCTTCTCCGACGACGCCGACGGCATCGTCCGCGCGGACGCCGCCGGTGTGCTCGTGCTCAAGCGCCTCGAGGACGCCGAGCGCGACGGCGACACCATCCACGCCGTCATCAAGGGCTCCGCAGTCAATTCCGACGGCCACTCCAACGGCCTGACCGCTCCCAACCCAGACGCGCAGGTCGACGTCCTCGAGCGCGCTTACGCTGACGCTGGCATCCGCCCGCAGGACGTCGACTACGTCGAGGCCCACGGCACCGGCACCATCCTCGGTGACCCCATCGAGGCCACCGCGCTCGGCCGTGTTTTGGGTCCGGGCCGCCAACCTTATAACCCGACCCTGCTGGGCTCCGCCAAGACCAACATCGGCCACTCCGAGTCCGCGGCCGGCGTCGTGGGCCTCATCAAGGTCATCGAAGGCATGCGCCACGGCGTTATCCCGCCGAATATCAACTACGCGGGCCCCAACCGCTATATCGACTTTGATGCCGAGCACCTCGAAGTGGTTGAGGACCCACGCGAGTGGCCCGAGTACTCCGGCCAGAAGATCGCCGGCGTCTCCGGCTTCGGCTTCGGCGGCACCAACGCCCACGTGGTGCTGACCGACTACCGCGGGCTGGCCCACCAGGACGCCCCGCAGGTCGCCATCGGAGAGGGCCAGCCAGTAGCTCTGCCGGTCTCCGGCCTGCTGCCCTCCCGCCGCGCCGCAGCCGCAGCCGACTTGGCGGACTACATCGAAGCAGAGAACCCGAACCTGCTCTCACTGGCCCGTACCCTTGCCCGCCGCAACCATGGGCGTTCGCGTGCGGTAGTAACGGCGTCGTCAAGCGAGGAAGCAGTCAAGCGCCTGCGTCAGGTGTCCGAGGGGACCGTCTCCGTCGGCATCGCCGCGGCAGATTCCCCGACGGTGCACGGCCCCGTCTTCATGTACTCCGGTTTCGGCTCCCAGCACCGCAAGATGGCCAAGGACATGATTGCCCTTTCGCCGCAGTTCCTCGCGCGCTTGGAGGAGCTTGATGCCATTGTTCAGCGCGAATCCGGCTGGTCCATCTTGGAGTTGGTGCGTGATGACGAGCAGACCTATAACACCGAAACCGCGCAGGTGGCCATTACCGCCATCCAGATCGCGCTGACGGATCTGCTCGCCACCTTCGGCGTGCGCCCGGCCGGCGTTATCGGCATGTCCATGGGTGAAATCGGCGCGGCCTATGCTGCGGGCGGCATCACGGCGGCCGACGCCATGCTCATCGCCTGCCACCGCGCGCGCCTCATGGGAGAGGGAGAGGCCTCGCTTCCCGACGACCAGCAGGGCGCCATGGCCGTCGTCGAGCTCTCCGCCGAGGAGATCGACGCCCTGCCAGGTTCTATCGAGCCCGCCGTCTACACTGGCCCCGGCATGACCACCGTGGGCGGTCCGCGCGAGGAGGTCCTCGCGCTGGTGGAGAAGCTCGACGGCGAGGGCAAGTTCGCCCGCGCGCTCAACGTTAAGGGCGCGGGCCACACCTCCGCTGTGGATCCGCTGTTGGGTGAACTCTATGCGGAAATCGCCGGCATTGAGGCCCGCCCGCTGCACACGACGCTGTTTTCCTCTGTGGACCGCGGCAAGGTCTACCGTCCCGGTACGGTGCTTCACGACGAAGACTACTGGATCCGCATGACCCGCAAGCCCGTCTACCTGCAGGACGCGACCGAGGCGGCGTTTACGGCCGGGCACACGCAGATCGTGGAGATCTCCCCGAACCCGATTGCGCTCATGGGCCTGATGTCCACCGCCTTTGCCGCGGGCAAGGCGGATGCGCAGCTGCTGTACAGCCTGAAGCGCAAGGTGGACCCCACCGAGTCGCTGCTGGACCTGTTGGGCAAGCTCTACGTCACGGGTACTCCGGTGGACTACACTAAGGTCTTTGGCTCCGGTGCGCTTGTCGCCGCCCCCCATACCCGTTTCCGCCGCCAGCGTTTCTGGACCAATGCTCGTCCTTCTTCTGGTGTATCCGGCCTGCCGGGAGCACGTGTGACGCTGCCGGAGGGCGCGGTGGCGTTCTCCACGAACGCTGACCAGGCGCCGAGCGCGCTGGCCATCCTGGAGGCCGCCGCCGAGGCAGTTACCCCAGGCGCCCACATCGCGGCGAGCGAGGAGCACCTCGACCTGCCCGCGAAGGGTGAGGTCACCACGATTGTCCGCCGCACGTTGGGTGGGCTGTCGGTGGCGGTGCACTACGTGGACGGTGTGACGACCAAGCTCATCGCGGAAGGTTTTGCGTCGACTCTCAACCTTGCCGAACCCGCTGTGACCCCGGAGCCGAGCCTGCCGCAAGCGGTGACCGCGCCGCAGTTCGCGGATCCCGATGTGGGGGTCGACGCTGTGCGCTGGGACCCGGCGAAGGAAAGCGTGGAGGAGCGCTTGGCGCTCATCGTGTCGGAGTCCATGGGCTACGACGTCTCCGATCTCCCGCGCGAGCTGCCGCTTATTGACCTGGGCTTGGATTCGCTCATGGGCATGCGCATCAAGAACCGCGTGGAGAATGACTTCCAGATTCCGCCGTTGCAGGTGCAGGCGCTTCGCGACGCCTCCCTCGCCGACGTCATCACCATGGTCGAAGAGGCCGTGTCCGAGCAGCCCGATGCCTCCGCGCAGGCGCCGGCCGACGCGGTCGCTGATACACCTTCCGCGCTCACCGAGGCCGACCACACCGGCGCGAACGACACCACCGTGAGCGCGAAGAGCGGCGAAGGCGTCGGCGTCGCACCGCGCGATGCTTCGGAGCGCATGGTTTTCGGCACCTGGGCCACCTTCACGGGCAAGGCCGCGGCTGGCGTGACTTCTGCGCTGCCGAAGGTCAGCGATGAGGTAGCGGAGAAGATCGCCGAGCGCCTCACCGAGCGCGCCGGCATCGAGGTCACCGCACAGCAGGTCCAGGAGGCCGAAGCCCTGGAGATCCTGGCGGATCTGGTCCGCGAGGGCCTAGAAACCGAGGTCGAGGGCAACATCCGCGTGCTGCGTGAGGCCGATGGCCCGGCCGTCTTTATGTTCCACCCGGCCGGCGGCACCACCGTGGTCTACCAGCCGCTGACCCGCCGCTTGCCTGCCGACGTCGCCGTCTACGGCGTGGAGCGCCTTGAAGGCAGCTTGGAGGATCGCGCCGCCGCCTACATCGAGGACATCCTGCACTACGCGCGCGGCCGCAAGGTCGTGCTCGGTGGTTGGTCCTTCGGCGGCGCGCTGGCCTATGAGGTGGCCTACCAGCTGCAGGAGCGCGCCGCCCGCGGTGAGGATACTGCTGAGGTTGCCTTCATCGCTCTGCTGGATACCACCCAGCCGGCGCATCCGGCCCCGAAGACGCTGGAGGAAACCAAGGCCCGCTGGGGACGCTACGCCGCCTTCGCCAAGAAAACCTACGGCCTCGACTTCGAGCCGCCTTACGAAATGTTGGAGACCGTGGGCGAGGATGCGCTCATGGCCATGCTCGCGGAATTCCTCAGCTCCACCGACGCCTCCGAGCACGGCCTGTCCGCCGGCGTGCTGGAGCACCAGCGCGCGTCCTTCGTGGACAACCAGATTCTGGGCTCGCTGGATATGGGACGGTGGGCGTCGGTAAGCGTGCCCGTCATCCTCTTCCGCTCCGAGCGCATGCATGACGGCGCCATCGAGCTCGAGCCGGCCTATGCCGAAGTTAACCCGGACGGCGGTTGGGGCGTTATCGTGAAGGATCTGGAGATTGTGCAGCTGCCGGGCGACCACCTGGCGGTTCCCGACGAGCCGGCTATCGGTATCGTGGGCAAGCACATGGAGGATTGGATCGAGGAGAAGATTCGGAAGTGACTAGCACCGCTGACAAGCTAGCGGACCTGCGCGAGCGCCTCGAGCGCGCCCAAGACCCCGGCAGCGAGCGCTCCCGTGCCCGCCGCGACGAGGCCGGGCGCTCGACGCCGCGCCAACGCATCGCCGCGCTTCTCGACGAAGGCTCCTTCGTCGAAACCGGCGCCCTGGGCAAGACCCCCGGTGACCCGGACGCGATTTACTCCGACGGCGTGGTGACCGGCCACGGCCGCATCAATGGCCGCCCGGTGTGTATCTACGCGCACGATAAGACCGTCTACGGCGGATCCGTGGGCGTGACCTTTGGTAAGAAGGTCACCGACATCATGGATTTGGCCATCAAGATTGGCTGCCCGGTTATCGGTATCCAGGATTCCGGTGGTGCGCGCATCCAGGATGCGGTGACGTCTTTGGCCATGTACTCCGAGATTGCCCGCCGCCAGCTGCCGCTTAGTGGCCGCAGCCCGCAGATTTCCATCATGATGGGCAAGTCCGCTGGTGGTGCGGTGTATGCGCCGGTGACCACGGACTTCATCATCGCCGTCGATGGTGAGGCGGAGATGTACGTGACGGGCCCGAACGTGATCAAGGAGGTCACGGGCGAGGAGATTTCTTCCCACGACCTCGGTTCCGCTCGCCAGCAGGAGCTCAACGGCAACGTCTCCGTCGTGGTGCCCTCGGAAGATGAGGCCTTTGACCTGGTTCGTGACTTGCTGGATCATTTGCCGCTGACCTGCTTCGACGAGTCTCCGGTCTTCGATGCGCCTTCTGATGAGGAGGTAGCCGAGGACACCGAGCTGGATTCCTTCATGCCGGATGACACGAACGCCGGCTACGACATGATGGACCTGCTCACGCAGCTTGGCGACGATGACGATCTCATCGAGATCCAGGAGAACTACGCCCCTAACGTCATCACCGCCTTTGGCCGTATTGATGGCAAGGCCGTGGGTTTTGTGGCGAATAACCCGATGCATTCGGCGGGCTGTATTGATGCGGATGCCGCCGATAAGGGCGCGCGCTTTATCCGTATCTGCGATGCCTACAACATCCCCCTGGTCTTCGTGGTCGATACGCCGGGTTACCTGCCGGGCGTGGACCAAGAGAAGGCTGGCTTGATTCACCGCGGCGCGAAGTTCGCGTTTGCGGTGGTGGAGGCCACCGTGCCGAAGGTCTCGCTCATCGTGCGCAAAGCTTATGGCGGTGCTTATGCCGTGATGGGCTCGAAGAACTTGACCGGTGATATCAACTTGGCGTGGCCGACGGCCCAGATCGCCGTGATGGGATCTGCCGCCGCCGTGGTGATGATTGCGGGCAAGCAGCTCGAGGCCGCCGAGACCCCGGAGCAGCGCGCCATGACGAAGAAGATGTTCATGGACTTCTACGACGAGACCATGACCGCGCCCTATGTCGCCGCGGAGCGCGGCTACCTCGATGGCATGATTAAGCCCTCCGAGTCGCGTCTAGCCCTGCGCCGCGCGCTGCGCCAATTGGCCGATAAGCAGGAGAAGGACCTGCCCAAGAAGCACACCATTTCCCCGCTCTAGCGTCGTCTGAGCCAGGATAGAGGCGAAGAAGGCCTGCGTCGTCGCGCTGAATTTTGTGTCTCGGCGTAACGTGCGGGCCCGTTCTATCCGATAGGTTTAAGGACTAGTAATTCAATCAAAGGAGCACTTCAATGCTGTCTAGCGTTCTTGACCTCAGCGGCGACGTTATCAACCTCGTTATCATGCTGCTCAACCGCGTCGGCGTGACCATCTCTGGTTCGTCCCTGAGCTCGAAGTAGCGTTCGCGCGCACCCCTCTCCGCCACACGTGCGGCTCCCCACTGGACTGATTGCTCAGTCCTACGTGAGCAGCTCAAAAGCGGGGAGGGTTTCTTTATGCCTCGGTTTGTGGGCGAGGGAGTCAACGCGCTTTGAGAAGGCGCGGTTCGCTAAAACTCTGAAAGCGGGATCGTCGAAGTACCCCAGGGCCGCGGTGCGACTTAGGGGTGCGGGAATTCCTACCGCAGGTCAGCCCAGACGGGGCTGGGAATCAGCGCTGGTGGCCCGCCGCCGGGTGGTAGCCACGCCATCCGCCCCTCGATGCGGTCGATGTGCCCGCGATGGGTGGGCCGGGCGGGGTCATCATCATTGATCGCGTTGTGATATTTACACAGCGGGACAAGGTTGTTGATGTTGGTTGGCCCGCCATCTTGCCACCGTCTGATGTGGTGCATCTGGCATTCTGCAGCCGGTTTATTGCACCCAAGCCAGGCGCACGTAGGATGCTCCGCGCTGAGCAGGAGGCGCTGTTTGTCGTTGGCGAAGCGGCTGCCGTAATAAATATTGACGGGTCCTTCGACGGGGTGGAAGAGCGAGACGAAGCCACGCTCGGCAAACTGCGTGCGGAGAAACTCCGCGCCGGTCATGGTGCCGCCGTCGGTTGCCTGCAAAATAATGTCGTCACCCTCGCCGCGCACGATCGTGTCGAGCTGATCCAGGCGCACAAGAACGTGCGCATGCAGGACAGGTGTGGGCGCGCCGCCACCTGCGAACACTTCGTGGACGGCCTTGAGCAGGTCCGCGGAGGTGGCCTTGAGCGCGCCCACCAGATTCGCAATCGCCCGCGGCCGATCCGTGATGATGAGGCTGTGCATGCCGCCTTTTCGGCGCAGCACGCGCACTCCGGGGCTGGGCTCGGGCTTGAGCTCCGCGAGGCGCCGCTTCGCCACGCCCGCGATCTCACCCGCCGGAGTCTCGCACAGCTCCACTCGCAGGTCCCACGCCTTGCGCGAATCCTTGACTCGCGCGACATGGCGCTCAATCTGCACCAGCGTATCCAGCGCGTGTTCAGTTTTACGCGCGCGGCGCTGCTTGGCGCTGTAGGCGGTCTGCCCGAAATAGATGCGGTGCAGGCCTTCGAGCTGCCGTGCTACGCGCGGCGTCGCGCCCAGCGCGAGCATGTCATCGCGTGTGTGGCCCGCGCACAAGGACACGACGTGCATGCCGCGAGCGAGTACCCCGAGTAAGTCCCCCAACTTCATGCCCACACACTAAACCGGGCAACACACTCCCGCAACCGGAGCGCTAAAGGCCCAGTTCACGGTGTATTTTGCAGGACCCCGCCGCCGTGTAGGGCGACTTGACAGTTCAGCGCGGGATGCACGTCGAAACCTTAGGCGCGGGAGCGGGAGGCAAAGGCTGCGATGGCGCGCCAGCCAAAGAAGAACAGCGCCGACATCACGGTGGCCACGATGAGGAAGGACCAGTGCGGCAGACGGCCGTTGACCAGCATCCACAAAGCCATGCCGCCGATGACGGCGCTGAGCCACACGACGGCGCCCTCCTTCCACAACCCGCTCAGCTTCGTGGCCATGATGATGACCCAGCCCACGAGCGCGCCCACGGTCCACGGCCAGAAGGCATCCACCCACGAGCTGAAACTCAGACCACCGTGCGCCAGGCGGGCGAGGACGGCGAAGAGGGCGAGGGCGAGGACGTCGATAAGCGGGGCAACGCGCATTTAGGATTCCTTCCGGTTCAACGCCGCGTAAGAAAAGCCATCGCGGGCGTAGTGGGCGAAGTAGATGACCCATCCAATGATAGTGATGAGCGCAAAGGAAATAAGCCGGTAGATGATGGCGGCGGAGGTGGCGTGCACCACGGTCAACCCTGTCGCCACCAGCGGGGTGATGAGGGCGGCCTCCACCGTGCCCACACCGCCCGGGGTGACCTGCGCGGAACCGGCCAGCTTCGCGGCGAGGAAAGCCAAGGCGACGCCAGCGATGGTGGTGTCATCAGCACCAGCGCGCAGCCACGGAATCTCCCCGGTCACCGCCCACACCGAGGCCCACAGTGCGGCCATATCTGCCAAACGGTGCATCAGCGACGCCCCGGCAACCACGGCAAAGGGGCCGCGCGACAGGTGGACCTCGCCCAGGTTGCGGACCTCCTGAATCGCGCGGTCACGTTTAGGCCCGGGCCGCAGCTTGCGCAGCCAGCGCTCAAGGGTCACCGGGTGCGAGGTCAGCCAGAAGATGCCGCCGAGTGCTGCGAGCATAAGGACGACCGTGGTGATCAGCGATCCCAGTGCCATATCCGCGTTGAGGAAAAACACCCCGCCCAGGCCAATGAGCGCGAGGAACATCGAGCTAATGATCGAGGATAGAAACAGGAAGTAGCTGCACAGCGCCACCGACGCGCCCCAACGGCGCTGCACCTGGAAGGTGAGCAAGGCCGAAAAGGCAGGGCCCGCCGGCAGGGTCGTGGACCAGGCATTGGAGGCCAGCGTGATGGCATAGGTCTCCCGCAGCGGCGCCTCAACGCCGCCCGCGCCGATGAGCCGCTTCATCACTTCCGCCATGCCCGCGATGGACAGCAGCGCGAAGAACACCACCAGCACCACGGGGAAAGGTTCGGCGTGGCGCAGGCGGCGCAATCCCTCGGAGATGAAGTCCAGTTGGTCGCGGAAGAACCACGCCAGCGCGGCCAGAATCAGCAGGGAGATTATCCAGGTCAGCCAGTTCTTCTTCATCGACCATCCGTGGAATTGAGGCGCTTGACCAGCTCGGAGAAGGGGATGAGCTCCTCGTCAGTATCGGCGCTGCGGTCCCCGCGTACGGCGGCTTCGTTCGCCGTGCTTGGCGACGTCCCCTCTACCTCGACCTGTTCAGCCGGAGTCACGGGGGAATGGGGCGCGTCGGCCTGCTCAGCCGGTGCAGCAGCGGATGCGGTGGCCAGGGACGGCTCGGCGGCTGGGGCGTTGTCGCCGCCGAGGCGATGGGTCAGGCGGGTGAGGAAGCGCGGTGCCCACCAGTTGTCCTCGCGCAGCAAGTGCATGACGGCGGGGACGAGGAGCATGCGGACGATGGTGGCGTCGATAAGCAGGGCGAAAATCATGCCGAAGGCGATGTACTTCATCATGACGATGTCGGAGAAGCCGAAGGCCCCCGCCACCACAATCATGATGAGCGCCGCGGCCGTAATGATGCCGCCGGTGTGCGCGGTACCCGCGGCGATGGCCTCGTCGGTGGAAGCGCCCCGGCGGCGGGCTTCTACCATGCGCGAGACCAGGAAGACCTCATAGTCCGTGGACAGGCCGAAGACGATGGCGATGATGAGCACCAGAATCGGGCTCATGAGCGGGCCGGCGGTGAAGTTGAGCAGTCCGGAGCCGAGGCCGTCGACGAACATGAGCGTCAAAATGCCCAGCGTGGCACCCAGGGAGAGCAGCGTCATGATGATGGCCTTGAGCGGCAGGATGAACGAGCCAAAGACCAGCGCCATGAGAAGGAAGGTGGCCAGCACCACGTAAAGGGCCATCCAGGGCAGCGTGTCGAAGAGCGCGTCGAGGGACTCGACCTCCATGGCCGGGGTGCCGCCGACATAAAGCTCCACGCCTTCTGGTGCCTCGATGTTCTCGAGCTCGTGGACGATGCGCGCGTAGTCCTCGCGGTCCTGGATGCCGGCGCCGAGGACGGTGGTGCCGTCGACGGTCGCGGTCTTCGGACCCATCGGCTCGGTCAGCCCCTGGATGGAGCGGGCTTGCATGACGACGTCGACAAGCTGCTCATTGGTCGCATTCTTCACCACGAGCTTGACCGGCTCGGTGCGGAAGGAGGGGAATTGTTCGTTGAACTGATCCTGCGCCACGCGCGCGTCCTGGTTGGGCGGCAGGTAGGTCTCGTTGATACCGCCGAACTTCACGCCCAGCACCGGCAAGGTCAGCGCGATGAGCAGCGCGCAGATGGCGGTGGTCATGAGCCCCGCACGGCCCATAGCCCAGCGCGGCATCCGGTACCACCATGTGTCCTCGATGCGGCGCCCGCGCCGCGAGGTCTTGCGCACGGTCCACTTATCGATGTTGGGGCCCAGCATGCCAAAGAGCGACGGCAGCACCGTCACCGACAGGAGCGCGGCGAGACCCACCGCGGAGATGGAGCCGTAGGCCACGGATTTGAGGAAGGCCTGCGGGAAGAGGAAGAGTCCGGAGAGGGATACGGCCACCATCGCGGCAGAGAAAACCACGGTCTGGCCCGCGGTGGCGGTGGTGATCGCCACGGCCTCCTTGGTATCGCGGCCCTTGTCCAGCTCCTCGCGGAAGCGCGAAACCATGAACAGGCCATAGTCGATGGCCAGGCCCAAGCCCAGCAGCGTGACGACGGCTTGCGCAAACACGTTGACCTGCTGGAAACCAGCCAAGATGGAGAGGATGCCCAGAGAGCCCAGAATGGACAGACCACCCACGACGAGCGGCATGAAGGCCGCGACGACGGAGCCGAAGACCACGAGGAGTAGCAGGCCGACGAGCGGCAGGGCGGCCTTTTCCGCGCGGGAGATGTCCTTGGCCATGCCCTCGTCCAGTGCATCGGCCACGGCCGTGGCGCCCGCCACCTGCACGGGCACGTCGGCAGCGTGCAGCGAATCTTCGATGGCGCGGAAGTCCTTGAGCGTTTGCTCGCCGTCGCCTTTCAGCCCGATGGCGGCGAAGGCCGTGGAGTGGTCCTGCGTGATGAGGTTCGGGTTGCGCTTGTCGAAGTAGCTGGTGACCGAGTCGATCTGCTCCGGGTGCTGCGCCTTGAGCTCATCCAGGAAGGCCTTGGCTTCGGCGGCGTGGGCATCGGGGTCGTCGAAAAGCAGGATGACGTCGCCGGAATTGTCACGGCCGAAGGTCTCGAGCTCGATCTGCGCCGCGCTTGTCGACGCCGCGCCCGGGTCCTCCCAGCCCTCCTGACTCATCCGGTCACCCAGGCGGGTGCCGAAGCCGAAGAAGAGGCCGAGGATCAACCCGACGATGATAAGCGGGATGACCTTGCGGTGGGCATAGGAGAAGCGGCCCCAAGAATAAAACATGCGGCTCCTAATTGTGCTCGGGCGCGCGGTCCGGAAGCAGCGCGGACAGCGGGCGGAAAGGCTGCAGCCAGGCGCCGCCTGGAGGCAGATTATCCAGGTTAACGCGTGGCAGCGGTTCGCGGAAGACACCCTCGATGTCTTCGAGGTCGACGAATTCGATATCGGGGTGGGTCAGCGCCCAGGAGGCGTGCTCGTGGAAGCCGAGGACGCACGTGGGCAGGCCGGAAGCAGAGAGCTGTTCCAGCAGGTGCTGGAAGTTCTGGCCGTCGGCAGAAGCCACGATGACACCGGAGAGGTTCTCGCGGTTGGCCTTGATGTACTCGACCATGTCGGGGTCGACGTCATCGTCGTCGTGGAGCTTCGGCTTGGCGAAAACGGCGAAGCCGACGTTGCGGATGGCCTCCACCCAGGGGCGGATGACGTCGGCGCCGCCCGGTGTGACGTTGGTGAAGACGGCGGCTTCGGGAGTGGCGTCGTTGTCGAAGGCCAGCTCCACCAGCCAGCGGCCGATGGCGTCGAAGCGCGGGCGGTAGGCGGCGGTGGGGCGCCCGCCGAGGATGGCGCCGAGCCCCATGTCCATGTTGGGTGCATCCCACACCAGAAGATAGGTGCCGGCCATTACTTCTTCTCCCACAGATACTCGGTGATGACGTGTTCCTTATCCAAGCCCTTGCCCTCAAACTTGGTGATGACCTGGCGGTCCGTCAGGATGGGGCATTCCGGCCAGGGCCAGCCCTTGTAGTCGAGGGAGGGCTCGACCTCGACGAGCTCGTTGATCCACTCGGCGTAGCCGGCGTGGTCGGTGGCTACGTGGAGCACGCCGCCGGGCTTCAGGCGGGAGGCGAAGAGGTTGAGCGTGCCGGATTGGATGATGCGGCGCTTGTGGTGGCGGGCCTTGGGCCACGGATCCGGGAAGAAGATGCGGATGCCGTCGAGGGATTCGGGAGCAAACATGCGCATGAGGACCTCGATGCCATCGCCGCGGACCATGCGGATGTTCTCAATATCGTTGCGCACGATGGAGCCCAGCAGCTTGGCTAGGCCCGGCTTGTAGAGCTCGACGGCGATGATATTGGTGTCCTGCTCCAGTGGCGCCATGGCCGCGGTTGAGGTACCGGTGCCGGAGCCGATCTCGACGATGGTCTTAGCCCCCTCGCGGCCGAACCAGGCGGGGATGTCGAGGGGTTCGTCGGCAAGCAGGCGTCCCAACTGTGGCCAGTGCTCCTCGAAGAGGGCGTTCTGGTTGTCGGTGAGGGTGCCGCGACGGAAGGTCACGTTGCCGAGGCGTGGGTAGTCCAAATCATTGTTGAACTCGGCGTTGAAATCCGTCTGGAGGCCGCGGCCGTGAGGCATCTGCGCGGCGGGATTCTGGGAAGAGTCTGCGCTATTCATCAGTTGACATTGTTCCCTTAAGCAGGGGTGAGGGGCAACGTGCCGCGCCGTGGAGGGCGGAGGGGCGCCTAAGTGAAGGCCAATCAGGTCGCGGTGGGAGTAAGAGTATGGGCGTACGGGATGGGCAGTCCAAAGAAAATCCACCCCTGTGCGGGGGTATCTTTGGTGGCCGCGTGCCCTAATTCACACTTCGTTGTCCTCGGGTTAGTCGGGTTGAGCTGGGTGGATATAACCAGGGTGGGCTGTATTACACATTCTGTTATCACCGGTATCCGTACTCTGGTTGGTGAAACGTCGATAGGGGAAACCTTCGGCGATATAAAGCACCCTGGCCACACCGACCACAGGAGAATGTGAGATGACCGCAACCATTAAGGGCCTTGTAGGTGAACTGCCCACGAAGAACGAGAAGCTTATTTCGTGGATCAGTGAGAGCGTCGAGCTCTTCCAGCCGGAAGAGGTCGTCTTCGTAGATGGCTCCCAGGAGGAGGCTGACCGTCTCGCCGCTGAGCTCGTGGAGAAGGGCACCCTGATTAAGCTCAACGAGGAGAAGCGCCCGAACTCCTACCTGGCTCGCTCGAACCCGTCGGATGTCGCCCGCGTGGAGTCCCGCACCTTCATCTGTACCGAGACCGCTGAGGACGCTGGCCCGACCAATAACTGGGCCCCGCCGGCAGCCATGAAGGAAGAGATGACCGAGGCCTTCCGCGGCTCCATGAAGGGCCGCACCATGTACGTCGTGCCGTTCTGCATGGGCCCGATTAGTGATCCGGACCCGAAGCTCGGCGTGCAGCTCACCGACTCGGCTTATGTTGTGCTCTCCATGCGCATTATGACCCGCATGGGCCAGCAGGCCCTGGACAAAATCGGGGACAACGGCGACTTTGTTCACGCCCTGCACTCCGTGGGTGCCCCGCTGGAGCCGGGCCAGGAGGACGTCGCCTGGCCGTGCAACGAGAAGAAATACATCACGCAGTTCCCGGCGACCAAGGAGATTTGGTCCTACGGCTCCGGTTACGGCGGCAACGCCATCCTGGCTAAGAAGTGCTACGCGCTGCGCATCGCTTCCGTCATGGCGAAGGAAGAGGGCTGGATGGCAGAGCACATGCTCATCCTGAAGCTCACCAACCCGGAGGGCAAGAAGTACCACATCGCGGCCGCCTTCCCGTCCGCCTGCGGTAAGACCAACCTGGCCATGATTACCCCGACGATTCCGGGCTGGTCAGCAGAGGTCGTGGGCGATGACATCGCCTGGATGAAGCTGCGCGAGGACGGCCTGTACGCCGTCAACCCGGAGAACGGCTTCTTCGGTGTGGCGCCTGGCACCAACTACGACTCCAACCCGATTGCCATGAAGACGATGGAGCCGGGCAACACCCTGTTCACCAACGTCGCGCTGACCGACGACGGCGATGTCTGGTGGGAGGAAATGGGCGAGGCCCCAGAGCACCTCATCGATTGGCACGGCAACGACTGGACCCCGGCGTCGACCACCAAGGCGGCGCACCCGAACTCTCGCTACTGCGTGCCGATTACGCAGTGTCCGTCTGCCGCTCCGGAGTTTGATGACTGGAAGGGCGTCAAGATTGACGCCATCCTCTTCGGTGGCCGCCGCGCCGATACCGTCCCGCTGGTGACCCAGGCCTTCGACTGGAACCACGGCACCATGATTGGCGCCCTGCTCTCCTCCGGCCAGACCGCTGCCGCCGAGGGCAAGGTCGGCGCCCTGCGCCACGACCCGATGGCCATGCTGCCGTTCATGGGCTACAACGCCGGTGACTACCTGCAGCACTGGGTAGATATGGGCGAAAAGGGCGGCGACCGCATGCCGGCCATCTTCCTGGTCAACTGGTTCCGCCGCGGGGAGGACGGCCGCTTCCTGTGGCCGGGCTTTGGCGAGAACTCCCGCGTTCTCAAGTGGATTGTGGACCGCATCGAGGGCAAGGTCGACGCCGTCGAGACCGTCGTGGGCCACACCGCCCGCCCGGAGGATATCGACCTCACCGGCATCGACTTCGACATCGAGGACGTCCGCGAGGCGCTCGCCGTGAACCCGGCCGATTGGGCTGGCGACATGGAAGACAATAAAGAGTACCTGACCTTCCTGGGCTCCCGCGTTCCGTCTGAGGTGTGGGATCAGTTCACCGCGCTCAAGGAGCGCGTTGAGTCTGCTTCCTAATCTTCGCCGTTAAACGGATGCTCCCCTGCGGGGGAGTATTCGTCGTTTTGAGGGGTTAAGCGCGTAGGACGAGGACCAGGTTGGAGGTAAGGAACTCGCGCAGCACCGGCACCTTTAGCACCCACCAGGCCCAGGCAGGGTGGTAGCGCGGGAAAGCTGCAAGGAGCTGTGAGCCTTGCGACGTCACGCTGCGCGCCCAGTCCAGGCCTTCGCGGGCAGACAGCGCGAAGAGCGAGGAGCCAAACACGTTTTTCGGCGGGTGGCCGTGGCGGCGGGTATAGCGGTCGCGGGCGAACTCGCCGCCCACGTAGTGCTCCCACAGGCCGGTCTCGTGCCCGCCGAAAGGCCCCAGCCATACCGTGTAGCTCACCATCACCAGCCCGCCGGGCTTGGTCACGCGCAGCATCTCCTGGCCCATGTCCCACGGGTTGGGAATGTGCTCGGCCACGTTGGAGGAATACGCGATGTCGAAGGTGTCATCCGCAAAGGGCAAACACGTGCCATCGCCGCGCACAGCCTGGGCCACTTCGATGCCGGCGGCGGCCATTTCACCCACGTCGGGCTCCAGCCCCACATAACTGGCCCCGCGCTGGGCAAAGGCCGAAGCGAAATAGCCGGGCCCGCCCCCGACGTCGAGCACGCGCGCGCCGGTGAGGGAGAGGGAATGGTCGCGGGAGAGGGCATCGACAAGCGCGGCGGTGTCCTCAGCCAGACCGCCATAAAAGACTGCGGGCGCTGACTGCTCGAAGCGGAAGGAGCGCAGCAGCCGCCAGGAGCGGCGCAGGGTGGCCAAGGCACGGGTGCGTTTCATAACCCACTAGGCTAGTTCCTCGACATGAAAATCCTTCTTTTGTGCTGGCGCGATTCCACCCACCCGCAAGGTGGCGGCTCCGAGCGCTACCTCGAGCGCGTCGGGGAATACCTCGCCGCCCAGGGCCACGAGGTGGTCTTCCGCACCGCGCGCCACATGAACGCCGCTAAGCGCGAACGCCGCAACGGCGTGCTCTATTCGCGCGCAGGTGCCAAGTTCAGCGTGTATCCGCGCGCGCTGTTGTCGATTTTATTGGGGCGCCGCGCTTTGCGCGGCGCTGACGTTGTGGTGGATACCCACAACGGCATCCCCTTCTTCGCGCGCCTGGCTACCCGCGCGCCCGTGGTGATCCTGACGCACCACTGCCACCGCGAGCAGTGGCCGGTGGCCGGACCCGTGCTGGCGCGGCTGGGCTGGTTCCTGGAATCCCGTGTAGTCCCCGCGCTCTACCGCCACAACACATGGGTGACGGTCTCGGAGGCCTCGAAGCGCGACCTGGAGAAGCTGGGGATTCACGGCGCGCACATCATTGAAAACGGTGTGGATTCCTTGCCGGAGCATGTCCCCACCCTGGAGCGCGAGGCCGATATCCACCTGGTGACGCTGTCGCGCCTGGTGCCGCACAAGCAGATTGAGCACGCGATGGACACCGTGGCGCGGATTCCGGGCGCGCTTCTCGACGTCATCGGTTCCGGCTGGTGGGAATCCCACCTGCGCGAGTATGCGCGCGCCCATGGGGTGGAAAAGCGCGTGCGCTTCCGCGGTCAGGTGACGGAGGATTATAAGCATGCGCTGCTCGCGCGCGCCGATGTGCACCTTATGCCGTCTCGAAAAGAAGGCTGGGGTTTGGCAGTCATGGAGGCGGCCCAACATGGGGTGCCCACGGTAGGTTATGTGTTTGGCCTGCAAGACAGCGTAATCAACGGCAGGACCGGTGTGCTGGTGCAGCGCGAGGAGGAGTTCGCCCAAGCGGTGCGCACGCTTGTCGACGATCCCTCCCTCCGCCACCGTTTAGGCAACGGGGCGCGCGAGTTGGCTGCTACTTTTTCGTGGGAGAAAACCGGCGCGCGCTTCGAAGAACTGCTAGAAGCGGAAGTGCGCACCAGGCGGCACTAAGAATCCACGGGGCGGGTGCCGGTTGGGCGTTCGTGGTGGCAACGATGCTTCCCTTTTCGACGACTGTGCCCACGCCGAGCTCTTCTAATCGGTGGAGGTCGCGGTTGGTCCAGGCCTCGGCGGCCGCCAGGTAGCGCGGCGATGGCTCATCCGCTGTCACACCGTCTACGGTGAGCTCGCCGGAGTCGAGCTTGTTGGCGGCCTTGGAATAGGGGTCCAGGGCGATGCCGTTTTCGAGCGGCACCATGGCGGGACGGTCGGCGAAGAAGGTCAGGCGCCCGTCGAGCTCGTTGATGAGCTGGCGGTCGATGCCCGTTTCGCGCGGCTTCAACACGGCGAGCTCCCGCGGCGCATCGGGGGCTTGGAGCAGGCATGCACACAGCGCGACCGTGGCCGGAAGCTGGCGCAGGGACGCGATTCCGGCAACCGCCAGCGGCAGGGCGAGCAAGGTGAGCTTGGAGGAATCGCGCAGCAAACCCGCACCGGGAATGTGCTCGATGGCGAAGGCAGTGAGACCAGGTACCAGCGCGCCGAGGATGGCCAGGCCCATCCCGATTATCGCCAGGGCGGCCAGCGGACGCAGCTCGCGCCGGGGAAGCCGGGTGGCGCCCAGGACGGCGAGGGCGGCGACGGCCAGGCCTGCTAGGGCGAAGCCGTGCTCGCGGGAGGTCGGCACCGCTGCGGCATTCCAGATGCCGCCGAAGCCGAGGAGAGAGCCAACCGTGCCCACGTAGGCCTCCGCGCGCGGGGCGAAGGCCGCGGCCTGGGCGGCGGGGTCACCGGGGGTGCCGGGGGCGGTGAGTACACCGCCCATGAAACTGGGAACCAACCACGGCAACCACAGCAAGACTGAGCCGCACGCGAAGAGCCACCTTTTTCGCCCTTCGCGCTCACAGACAACCGCGATGAGGCCCCCGAAGAGCCCGCCGGTAGGCGTCAAGGACGCGGCCCACAGCGCCAGCCACGCCACGCGCGGGCGCGCAGTGAGGCATCCCCATGCGATCACGGGTGCTAACCAGGCGGCTAACGCCAATGACCACTGGCCCTGTAAGAGCCGCTCGATGACGAAAGGATTGGCCACCGCGCACGCCATTGCCGCGGCTGCCGCCCATGGGCTGAATTGTGTGCGCTGGCATGCCCAACGGCCCGCCACCCATGCCGAGGCGCTCGCAGCGGCAAGGATGAAGAACCTGGCCAACCACGCCCCGCCGAGAAGAGCGAGCACGCCGTCTTGCGGAGCATTGCGTGCAGGAAGATCACCGGCGCCGAAGGCGGCGGCGCTGAGGGCCGGGCGGTCAAGCAGCACCATGTCGCGCCACAGGAACTCGCCGGGCAGCACGAAGGGCCAGCACACCGCGAGAACGAGCACCACGCCCCACGCACACAGGGCGGTGCGCACCGCAAGGGAGGCCCAGGACGTAGTCACGGGTGCCTATGCGCTCTGCGCCGCATGGCGGCGCATGAACATCGCGGCAGCCACCGCCAGCAACGCCACGCCGATGGCTTTGCCCAGCCAGCCGACGAGGCTCAGGATCTTGACCGTGTCGATGACCCGGCGGACAGAGTCGAGGCGTTCGGTGCGGGTGGAGTCGGACCAGGAGAGGGGGACGTCGAGAAGCGCACGCTCGTGTGTGTCATCGGCGTCGACCATGGCCTGGGCCTGGCGCGCATCCGTGGCCCAGAAGATGCGCGGGTGCTCCTCCTCGTTGACGATGGTGCCGGTCGTGGGCTCCACCCACACGGTGCGGCTCACGGCGTAGAAAGGCTCGAGGATGACGTGCGATTTCGGCTTGAGGTTGTAGCGCTCCAGGGACTCCGCGGAGTAAAAATCGCCCGCGGGGCCGGAGCGGTGGGCGTCGAAGGCGAAGACCTCCCCGAGCGAGACCGGCGCGACATCCTGGTGAAAGACGTAGGTGGGGATGCTGTCGAGTTTTTCATCGCGCAGAAAATCGATGGGCTCCGTGTCCTGGGTGAGCGGGTCGAAGAAAGGATAGGAACGTTGCTCCGCCCCGGCGGGGAAAAAGTAGCTGATGCCGTCGCGTTCGACCTGGTCCTCCACCTGCAGGTCAAGGGCGGGAAGCTCGATATTCTGCGTCGTGTTCGGGCCCGCCACCGGGTAGGTGGACTCGCGGTTGAGTAGGGATTCCTCGGTGATGTGCGTGACGGTGTCGCCATCCAAGGTGAGCGTGGTGGTGGATTGTGCGCGGGCCACCGAATCCTTCTCCGCAGAGGCAGTCGAGGTGTGGCGGGTGAACTCGACCCCATCCTGTTCCGCACGGACCGTGATGTCGAGGTCCCTGGGCAGCGGGCGGGACTGGTTGTTGTACAGCGGCGGAAGGATGGACCCGAGTAGGAGGAACACCGCTGCGGCAATCGTCACCTGCGCTAGGCGGGAGCGAAGGAACACGTCAGCTCCGATCGGTCGAGGGATTCACTGCAGAAATAGTATCGTAGTAGGCCATGCGCTTTCTCCCTGAGCTCGAAGGCGTGCGTGCGCTGGCAGCGTTGGCGGTCGTGATCACGCACGTGTCCTTCCAGACGGCCACCGGCTGGGCCTGGGCTGAGCGCTTGGATTATGGGGTGGCGGTCTTCTTCGTGCTCAGCGGTTTCTTGCTGTGGCGTCGGCGGCATGCGCACACGGCGGGGCAGTATCTTCTTTCCCGCGTGGCGCGTTTGGCACCGCTGTATGTGGTGTGCGTGGTGGCGGTACTCGCCTTGCTTCCCGACGCTTCCCCCTTAACCCTCCCGCAAGTCATCACCAACCTGACCGGCACGCAGCTCTATATTGCCGATGGTCTGGTTCCCGGGCTAACGCAATTGTGGTCGCTGTGCGTGGAGTTCGCCTTCTATGCGGTGTTGCCGCTGTTGGCGTGGTTGTTGGATAAGCTCTCGGCGCGCCCGCGTGTTGCGCTGATTGCTGGAGCTGGCGTGCTGAGTTTGTTCTGGGGCTTCCTGCCGTTTGTGGCCGGGTATGAATCCGGCGATATCAACACGCAGATTTGGCCGCCGGCGTATTTCTCCTGGTTCGCGGTGGGAATGTTAGCCGCGGAGGCGGAGGCCGCGCGGGTACGCCTGCGCGCCGGGCGCATCGTGCGGCCCGTTTGCTGGGCCGTGGCCGCGGGCTGCGTGTGGCTGGCTAGCCGCGAGTGGTTCGGCCCGCAGGGGCTGGTGCATCCAGAACCCGGCGAGTTCGCGCGGCGCATCGCGGCGGGGGCGGTGTGTGGGGCCTGCATCGTGGTGCCGGTAGCGCTGGCACCGCGGGAAAGCTGGCTGGCCTCCGAGTGGATGCGGGCGCTGGGCCGCTGGTCCTATGGAGTTTTCATGTGGCATGTGGCGGTGCTGGCCATTGCCTTCCCGCTGTTGGGTGTGTCTGCCTTCTCGGGCGCTGCCTGGGATTTCGCGGTGGTGCTGGCTTTTACTGTGGTGGTTAGCTGTGTGCTGTCCGCTGCGACCTACGTGCTTGTCGAGGTCCCCGGCCGTGACCTCATCCGCTCCCTCGCATTTACTCGCGGCCGCATCACGGTTCCACGGTCGCTGCCGCGCCGCGTTGCTGACTCTGCGAGCTCTTCCGCGCCAGGCAGATAGCTCTGCCGGCTCCGCTTCCCATTCCGCTACCGTGGGGTCCGGATCCCTTGCCAGCGCCGCTGGCTTGACTGATTCTGCTTCCTAACTAGCCTCTTTGGCTTCGCCTCCGATTTCGCAGCAGGCATCTGACAAAAGGCATCAGTCAAAAGGCGCCTTGTGCGGAGCACCATACGTAGCGGGTCCGCGTCGAAACCAGCGGTCCAGAAGGCTGCGGCAGTGGGCGGACAAGCTATGTGCAGCGCGGTCGCGGACCTATAAGGCGCGGCGGGGTGGGAGGCACGCGCACGTGATAGCCGCGACGCACAGCAGTTGAACGAGCAGCGAATCGCCGGCGTAGCCCTCCGCGGGCCAAGGTGCGCGGGCGAGCATCGCGCCCGCGGCCAAGGTGAGCGCGCCCGCCAGGTAGTCGGGGCGCAGCGTGGTCCAGCGGGTAATAGCCCACGCCGCGGCAGCGGCGGCCACACCGGGAAGACCCGCAACGAGCGCCATCGTTGCCGCGATGAGTAGTGCCAGAAGGACACGCGCCGAGAGAGACGAGTGGGCAAAACGGGCGGGGGAGGCGGAAGTAGGAGGCGAGGCAGCGGAGGCGGGATGGCGGCGGGGATTGCGGGCCATAACGAGCAGGCACAGCGCGGTGGTCAGCGCGGCGAGCGCGCCGCCGAGGCCCAGGCCCACGCGGTAGGCGCGGTCGGCAACAAAAGACATGTGGAAGATGCCGCTTGCGCCAGCAGGGATGAGGAAAGCTTGCGTGTCGGCATCAATGGAGCGCGGTTCGAGGGGCAGTGGTTCCGAGCTGGAGGCCGACGTCGAGCCCGGGGCTGAGTCTTGCGCCGAACCTGGCGTGGAGCGCAGCTCGCCGCGCAGCCCCTCATTGAAGGCGCGGCCGGTGATGAGAAGGCGGTCGTGGTCGGCGGGCTCGATGGTCTCGCCGGAAGCGAGCGGGGTATAGCCAGAGTCGGTGGAGGGCTCGGCTGCGGCGGCTTCCTGGTTAGAAGAAGTGGCTGAGTCCGCAGAAGATGCGTGTGAGGAGGCGGGGAGGGGATCAGGCAAGGCGGACGCGGTATCGGTCAGCGCTGCCCAGTCGCCGGTAGTGCGCACGAGGTGCTGACCGGCGGGCAGGTTGAGGGTGGAGTTGGGGGCGTAGGGGGAGCCGTCGATAAGCACTGTTTTTTCACCGGAGAGCCGCACGGTCATGTCGCGCGGGGAAGTAAAGGAACGGATGAGGATGTGCTCGTTGTCCTGCTGGAAGAGGAACTGCTCGGCATCGGGCGAGGTATCGGGCACGGTGACGAGGCGCCGCGGGGTGGGCTGGTCCACGATGGAGGCCTCGGCAATCCCGGTGCGGCGTTGCGGCTCGATGCGGATGGTGGAGGCTTTCGCGCCGGGCACGCGGATATCGCGGGCGCGGTAGGCCTCCATGGTGACCGTGACCTGAGAATCGCCGTTGTGGATGGTCACCTCCGTCGTGCCGGTGGTCATCAGCCGCAGCGTGGGCGAGGTCCACGAGGACGCGGCATGCAGCTCCAGCCAGCCGGAATCACCGGGCGCTGGCCACCAGGCGGTGGAGTTCTCGTCGTCAACGGCGGCGGTGAGAGAATGCGCCGGGTTCGCCCCGCCGAAGGCGGAGGCATCTGCGGCAGAGGACGATGCGGTGACGCGGCCATCGTGCTCCACTACCTGGGTCAGCGGGCCAGCGGAGGGATAGTCGCGCAGGCGGTTGCGCACGGTGGAGGGGTCATCAGAGGTCAGCGGCGCGGAAACCGGGCCGCTGAGTGTGCCGTAGTTGCGGTCGCGCAGCGCAGGCGTATCGGTGACGATGTCCGCGTCGGAGGAGACCAGCTCATGCGGGCCGGAAAGGAGCGCGAGCGATTCCCCACCGCCCGCCACCCGCGGCGGATTCGCAGGCGCCAGGTTCATGGAGAGGTCGGGGTCGAAGACGACGACATCGACCTCCCCGAAGGTGTGGACCTCGCCCGGGATATGGTCCGCAGAACCAGAAATCAGGTCGTGGCGCACCGCGACGGCCCCGATTCCAAGACGCTGCAAAACCACGGGTGCTGTGGCAGGGTCGCGCTCGATCTGCGCCATCGCACCGTCCAGGCCACGGATAGCCTCGGGCGGGATGAGAGGGACGGCGTCGCGGACGGCCCAGGGGACGTCGAGAAGCGGCTGCGCCGGCTCATCGCGCGTCCAGCCCCAGTCCTGCCGCGCAAAGGACGCCGGCGGGTAGATGAGTACGCGCGTATCCAGGTTGTTCATGAAAGCGGCGGCCTCATGCCAATAGTCGGGCACCTCCTCGTACGCGCCCTTCGGCAGCAGCCGGCCCGCCCACGCCGGGGCGGTCGCACCGGCAACCACCAGGCACACCAGAAGGCCCGCTGCTTCACGACGCCCCAAGTCCACCGAACGCGGCAGCCTCACCCTGGCAGCAATCGCGGCCACGCCGAGTACCAGTGGGATGCGCACCAGCGGGTCGAACTTATGCACGTTGCGCAGCGCGGCCAGAGGGCCGTCGAGCGCGTCGAGGTACCAGGTGGCATGCGTGCCGAGCACGGCCACCCCCACCAACAGCATGAAGGCCCACTCGCGCGGCAGCCGGGCCAGGCCCATTAGACCCAGGGCGGCCACGGCCACGGTGACAAGCACGAAGACCGGCTCGGTGGCCAGCTCGTTGCCGGCGACGCGTTCGGTATCCACAAACGGCGCCCAACTCGTGGTGCCGCGCAGGATTTCCGCCAGGTTGAGCCAGCGCGTGGTCACGCCGGCGGACTCGATGAATTCCGTAAAAGGCGGGGCATAGCGGCCCAGGATGAGCAGCGGGGTAATCCACCACGCGGATACCGCAGCGCATCCGGCCAACCACACCAGGCCGGCCTTGCCCGCGCGCCGCCACAGCAGAATCACACCCGCCGGCAGGCAAGCAGCGAGTGTGGCCGTGGCGTTGACCGCGCCCATGCACGCCACCGCCACCACCGAGGGCGCGGCATCCCGCCAGCACAGCCGGCCCGGCCGCAGGAAGGGAAGCAGCACCCAGGGCGCGAGCATAACCGGCCAGGTCTCCGAGGAAATCGCGCCCAGCGTGGTCAACGTGCGCGGGGAGAGCGCAAAGAGCACCCCGCCTGCCAGCGCAGCAAAGCTAGGGGCAGCGGGAAGCACCGTGCGGGCCACGCGGAAGAAGCCCACAAAGCCCACCGCCAGGACCAGGAACCACCAGGCACGTTGCGCTATCCAATCCGGAAGTGGGTCCGCCAGCAAGAAGAACAAGCCCTGCGGGAAGAGGTAGCCATAGGCCTGGTTCTGTAGCTGGCCCAGCGTGAAAGTATCGGTATAAGCATGCAGGGCGGCGCCTAAGAAATGAGCCGGGTTGGCCACCAGATCGTGCTTGGTATCAGCAGCGGTCAGCCCCCACGGCTGCACCAGAACCACGAGGGCTAAAAAGAAAAGCCCCCCGATGCGTGCGCGCACGCTTACTCGCGGGAGCCGTACTCCGGCCCGCCCATCACGGCGTCGGAGGCCTTGACGGAATTATCGTTCGGCACGGCATCGGCCTGCGAGAATTGGGCAATGCCCAGGATGGTCACGACTCCCAGCGCCACGCCGACGACCGCGCTGCCCAGGGCCGGGCCCAGGGTGCGCTTGTTGAGGGAATCGCTGTCGAATGCCATGGCGCCAGATTCTAGCAGCTAAAAGCTGCCTTTAGGAGTCGCTTTCTTCCGCGTCGTCCTCATCGTCGTTCTCCGGCGGCACGATGAAGACTGGGAGACCGGCGTTGCGCACGATGTACTCCGCCGTGGAATTCGTCCACAAGGAGCGGAAGCCGGTGAGCGCGCGGGTGCCGGTGACGATAACGTCGATGTCGAGTTCGTGGGCGGCGTCGACAATCGCGCTCTGAATCGTCGTCACTGATTCCACCAGGTGGGCATGGCCGCGCAGGCCGAGGGACTCGGCCTTGGCAATTCCGTGGTGGCAGATGGCGAGGGCCTCTTCATAGGCCGGGTCATCCTCCACGCTGTCCGGTGAGACCGTGGATTGGTGCAGCCCGGTGCGGCTGACCGCGCGGGCGGCCTGGCGTGCGGACGGCTCCCAGGCGGTGAGGATTTCGACGTCGGTGGGGCGCAGGAGCCGCGCGGCGTACTCGAGGGCGCGGTCGGCGCGGTCGGAGCCGTCATAGGCAATGAGCATGGTCTCTCCGTTATTCATGTGACCATCCTAACAACCGCTTGTTTCCCGCGCGGGTGCTTCAGGCACACTGGTGGGCATGAGAAAAGCAATGCCCGCCCTCCTGTTGAGTGCTACCTGTGCGCTGAGCGCGTGTAGTGAGGAGCCTGTGCTTTCCGACGCCCCGCCTAGCGAAACCAGCGCCGCGGCCTCGAGCGCCGCGTCGGGGGACGCGGCAGAACACGATGCCGCGCCCGAGGACGTCCGCGCCCGCGCTGCCGCCAAGCTCATGCCGCCGGCGCTGAACTACGAGGATGCCCGCGTGAAGCTGGAAGCCGGCGTGGGTGGGCTCTTTATCCCGAGCTGGGCCGACCCGGAGCTGCTCAGCGATGGCCCGCGGGGAGTGAACGCTTTGCGCGAGGAGATGGGCCGTGACTTTGAGGTGTCCATCGATTTCGAAGGCGGGCGCGTGCAGCGCTTCTCTGAAATCTTGGGCGACTACCCCTCCCCGCAGGCCATGGCGGAGGGGCATAGCCCGGACGAGGTTGAAGCCTTGGCCACAGAAATCGGGCAGAGCCTGCGCGCCCACGGCGTGACGGTGGACTTCGCCCCGGTGCTCGACGTGGATGGGGGAGACCTGGAAGTCGTCGGTGACCGCGCCTTCTCCACCGCCCCACAGGCCGCCGGCGAATATGGCGCGGCCTTTGCCCGCGGGTTGCAGGCCGCCGGCGTGAAGGCCGTGTTCAAGCACTTCCCGGGCCACGGGCGTGCCTCCGGGGACACACACCTGGGTGAGGCCGTCACCCCGCCGCTGGAAGAACTGTACGGACACGAGTTCGTGCCTTTCCACACGGCAATCCCGCAAGCCCCGGACGCGGCCCTCATGATGGGGCACCTCGTGGTGCCTGGGTTAGGGGACGAGCCCGCCTCCCTTAACCCGCAGGCCTATCAGCTGGCCCGCGAGGAACTGGGTTTCGAGGGCACGATTTACACCGATGACCTGGGGGGAATGGCTTCCATATCGGATAGTTTTAGCGTGCCGGAGGCCGTGGCCGCGGCGCTGGCAGCGGGCGCCGATATGCCGCTGTGGTCTACCGACGATGACATCAACGCGGTCATCGACGCAGCCGCCGACGTGGTGGACCAGCAAGAGGGCGACTAGTAAAAACCAGCTGGCAGCCGTTAATCTCGTACACGTGAAAAAGGCAATCGGACACAGCCAACAGCGACGCAAGGGGCTCCAGGTGGCCCTTGGCGTGCTCGTCGGCCTGATACTCATCGCCGGCATCGCCTATGCGTGGGACGTCATGGCCAACCAGCACAAGGTCCCGCGCGCGACGTCGGTCGGCGGCGTGGACATCTCCCGCATGGAGCGCACCGCCGCGGTGGAGAAGCTGGAGCAGGAACTCGGGGACGTCGCGGCCCAGCCCGTGGATATCCGTGCCGGGGAGAAAAGCTCGCAGCTTATCCCCCAAGACTCCGGCCTAAGCCTGAATTATCAGAAAGCCGTCGACGGCATTCCCGACGCTTCCCTGAACCCCTTCTCGCGCCTGTACAGCTTCATCAAGCCCACCCAGGAAATCCCTGTGGCCGTGGACATCGATGAGAACCAGCTCTCCGGTCAGCTCGAGCGCGTGGGCAACGAGCTGAAGGTCGAGCCGGAGGATGGAAACCTGGAGCTTATCGACGGCTCCCTCAAAGAGACCAAACCCAAGCTCGGCCAGGTGGTGGAAGAGGGAGAGTTGCACGAGGGCGTCGTGAAGCACTGGCTCGACCCCGAAGGCGTAGACGTCGAGCCGATGGTGGTGGAACCACAGATTAATGATGAGGCGATTGAGGCCATGCGCACCGGGGATGCCGCCCGCGCGCTGGATAACCCGCTGACCCTCAAGGGGGAGAACAACACCGCCGGCACCCTGCGCAAGCCGGAGATTTCCCAGTTCGTGTCCATCGCCGCCGAGGACGGCGAGCTGCGCCTCAAGGTGGATAAGAACCGTGCGCGCGAGCTCTTCCAGGAGCGCATGCAAGGCTCCGAGGTGCCCGGCACCAACGCCAAGATTTCCTTCAGCGGCAACGACAAGCAGATCACGCCCTCGGTGGATGGCTCCATCATCGACTGGGAGAAGACCCTCGAGGACTTCGAGGACCGTGTGAGCAGCGAGGACGACCGCGAATGGAATGCCGACTACAAGCCGGACCCCGCGGACTTCACCACGGAGATGGCGGAGAAGGCCACCTTCGATGACACCGTGTCCGAGTTTTCTACCGGCGGTTTCTCTGGGGCCTCCGGCACCAATATCCGGCTGGTAGCCCAGCAAGTCAATGGTGCCGTGGTTAACCCGGGTGAGACCTTCTCCCTCAACGGCTACACCGGCCCGCGCGGCACCGCGCAGGGCTACGTGGAATCCGGCATCATCATCGACGGCCATGCGGGCACGGCCGTGGGCGGTGGCATCTCTCAGTTCGCCACCACCCTGTACAACGCCGCCTACTTCGCCGGCATGGAGGATACCGCGCACACCCCGCACTCCTATTACATTTCGCGCTACCCGGCCGGCCGCGAGGCCACTGTCTATGAAGGCGCGATTGACCTGCAGTTCAAGAACACCTCCAACCATCCGGTGCGCATCGAAACCAGCTTTGGTGACGAGATCACCGTGCGCTTCAAGGGCGTCAAGACTGTCGAGGTTGAGTCCATCAACAACGGACGCTGGGCCAAGACCGAGCCGCAGCGCAAGTCCGTGAGCGAGGACTGCTCGCCGTCCTCCGGCGCGCCGGGTTTTACCACCTCGGATACCCGCGTGATTAAGGACTTGTCCGGCAAGGAAATCTCCCGGGAGACCACCACCACGGTCTACGACCCGCAGCCCATCGTTACCTGCGGTTAAGCCATGACCCGGCCGATGCACACCGCGGTGAAGGACCCGGCGGACGTCGATCAGCTGGCCCAGCACCCAGTGAAGTTTGGTCGCGTCGCCGGCCTTTTCGCAGCCCACCGCGGCACGCTGCTGCTGGTGGTTGCGCTCATCATCGCGACTTCTGGGCTGACCGTGGTGCAGCCTTTCTTGGTGCGCCGCACCGTGGACGAGGCGATTCCTGAGCACGACACCACGCTGCTTCTGTGGCTGGTGGGTGGCATGCTGGCCATCACCGTGGTCTCTCAGGCCATTGGCGTTATCCAGTCCTTTTTATCCGCGCGGGTGGGGCACACCATCATGCACGAGCTGCGCACGCAGGTCTTTGCCAACCTGCAGCGCCAATCGCTGCAGTTCTTTACCAATAACCGCGGCGGTGAGATTCAATCGCGCCTGACTAATGACATCGCAGCGATGCGCGGCATGGTCACCACCACCGCGACGTCCGTGGCCAGCAACCTCACCATGACGGTGGCCACCCTGGTGGCGATGGTGGCGCTTTCGCCCACCCTCTCGCTGTTGTCCCTGGTGGTGCTGCCACCCGCCGTGTGGCTCACCCGCCGCGCCGCCGTGCTGCGCCGCAGCCTCATGGAGAAAAACAGCCGCGCGCAGGCGACATTGCAGCAGACCATTTCGGAGAATCTGTCCGTTTCCGGTATGCGTCTGGCGGCCACGTTGGGTGCTCAGGAGCGCGTCTATGACACGTTTGAGAAAACCTCCCGCTCCCTCATCCGACTGGAGCTCGAATCACAGCTGGCCGGGCGCTGGCGCATGGCGCTGACGCAAATCATTTTCGGGGTCATGCCAGCCCTGATTTACCTGGTGGCCGGCCTGCGTCCGGGGATTACGATTGGCACGCTCATCGCCTTTTCCACCCTGCAGACCCAGATCTTCCGCCCCATCACTGGCCTGCTTAACGTGGGCGCGCAGTGGGTGGCGTCGATGGCGCTGTTCAGCCGCATCTTTGAGTACCTGGACCTGGAGCCCGATCTCACTGAGGCCACCGAGCCCGCCCAGCTTGCCGACGCCTCCCTCACCCTCCACAACGTCTCCTACCGCTACCCCGGCACCGACACCGACGCGCTTTCCGACGTCTCCCTTTCCATCCCCGCCCATACCACCACCGCCCTGGTGGGGCATACCGGTTCCGGCAAGTCCACCGTCGCTGCACTTATGGCGCGCTTGGCTGACCCGACCACCGGCTCCGTGCGCCTGGGCGGAGTCGACCTGCGTGACATTCCGCCGGAGCAGCGCGCGGAGGTTATTGGCGTGGTCTCCCAAGAGACCTACTTGATCCACTGCACGGTGCGGGAGAACCTCCTCTTCGCGCAGCCGGAGGCGAGTGAAGAACAGATGTGGGCGGCCCTGCACTCCGCCCGCGTGGACGAGGTCATCGCCGCGCTTCCCGAGGGACTCGATACTCTCGTAGGCTCGCGCGGCTACCGTTTCTCCGGCGGTGAGCAGCAGCGCCTCTCGCTTGCCCGCACGCTGCTGCGCCGACCGCAGGTGCTCATCCTGGATGAGGCCACCTCGGCCCTGGACAACGAAACGGAGCGCGCTATCCAGGAAGCAGTGCTTGGTGCGGACGCCACCCGCCTGGTCATCGCGCACCGCCTGTCCACCATCCGCGATGCCGACCAGATCGTCGTCCTCGACGCCGGCCGCGTGGCCGAGCGCGGCACCCACGCTGAGCTGCTGGCCCGCGACGGCGCTTATGCGGCGCTCCTTCGTGCCGCGAAAACTACTGGTGATCGTTCTTAGAGAGCCCCGCCAAGAAACCTAGGGATGTTAGCTTTCTATCTGGAGTTTGTTAAAGACCGAGAAAATATATGGCTTCGGGATTGTCCTGAGGTACCTTCTTGCCGCGCCCCAGTGGTTGCCCATGAAGATTCACGTCTACCTGGCGATATTGACAGTGTTAATGGTTGTGCTGGTGGTTGCATGGCGCTCTTGGTAAGCGTTTCGCAGTGAGATAGTTGCCACCAATGTGCCTGGGCAAGGCTGCTAGAGCCCCCGTAAGGGGGCGGTGAGGTCGATATCACTCAAAGTGGAATGGCAGCTACCAATACCGCAGTTTAACTGCGAATATAATTATTATCTGCGCGGGGGGGGGGGCGATTACTTGAGAGGGCTAGCTGGTTTTATGGGAAGCGGGCATTTGTTCGATATCGCATTTCTTCTTCTAGGTATAGGGTCTAGCTATGTAATCCACAGGCTACCGTTACTTAGGCTAGGGGCCCGGGTAGGTGCCTTACCTTCTTGGGGACGTCGCTCTATGTGGGTGAAAGACTCTTAGCGATGGGCCGGGCCATGGTGTGTAAACCGTGTGGAGTGGATTGCGTACAGCTGATGAGGCGCGGTGTCTCATTACACAACTCATGTAAAGGACCTGTTTCCGTGAACAAGATCTCTCGTACCGCTCGTTCGGTCACTTTCGCAGCAGTCGTAGGCCTCTCCCTGGGAATCTCCGCTCCGGGCGCCCTGGCCGAGGAAGCACCTGCCGTTGAGCAGGGTGCCGTGAACAAGGCAAACATCGATTTCAGCAAGAAGGGTTCGATTACCCTCTACAAGAAGAAGGGTGCTGAGTCCGACACCCCCGCGACCGGTGGGGAGATGGGGAACGTACCGGGTGACCCTCTTTCTGGTGTGACTTACAAGATCACCAAGCTTGACTACGACCTGCAGAATGGTGACTGGTCGACCTTCCCGAAGTCGGCTGCAGATGTCAAGGACGAAAACAAGACTAACACGACGTTCGAGCTGACCACCGATGCTGAGGGCAAGGTAGCCTTCACTGATCTTCCGTTGGGCATCTACCTCGTTGAGGAGACCGGCGCTCCGGCTGGCATCGTTTCTGGTGCTCCGTTCATCGTGTCGGTGCCGATGGTTAACGAGGCCTCCGACGCGTGGAACTACGATGTTGTGGCCTACCCGAAGAACACGGAAACCAAGACCGAGAAGACCGTTAAGGATGCGGATAAGAACATCCAGGACGCCTACTCCTACACCATCAATGCGGATGCCCCAACCTGGGGCGAAGGCAAGAAGCTGACTGCTTTCCGTTTCGAGGATCAGCTGGACAAGCGCCTGGACTTCCAGCAGGTTACCGAGGTCAAGGCCGGCGACACCGTTCTTGAGGCCGGCGACTATTCCGTGAACAACCCCGCTGAGAACGGCAACAAGCTTGTCGTGAAGCTGACCGATGCTGGTCTTGCCAAGGTCAAGTCCGGTGACAAAATGTCCCTGACTTTCGAGGTTAAGCGCAAGGAGGTTGGCGACACCACTGAGCTGAAGAACCAGGCTGACGTCATCTTCAACAACCCGAATACCGGTAACGAGGTCACGAACAAGACCAACGAGGTCGTGACCTACCACGGCAAGCTGAAGGTTGTGAAGAAGGATGGCAAGGAGACTGGCAAGGTCCTGGAAGGCGCTGAGTTTGAGCTCTACCAGTGCACCTCGGCAGCTAACTTGGGCGCGAAGCTGACTGTCAAGGAACAGGACAAATGGACCACGGGTACCGATGGCACCATCACCATCGACGGTCTGCACGTCACGGATTTCGAGGACAACAAGGAAGCACCGGCTACGAAGAAGTTCTGTCTGAAGGAGACCAAGGCTCCGGCTGGTTATGTACTGCCGGAGAAGAACGTTACCGAGATTGACTTCACCCGCGAGAATATCGCGAAGACCGGTGAGGGCGACGATGCCATCACCCTCGTATCAGAGATTGAGAACGTCAAGCGCGACACCCCGAACCTGCCGATGACTGGTGGCGCCGGTGTGGGCATCCTGGCAGCTATCGGTGCAGCGATTGTTGCGGCAGGTGCTTGGTTCGCTCGTCGTACCGCGCGTAACTAATAGCCGGGCGTAGTTCCGGTAGCGCAGACTGTCCATGGTGGTCTGCGCTGCGGGTCGGGTAGCCAAGGTAGGCCGCCCGACCCAATGAGGGGACTGGACTAGGCGTAGATTCCGGTCCCTATCTTTATCTTTCGTTGTAATCCCGGTCGCGCTGCGCTAGCGCGTGGGGCATTGTTTTGGGTGGTGCGGGTCGTTGACTTCGGTGGTAGGCCAAGAAACTGGCAGGCGGCACAGGCGCCGTGGAGGCTTAGCTCTTCCGGCGGTAATCGTTGTCGTCGGGTTGTTGGTGATGCTGTACCCAGTGGTCTCGACCGCCTGGAACAACTGGAATGCCTCACGGGTGGCGCAAGAGTATGCGCGACTGGACAAAGAGACACCGGCGCAGGTGCAGGACTCCGTATGGGATGCTGCGCATGCGTACAACGAGGAGCATACGTCGGGTCCGATCTTGGATCCGTGGCTGAACCGTATCGGTGTGGATAATCCCGATTATGAGGCTTACCTGGAACAGTTGGGTGAGACCGAAGCGATGGCCCGCCTCGTGTTCCCAGCAATAGACGTCGATCTGCCGGTGTTTCATGGCACTGCGGACAAAACACTGCAGCGTGGGTTAGGGCACTTGTATGGCTCTGATTTGCCGGTAGGAGGAGCAGGAACTCATTCCGTCATCACCGGGCACACGGGTCTATCAAATTCGACGATGTTTGATCACCTCAATTCGGCCGCTAAGGGCGATGCATTCTATATCCAGGTTGCTGGCCATAAAATGAAGTATGTTGTAGATGACATACAAGTGGTTCTGCCGAGTGAGGTAGATAGTCTGCGGCCAGTCGCCAATAAGGATTACGTCACGTTGATTACGTGCACCCCGTACGGGATCAATACGCATCGCTTGTTGGTGCGTGGCCATCAGGTGGCCTTAGAGCCGGGGGAAGAAACGTTGTTTGAAGGCTCCCATGGCCCGGGCTGGCAGTGGTGGATGTTTGTGCTGCTAGCTGCGGTGATTGTTATTGGTTGTTGGCTAGTTTGGTGGCTGCGGCGCCAGAAGGCGGCTACCGGGGTGCAAGAAGTAATTAATAAGGAAAGTAGCGTGCGGGAGTAAAGCGATGAAGAGGTTGACAAATGCATGGTCGGCCCGAGTGGTTGCCGTCGGAGTAGCGTGTGCGGTTGCGTTCGCAGGGCCGGGCACGGTTGCTGCGGAAGCGGTGCAGGTTGCCGGGCAGCAGTCCACTGGTTCGGAGCGCACTATGGCTACGGATACGGTGACAGTGCGGCTTACACAAGGTAATCCGAATGACGATGGTCATGCGCCTGCGGGAAAGATTCAGGGAGTTACGATTCGTCTGGCCCGGCTTGCCGGCTTGGACCCGACCAACGCTGACGACGCAGCCCGCGTACGGAACGCGAATCTCGACGAGGTTCGTGATTGGCGCACTGATATGCACGCGGAGAAAGTCACCGATGCCAATGGAGAGGTGACGTTTGGTGGTCTTGCCAATGGTTTCTATGTGGTGACGTCGACGGCCCCGGATGACTCCTACCGGGAGATTAGTCCGTTTGTGGTGGTGGTTCCGTTCCACACAGTGGTGGACAATCCGAACCCAGTGCCAGGAGTGATTGTGGCCAAGACCCACAAGCCGGGTGAAACGCCGACGCCGCCGACGACCCCCACGGCCCCGACAACCCCGAATACTCCATCGACAACCTCGAGTACTCCGCGGACAACGCCAAAGTTTCCGCCGGTGTTCCCTCCGTTGATTCCCCCGGTACCACCGACAAAGCCAGGAGAGACTCCGCACGAGCCTGGGACAACGCCACCTAACAACCCGGAATCTGGTACAAACACAACTTCAGATTCCCCGAACCGTTCGCAAGGGAATGGAGGCTCATTGGCAATGACCGGTGCAGAAGTACTCGGTGTGGTGGCCGGAGCGTTGGCATTGATTGCTACCGGTTTCGTGATGATTGCTTTTAGCCGCAGGAAGAATTCAGAAAGCGAGGGACGCTAATGTCCTGGACAGATACTCACTCGGCCGAGCCGGTAGTGTACCGCTGGCGCGTCTTAGCGGCGTTCATTGCTGCACTGGCTCTCATTGTTGGTGTTGCTGCACCGGCTGCTCTGCCCGGCATCATTGGTGCTGTCGCTGAAGCACAAACCACGGCCCTGCGCGCTGAGCTCGATTCTGCAGACCAGCTGAGCCTGACTGCTGGCGACTCCGCAACGTTTGAAGGCCACGTTATTGACGCCGGAACCGTGGAGGACTTGGAGTTCACTGTTGAGACTGCAGGACTAGAGTTCGACGGCTCGGCCTACACACTGACTATCGACGGCGAAGTGATCCCCGTCCGCGAAGGAGACAACCTCGTTGTAAAATCGACCAGCTCTTCAGTGACTTTCCGCATCACTGGCCTTTCTACTGACGTGCCAGCGGGAGCAGCTTTCTCATTGAAGACCCCGGCGGTCGCAGAGGATTCCGAACTGAGCGGGATATCCGTCGATGCGCGTGGAGTAGCCGAGGAGACTACCAGCACGTCATCACCTGAATCCAGCGAAGCCTTAGAAGCCCCTTCGGAGGTGACTGAGCCGCTTGATATTGCTGACGTTGACGCGGCCCCAGCCCGTCTGATGGCGGCGCCGAACATTACCCCGTACGCTGCAGGCGACCGCACCATCACGATGGTAAACGATGGATACGTGCTCAAGGGAAGCCGCTATATCCCGAACTTTAAGATTCCGGCCGGTGAGCTTTTTGGCGGCCAGCTGTCCATTCCGCAAGGCACGGTGGTTACCCTCAAATCCAGCGTTAACAGTTATTTATCGACTAACCCTGATGACCTGACGATCTATTACACCGGTGCCAACGGAGGTTGGTATGAGGCGAAGGTGACCTACAAAAGGATTAGCGCCAAGGAATACCAAGTCATCCTGCCGCAGATTACTATTGGTGGCACCGCACAGATTCAGTTTAAGGGTGTTCACCGCGGGCCAGCCGATACAGTGTTTACAGCTTCCTTCACCGTTCCTGCGAAAGAGGAGTGCCAAGATCCGGTTACAAGCAGACAGCCAAAGCGCGATCTCACCCCAGCTGAATTTGCCGACGGTAACCCTGTCTACGTTGTAACCAGTGAACCTAAGGATCTTCGCCGAGACACTTCCATTCTGAGCCGTCAAGTCAACCAAGGCCGAGACTTTCGCCAGGTGGGAGAGTCCACTCCCTGGGTGTACAATGCTCTAGCCTTTGATTCGAGTGATAACTGGCTCTATGCGGTGAGCCAGAGTCGCGGCCGAAATGGTGATCCTTGCTACCCGGCAGGAAATCTCCTTCAGATCAATCCGGCAACCGGTGAAGTATATAATCTTGGGCCTATTTTAAAGGCCGGAAGTACCGGTACCCCGTTTGAAACGAGCGGCGACCGGGATGTCCTCAACGCTGGCGTGTACACCAGCGAGGGATTCTTTGTGGCCAACACGTCCACTTCTGGTAGCCGTCACCTTTATAAGGTCGACGTCGACAAAGTCACGGCTCAACGCGTGCTAGGAAGCCAGAAGTCCTACTCGGAGGACTGGGCGGTGCTCCCGCAGGCCCAGAAGTATATGTGGGGTTTCCAGAGTAAGGCTCAGGCAGGCGACAAGCTTATCCTTGAACGCATTGACACACAGACCGGCGACATCAGGACCTGGGATCTCACCGGCATCAAGACCTTCGATGGGCGCACGATCTCGAACCCCTCTGCTTCTTGGGGCAAGGCGTGGACCTACTCCAATGGAAACCTGGGCTTTGGCTCGGGTAGTGCGAATGCGAATCAGCTGGGCTTTGAGCTAAAGATCACCAACCCAGATGATGATAGCCCGAAGTTCGAGCTGGTCAACATAATGAACAACCTGCCTGCTTCATTTAACACGGACGCGGCCTCCGACCTAGTTCCGCCACCGCCAGGGCTGCAATCAAACATTGCGGTGAAGAAGCAACGCTCGGAGACCAAGGTGGTAAACGGCGAGGTGCGTACTTTCTGGACCATCTCCGTGGAAAACACCACGGATAACACCAGTTCGGGCGGCACATTCTGGGAATACCTACCAACGGATACTCACTATGGAGTGAACGCTTCCGGTCCCACTGCGAAATTCGAGGGATTTGGAGCAGGATCTACCGAGGTCAACGGTCAAAAGCCCGGGCCTGATCAGATTGCGCCGGGAACTGGTATTTATGCAGGCATGATTGTCCCATCCGGAGCGGACGGTGAGTCCCGATACATGATGGGCTATGTTGGTACTCTTCCAGGGCACGCGAAGGTAGAGTATGTCGTCTCTGCGCCGGTGCGAACAGATGAATACGGGAACCTCAAGACGGTATGTAGTCCGAACAAGGTTGCTTTCCAGGCTACGGACGGGGAGTCTAGCCCGGCTGAAGATGACAACGTCGCTACTGAAGCCTGTTTCAATAAGGTTGCCGTCGACAGCACACCGCAACCTGTTCCTGGTGCAGCGAATGAATATACCGCGAAGTACAACGTCGTAGTTGAGGCACCGGACGCACCTGGCTTCGACACCAACGACGTGATCTACGGCAAGCTCACGGACACCCCGAGGTTTGTTGGTGCTGCCACGGTTACTGGGGCCACTGTGATCTTCAAGGACGAGTTCAACAAGACCAGCCAGCCGCGTGCGTACCAAGGTGCCGGCCCCTTTGAGCTCAACAAGAATGACACTCCGAAGATCATTAAACCCAAGGGTGTTGACGGAAGCACTGGGCAGCACGTCTACGAGGTAACGGTGCGCTTCAAGCTGGATCGTTCAAAACTGGACAGCACCTCTGTACCCGCCGGCTACCCGAGCCAACCTTCAGGAAACACCCGCTGCTACACCAAGGGTGGCCTGTACGAGCCTAAATTTGGCCTCATGAATGAGGCAGAAATGGGCGGCTGGAAGGATACTGACTGTATCCCGCTGGGGACCAAGGAAACGATGGACGTCCTGCTCGAAAAGGCGAGCTATAACCCGGACAACCCGGACGAGATCCAAACCGACGGTTTGCTTGGCGGCGCGCAGTTCACCGTCCACCGCAGTGATGCTAACGGCAACCTGAAGCTAAACGCGGATGGCAGCGTCAACGTTGATGCTAACCCCGTGGTGAAGCAGTCCACGACCACCACCACAGGCCGCGTCAAGCTCGAAGGCTTGGATGCCCCTGGCGTTTATTACCTCATCGAGACGAAGGCGCCGAACGGCTATAACCTGCTGCCCGCGCCGATCAAGTTCTCGACGGAGTGGGATCAGAATGGCAATGCAGTCATCAAGGTGCTCTCTGGAGGTCCCGTGATCACAGGCAATAGGTGCGCTGAGCCCGATACCGGTACCAATTGCGTGAAGAAGCTCGGGGTCCTTCAGGTCGCCGACATCACCAAGGGCACGCTGCCCAAGACCGGTGGTGAGGGCGTAGGCCTGTGGGCGCTCACCGGAGTCACTATTATCGCGGCTGGGTGCCTTGCTTTGCGACGTCGCCGGGTATAGAACAAGCGTTAGCGGTTTCTGTTAGAAAAGGCCCGCTCTTCCAATAACAAAAGGAAGGGCGGGCCTTATTGCATGCTCATTGTCGGTTAGGAGTCCTGCGGGTCGTCGTCAATCACGGTGTCCTTGGCATTGCTGACATATTTGCGCCACCAGTAGATGAGAAGAAGCACGATGATGGCAGCGGCAGCCAGAATGGCCCACATCCACCACTGCCAGTGAATACCAGAGCTGTTGAATGCGGCCTCGTCTTCCGGATCCATTGGCACTCGGTGGCCGGTGACGAGCAAGCGGTGGGTATTTACACCGTAGGGGGTGCAGGTAATGAGCGTAACGAGGTCCTGGCCTGGCTCACGGTGGAGCGAGCTGGTGTCCGCAGGCTCGACGACCCGAATATCGTGCACCTCGTACTTGAGCTTCTCGCCGCCGGCGGCGATGTAGAAAGCATCGCCCTTCTTGACCTTGGTGAGGTTGTCCCACAGCGTGGCATTCTGTAGACCCGTGTGAGCAGAGAGCGCTGCGTGCCTGCCCTCGCCGTTCCCCACGCCACCGACAGGTAGGTCCGTGCCGTAGAGGTGGCCAGCGCCGCGGGAGAGTGCTCTTTCTGAGGTGCCGTGATAAATGGGCAGATCGGAATCAATAGAGGGGATGACGATGCGACCCATGGCATCGGTCTCTGACAACACAGACAGGTATTGGCGGTAGCGCTGGTACTCGGGAGAGTTCTCGTCATCGGTGGTGGTCCAAGCGTCTTCCACACTGATTTGGCCCAGCTGGGCGTTGTAGGCCTGTGCCTCCTCCCAGGCGGTGTGCAGTACTTCTGGCGGGGCTTGCTTCTCCAGCTTGGCGTATTCCTCGGCGGCGCGGGATTGGGTGTGGTTGTTCCACTGCGTGGCCACGACGGGGTAGAGCAAGACACCGAGACCGACGAGGATCAGAATTAACGCAATGATGGCGTTGGGGTTGACGCCCTTCTTCTTGGGTGCGTCGCTGATTTCCGCTGGTTCGTGCTTGCCCATTGTGTCCTGCCTGTGGGGTTTGTTACCGCACGCCCTGGTATTGACGTGGGGGTAATTTTTGAATCTCAGGCTAGGGACGATGTAGCTCTGAGAGAAAACGTGTCTGTCTAGTCGCCGATAACGAAGCACAGGGCTTCATACCGATTCAGAGTGGCCTCGTCGATGGCTAAAATTTGATCAACCGCGCGCTGTTCGCGGAGCTCATCGATTGTGCGGGGCGCAAGATCTTGAAGTACATGCTCACGTTCAGCGCGAAGCTCCGCTGTGGTTTTGGGCGTGAAGATAGGGGCTGTCATGGTCCATCCTGTAGGTATGAAATTAGTCCATGAACTGGGAAAATACGTGGAGCCGACGACGGGAATCGAACCCGCGCCAGCAGCTTGGGAAGCTGCAGTTCTACCATTAAACTACGTCGGCGCAATGCAGAATGTGCATCGTCGTAAAGCTTAGCACCGCCGCCGCCCGAGGCCATAAAAGGCCCAGTGGGGAGGTAGACTATCAACCGTGCTTCTTTCTGATCGTGATATCCGTGCCGCCATCGCCGCTGATGCTCCCGAGCGTTTGAGCATCGAGCCTTTCGACGCCGAGATGGTCCAGCCTTCCTCCATCGATGTGCGCTTGGACAAGTTCTTCCGTGTGTTTAATAACTCGCGCTACACGCATATTGACCCCAAACAGGAAATGCCGGACCTCACCAGCGAAGTGGAGGTGGCCGAGGGCGATGCCTTCGTCCTGCACCCCGGCGAGTTCGTGCTGGGCGCCACGCTGGAGAAGTTCACTTTGCCGGCCAACCTCGCAGGGCGTTTGGAGGGCAAGTCCTCCTTGGGGCGCTTGGGACTGCTGACGCACTCCACGGCGGGATTCATTGATCCGGGTTTCTCCGGACACATCACTCTCGAGCTGTCCAACACCGCGAACCTGCCCATTACCCTGTGGCCGGGGATGAAGGTGGGCCAGCTGGCCATCTTCCAGATGTCCTCGCCGGCCGAAGCCCCGTACGGTTCCGGTGCGTTGGGCTCGAAGTACCAGGGCCAGCGCGGACCGACGCCGTCAAAGTCCTATCTGAACTTCCGCTAAACATTTTGCCCCTCGTCGGGCAGGCCGGTGCTGTAACGCCTAAAATAGCCGGTTATGCGTATGACTGTTATTGGTACCGGCTACCTAGGTGCGACACACGCCGCCTGTATGGCGGAGCTCGGCCACGAGGTACTCGGCGTAGATGTTGATGAACACAAGATTGAAGCTCTGAAGGGCGGCCGCGTGCCGTTCTATGAGCCTGGCCTGCCGGAGGTACTCGAGCGCAACATCGAGGCCGGCCGCCTAGACTTTTCCACCAGCTATGATGACGCCGCGGAATTCGCCAACGTGCACTTCCTCGGCGTCGGCACCCCGCAGGCCCACGGTTCCTATGCCGCGGATCTCACCTACGTGGAGTCCGTCATCACGGAGCTCGTGCCGCGTCTCAAGGGCGAACACATCATCTTCGGTAAGTCCACCGTCCCGGTAGGCACCGCGGCGCGGCTGCAGGAGATGGCCGATGAACTGGCCCCTGAGGGCACCAGCGTGGAAATCGCCTGGAACCCGGAGTTCCTCCGCGAGGGCTACGCCGTCAAGGACACCATCACCCCGGACCGCATCGTCCTCGGCGTCGGCGAGGCAGGGCTCGCCGACGGTGTAAGTAACGCCGAAGAGGTCGCCCGCGAGGTCTATGCGCAGCCGCTGGCGCAGAATACCCCGTTCATCGTGACGGATCTGCAGACCGCCGAGCTGGTCAAGGTCTCCGCCAATGCCTTTTTGGCCACCAAGATCTCCTTCATCAATGCAGTGTCGGAAATCTGCGAGATTGCAGGGGCGGACGTGGTCAAGCTTGCCGACGCCATCGGCTACGATGAGCGCATCGGCCGCAAGTTCCTCGGCGCGGGCCTGGGCTTCGGCGGCGGCTGCCTGCCCAAGGATATCCGCGCCTTCATGGCGCGCGCCGGCGAGCTCGGCGCGGACCAGGCGCTAACCTTCCTCCGTGAGGTCGACGCCATCAACATGCGCCGCCGCGACCGCGTCGTGGACCTGGCAAAGCAGACCTTCGATGGCTCCCTTTTGGGCCACCGCGTTACCGTGCTGGGCTGCGCTTTCAAGCCCAACTCCGATGACGTCCGCGATTCGCCAGCGCTCTCCGTGGCCGGTTCGCTCTCCCTGGCCGGTGCCGCTGTCACGGTCTATGACCCGCAAGGTATGGAGAACGCCAAGAAAGTGTTCCCGACGCTGAACTATGCGGCGTCGGCAAGCGCGGCACTCAAAGACACCGAGCTGGTCATCCTCGCCACCGAGTGGCAGGAATTCCGCGACCTCGACCCGGCGGAGGCCGGCGAGCTCGTGGCCCGCCGCCACATCATTGACGGCCGCAACGTGCTCAGCGTCGATGCTTGGCGCGGGGCCGGCTGGACCGTCGAGGCGCTTGGTCGCGTCCTTCCGGCACAGTAAACGCAGCAATCGCGGTGGTCAGCGGCACCGCTAGTGTCAGCGCCATCGCGCCCAGCAGGGAACGCAGAACCTCTGTGGCGACGAGGTCACTGGAGAGGATCTGCAGGGCTGGGCGCTGCGCCGCCGTGATGAGCATGAGCAGCGGCAGGGCCGCGCCGGTATAGGTCAGCACGATGGTGTACACCATGGAGGCGATATGGTCGCGGCCCACTTTCATCGCTGAGGTAAAGAGCGTGCCGGGCCCGGCTGTGGGGTCGGCGGCGTGGAGCTCGCGCACGGTGGAGGCCTGCGCCACCGCGATATCGTTGAGGCTGCCGAGCGCACCGATGATGAACCCGCACAGCAGCACACCTACGACGGAAACCCCCGGCATGTAGAGCAGCAGCTTGAGGTTATCCTCCGAGCTTGAACCCGTCAGTGCCGTGCTGCTTATCGACGCCCACCCCAACGCCCCCGACAACGCCAGCGCCACCAATGCGCCTCCCAGGGCGGAGGCGGATTTCCAGTTCACGCCGTGCACGAGAGGAACGGCGAGGAAAAGGATGGCCGCGCAGGTAACGAGCGCCAGCGGCAGTGCCGAATGGCCCTCGATGAGGGAGGGGATGAGGTAAAAGAACACAATGGCCAAACTGATTCCTAGGCCCACCAGCGCGCGTAGCCCGTGCCAGGCGGCGAAGCCGACAATGACAAGGGCCGCGATAATAGCCCACAACGCAAGGTTTCCACTGCGCTGAAAATCAGCGAAGGCATAGGTGCCGTCGCTGGAAACTGTCAGAATTACCTCGTCACCGGGGTGGAGGGTCGGGTCACTGGCCACGCCATAGAATACGAGCTGCGTCTTGCGGCCTGCGTCTGCGCCGGAGGTCAGGTCAATGAGGGCGCGGGAGCAGGAGGTGTCGTCGCCCTCGGCGGGGATGAGCGGGGCCTCATCGAAGGCGCGGCCCGTGTGGGGATCGGAGCACAGGTGGTTATCCATGGTCTCCACGGTGCCTTCGACTTGTGGATGATTGAGGGCGTAGGTCGTGGAAAAGTCCGGGCTGGTGTGCTCAGTGAGCGCGCTGGTGGGGCGGAGGATGAATAGTCCCGCCAGGGTTGCGAGGGCCGTGATGGCAAGAAATCCTAGGAGCCCCGTGCGCCACGGGCTGAGGTTAGTCATGCCTACTATTGTGAATGAGTTTCATAATAAAGAAAAGTATTGCTGACACGGTCAACAAGTTATCCACAGGCTGACGGCGGTGCCGTTGTGTGAGGCGGATGGGGCGTTTAGCGTGGCTGGCATGAACCTCGTGGAAGCGCATCTTCGCAGCCAGGCGGCGGGCATCGAGCTCGTCGCCGGCGTTGCGGGGCTGAGCTTCGAGCAGCTGCGGGTGTGGGGTCCGGAGTCTGTGGCGCGTTCCTTGCTGGCGCTTTTCGACGTTTACTTTGCCCCCACCTCCTTCACCCGCAAACAAGCGCGTGCCGTTTCGGCCGCCCGCGCCAATGGGCACGACTTGCCCACGCTGCTGCTCATTGAACGCTTCGCAGGAAGGCTGAAGAAGCAGCGTGAGGCGTGGGATTTGCGCATTGAATTGTGCGGCATCGTGGGAGATGAAAAGGCCGTGGCCCGCTATGCGCGCAAGCGCATTCGTGAGCTCAACCCGCCGCCCGCGCCGAAGCCGGGCGTGACAATTCGCCGCGGCAAGGAGCTGTCGAAGCTCACGCTCACGGCCCCGGCCGCGCTCATCGAGGACCTGCGCCCCAACATCGATGAGGACGATCCAGTCGGCTCGTTCACCGCTGCGTTTCGCGAAGGCCGCCTCGCCCGCCCCGTGGCCCAGACCCTCGCCGTCATGGAGCTTCCCGAATACGCCACAATCTTGGGCCGCTTGGGCGACCCGTCCACCCCGCGCCCCGACTCCGCCGCAACTCCGGTTTCCAGCCAGCCTGGAGCAGCATCAGATACCCCCGCTGCTGATGCCGGACACGATGCACGTGCTGGCATCAGCGATGAGACATCCGCTACCAGCGCGGCGCCCGACCTTGGGGATATCGTGATTCAGCTCTCCAACGGTGCCAAGATCACGGGTAAAGAGCTCATCGAGCGGGAGCTCGCAGAAGAAGGCCTCGTCATGCTCGTCGACCGCGTCAAAGGCCCCGTGGAACTCCACCGCACCCAGCGCGTTGCCTCGGAGAAGCAGCGCATCATGGCTTGCGGCGAGCAACCCACCTGTGCCTGGGGCCGTTGCTTGTGTGGGGCTGATTATTGCCAGATACACCACATCAAGGAATGGAGAAACGGCGGCGAGACAAACCCCGAAAACCTCACCCCGCTGTGCAAGTATCACAACGCCATCAATGGTCTCCCGGGCCGTGGCCGTATCGTGCGCGAAAACGGCAAGATCAAATGGGTGCCAGCCGGCCCCCGCGATCCGCGTGAGCCGGCCCATCCGCACCGAGCACCGCGAGCCCAGCGCATCCGCGAGCATCGCGACGACACCGCAAGCCATGACAGTGCTCAGCCAAGCGCCCGCACTGCAGAGTCCGCCACGCCGCCAGCACGTTCCGAGCCGGGAAGCCCCGCCCCGCCCGACCGCTAACGCTCGAGGCAAAGGGAGCGCGAACGCTTTCGCGCCGAGCGCGCCTCGTTACGCCTGCCCGATCGTGGGAAGCAGTGCTACTGGCGGTAGCTCACCAGGAAGTTGCCGAGCCGCTCAATCGCGTTCTCTAGCTGCGAGGCCCACGGCAGCGTAACCACACGGAAGTGATCCGGCGTGGGCCAGTTAAAGCCGGTGCCTTGCACCATGAGGATTTTCTCGGCGCGCAGGATGTCGAGCATGAGCTTCGAGTCATCGTGAATCTCATAGACCTCTGGGTCCAAGCGCGGGAAGCAATACAGCGCGCCCATCGGCTTCACTACGGATACGCCAGGGATCTCGTTGAGCTTCTCGTAGGCAATATTGCGCTGCTTGAGCAAGCGCCCGCCCTGGCCGGTGAGCTCATAAATGGACTGACGCCCACCAAGTGCGACCTGAATCGCGTGTTGTGCCGGCACATTCGGGCACAGGCGCATGCCCGCCAGCAAATCCAGGCCCTCGATGAAACCGCGGGCATGGGACTTCGGGCCCGTCAAGACCATCCAGCCGGCGCGGTAGCCGGCCACGCGGTAGGCCTTCGACAGGCCATTAAACGTGATCGTCAGCAAGTCCGGCGCCAGCGAGGCAATCGAAATGTGCTTCGCGCCGTCATAAAGAATGCGGTCATAAATCTCATCCGCCAGAATCAGCAGATTATACTCGCGCGCTACATCCACGATTTTCTGCAGGGTCTCACGCGAGTACACGGCACCCGTCGGGTTATTCGGATTAATGACCACAATGGCCTTGGTCTTCTCCGTTACTTTTGCGCGAATATCCTCAATGGACGGATTCCAATCATCCTCCTCATCGCACAGATAGTGCACGGGCGTGCCACCCGCCAGCGACGTCGCCGCCGTCCACAGCGGGTAGTCAGGGGCGGGGATGAGAACCTCGTCGCCGTCGTCAAGCAGCGCCTGCGTCACCATCGAGATCAGCTCGGAGACGCCGTTGCCCAAGTACACGTCATTGACATCGAAGCTGGGGAAATCCTCCAGCTCATAGCGGGTCACAATCGCGCGCCGCGCCGGGATAATACCTTTCGACGTGGAGTAGCCCTGGGAGGTCGGCAGCGCCGCAATCATGTCGCGCATAATCACGTCCGGCGCATCGAAACCAAACACCGCCGGGTTGCCGGTGTTGAGCTTCAGAATGCTGTGCCCGTCGAGCTCCATGCGCTCGGCTTCCGTGGAAACCTCGCCGCGAATATCGTAGGCAACGCCTTGTAGTTTGGTGGATTGATCAAAAATCCGGTTGTGTGTCATGCCGGATATGTTACTTCTGGTTCCACTCTTCCAGCTTGCGTTTGGCCAGATTCATCGCATCGCCGGTGATTTCACTTGCTTGGCGACGCCTCTCCGCCCACTGCGCCTGCTCCAACGCCCGCATCTGTGCGCGTTCTTCAGCGCCGGCGGCCTTGAGCTCGCGCATGCGCTGGCGCTCAATCTGCCGCGCGGAGGGCTGGTGCCAGGACGCGGGGCCCACCTTGGCCACGTACAGCATGATCCACAACGCGGGGATGAGGAAAAGCAAACCCGTTCCGGTCAGCGCGGCGGTGACGCCGGACAGGGCAGCAAAGGATGCAATCGAGCCGAATAAAAGCCCCAGTGAGCCCACCATGGCCGTGGCCAATCGGGGCTTCCGGGTTGACTGGTAGGCGCGCGCGACGTCGCCCTGGGAGTAAATCTTCAGCTCGCTGCTGGCCTTGGTGGGGATATCCATGAAGACTTCTGCCAGCTCGCGGCGAGTCGTCGCCTCCATGATCGCGTCGGTGCGCTCTTCAAACTCGTCCATCGATAGGCGGCCCTCACCCAAGGCCTGGGCGAGGTCGTTGACGGCGTCGGTCCGTTCGGCGTCGGAAAGCCGCATACTGAAGGGATTAGTCACGCCCTATATTCTATCAGTCCTTTTCTTCCGTCTTTTCGCGCACGAGACCGGAGAGGAACGGGAAGATAGCCACGGTGAGCGCGCCACCGGCGATGAAGATGGAGGCTGTTTCACTATCGACGATGCCGGAATCCACCGCTAGCGTCATGACCGCCACGATGATGGGCAGGCCGGTCGCCGCGTAGAGAGCCACTTGGAGGCGCTCGCGGGTGGTTTCGACGTCGGAGCCAGTTTGGTGGAGGTTTTCGCGCAGGAACACCGGCAGGCCGCGGGTAACCAGGATGAGCAGCGGGATTCCGAGGACCTTGAGGGGCTCATCCATGATGACTTTCCAGTCAATAGCCATGCCGGAAACCACGAAGAAGACGGGGATGAGCATGGAATAAAACACCACGTCGAGGCGGTTCTCCAAGCCCTTATGAAACTCATCGGGCACGATGCGGTTCAAGATGATGCCCGCCGCGAAGGCGCCCAGCACGATATCGAGCTCAAAGACGGCGGTGACCGCCATGAGGATAGCCAGAATCAAAATGATGAGGCGCATGATGGTCTGGTTCGTTGAGCCCGCCCCGGAAATGAAGGCGTCCTTGAACCACGGCATGAGCGTCGTAATAGCAAAGGGCATGATGGCCACTGCCACCGCGATTGCGATGAAGGCCAGAAGAATCAGCATCGTTGTCCACGTGGAGCGCGTTCCCAGAAGGAGCGCCATCGCGGTAATTGGCGCGACCTCACCGATCGCGCCGTGGATGACTACGGAATCGCCCACGCGCGTGCCAAGGAGCTTCTCCTGTTTGAGCATCGGCGTGATGGTACCCAGGGCGGTGGAGGTTAAAGCGATGGCCATGACGATGGCGCCGGGGATGTCGTCCATGAGGAAGTAGGCACCAACACCACACGCGACCATGCAGATAAGCCACGTGGAGAAACCCGTCGCGGCTTCCTTAGACTTCAGGGAGGCGAGATCGATTTCGAAACCGGCGAGGAGGAACAGCGCGCCGACGCCGAGTTCTTTCAGCATGCCGATGCCGGGGTCTTCGTGCGCCAAGCCCAACATCGAGGGGCCGATGAGCATGCCGAAGAAAATAAGCAGTGCCACGGCCGGCATCTTCTTGCCGAGGATATGGGATACCAACGGCGCCAGCAGCGCTGCTGCCATGATCCATGCGAAGGACACCAGCGAGTCGGTGTAATTGTTGTCGCCCGAGGCGAGGACGTAGGTCACGTCAGATTGCATGGAGTAGAGCGTACCTGTGCGAAACCAGGCACGCCTAGCTCACGCGGCGCTGCTGTGGCTGACGTCGCACTAGTCCTCGCTTTCCGACGCCCCTTTCTCCGGCGCGCGTGGCGCATCCGGAGCCTTCGGCACGGAGCCCGCATTTGGTGCGCTCGGTGCTGGTGGCGCCGCCGGAGCCTTCGGTACCGAAGGACTAGATGAAGCATCCGTGGATGCGTGCGGTGCCGCGGGCGCCGCCGGAGCTGCGGGTGCTTGCGGTGTGTTTGGCGTTGTTGCAGCCTTGGGCGCCGCCGGGGGATCTGCTGGCGCCGCCGGTGCACCGGGAACGTTTGGCGTTGTTGCAGCCTTGGGCGCCGCCGGGGGATCTGCTGGCGCCGCCGGTGCACCGGGAGCGCTTGGCGTTGTTGCAGCCTTGGGTGCCGCCAGTGCGGTTGGTACAGCGGCCGCGTTTGGTGTGCCTGGTGCCGCAGGAGCGCTGGGCGTAGGCGGCGCTGAAGGGGCAGCTGGTGCCTGCGGTACAGCGGCTGCGTTCGGTGCCGGAGTGTTTGCAGATGGAGTCGCGGGTGCGTCTGGCACGGACGCTGCCGTAGGTGCTGTGGGAGCACTCGGCGCCGTAGGAGCGGTTGGAGCTCCTGCGACATGCGGCGCAGCTGGGGCCTGCGGTGCGCTGGGTGCAGTCGGCGTTGATGGCGCCTGCGGTGCACTGGGAGCCGTTGGCGCAGCCGGGGTAGATGGCGCGGCGGGTGCTTGCGGTGCAGTCGGCGCGGCAGGAGGCGTTGGCGTTGCGACCGCGTTTGGCGTACTCGGCGCTGTCGCTTCTGACTGCGCAACCTGGCTGGAAGGCTGTTCCGGAGCGGGCTTTTCTGGGACAGGCTCGCGGCGGGGAGTATCGAGGAAGGCCTTCTCGCGCGCGGTGGGAAGGTCGCCGGAGGGGGCAATGGCGTCGCGAAGCATGAGCGCCACATCGCTGACCTGTGTCTGCGGCGCGATGGACTTCACACCACCCGTCAGCATGACATTGCAGAACGGGCAGCCCGTCGCAATCTGCTCGGCCCCGGTCGCCACGGCCTGCTCTGAGCGGAACTCGTTCACCCGCTTGCCCAGGTTTTCTTCCATGAACATGCGCGCGCCACCGGCGCCGCAGCAGAAGGCCTCGTCGCGGTTATGGTCCATCTCCGCCAGTGTTGCACCGGTCGCCTCGACGAGCTCACGCGGTGGGTCGAAAACTTTATTGTGGCGCCCCAGGAAGCACGGGTCGTGGTACGTAACGGGGCGGCGGTTCTCCGGCGACCGCGGCACCGGCACGAGCAGCTTCTCCCGCACCAAACGGTTGAGCAGCTGCGTATGGTGCAGCACATCGAAGTGGCCGTCGAAATCGGGATACTCGTTGCGGATCGTGTTGAAGCAGTGTGGGCACGTGGTGATGATCTTGCGCTGACCCTTCGGGACGCCGGCAAAGGCGTCGTTAAGCGTGGCTACATTCTGCTCCGCCATCACCTGGAACAGGAACTCATTGCCGGCACGGCGCGCCGGGTCGCCGGTACAGGTCTCGCCCGTGGCCAGCACACCGAACTTCACGCCCGCAGTGTGCAGCATGTCCACCACCGCGCGCGTCGTGGCGCGGCCCTTGTCGTCGTAGGCACCCGCGCAACCGACCCAGAACAGGTACTCCAGGTCCGAAAAATCCTCCGCATCCTCGCCGATGATCGGCACCTCGATGCCGTCGGCGCGCGCCTCATCGATCCACGCGCGCCGCTCCGAGGCGTTGCGCCCCCACGGGTTGCCCTTCGTCTCCATGTTCTTAAACAGCCCCGTCAGCTCCGACGGGAAATCAGATTCCGCCAGCACCTTGAACCGGCGCAGGTCCGCCACGTGGTCGATGTGTTCGATATCCACCGGGCACTGGTCCACGCAAGCACCGCAGTTGGTGCAGGACCACAGAACGTCATCATCAATCGTGCCCGCCATCGCCAGCACGTTGAGCCCCTCGTGCGGGTTGTAATTATCCAGCGCGCCCTGGCGCAGGTCCATCATGAGCTTCTTCGGGCTCAGCGGCTTCTCGGTGTTCCACGCGGGGCACAGGTCCTGGCAGCGGCCGCATTCGGTGCAGGAGGAGGCGTCGAGAAGCATCTTCCAGCTCCCCGGTTCGAGGTCCTCCAAGTCCGGCGTGGGGAGAGCGCCCAGCGCCTTCTCGCCGTCGGCGTTGCGTTGGAAGAAGATGTTGAAAAACGCCAGGAAACGGTGCCACATCACGCCCCACTGGAAATAGCGCGCGATGCACGCGATAAACACCAGGCCCGTGAGCAGCTTCACCAGGGCAAAGAATTGCACCATGCTTGCCGACGCCGGCAGCACCCCCGCCACACGCATCGTCAAGAAATCAGCCCACGGGGACCCACCGCCGTACGTGGTGATGGCGGCGGCCTTGACGGCGAGCATGCCCAGGCCTTCGAGGAGCACGATGGCCTCCACCAGGCGCGCGGGGAAGACCTGCGAATTGTAGAAGCGGCTGCCGCGGTCGGTGTGGCCGAGTTTGAGGCGCACGCCGATGAGGAAACAGATACCGAGCACGGTGCCGATGGCGAGGACCTCTTCGATGAAGTGGTACACCGGCCAGTCGCCGAGCCACGGCCAGCCCTTATCGGGCGCGAAGGTTTGAATATAGGCCTCGAACCACACGATGGCGCCGAAGAGGAAGCCCACCATGACGAGCCAGTGCGCGGCATTGATTAGTGGCCGGCCTTTGAAGTGGGTATGGCCGAAGACTTCGATGAGCACGCGGCCAAGGCGCGCCATGGGGCGGTCGGTACGGTTCAGCTGCGTGGGACCGCCGGAGCGGATAAACCGAAACAGCGCCGTGAGGCGGTAGATGAAGTACAGCCACACCGGGATCGATGCGGCGATGGCAACCCAGCCGAACATGCGCGCTCCTTTAATTGCTGCTGTGCGTGCCTCCTACCTTAAATCCCCCGGCCCCAAATCAGTGAGTCAGCATTCAGCTATCATCTTGAGGGCTAAGAATTCAGGAGGCGTTGTGGGCAGAATCAATGTTCCGAAGGCCGCGGTGGGCCTCGTTGCGGGCTTCGCAGCATTCGGAGTGGCCGGAGTTGCGGTTGCGCAGGGCGGTCTGACGGCGAATCTGGCGCTGTCGGGTACGTTCTTCAACGTCAACATTCGTCACTTGGAAGGTGACGGCTTTTCCTTGTTTGTGGACAGCGACAAGAAGGGCGAGGAGGACGTGCCCACCGCCCGCCTCAAAATGGAGCACGCGGTGGCCTCGGACTTGTGTCTGTATGTCACCACTGACCTGCCTGCGGTGGGGGAGTCCACGCTCGCGCTTAAGGCTAAAGGCGATAACAGCGTGGAGGCCACTGGTCTCCTCGTCGGTGCGTCGAATATCGAGGGCTCGCTGGTCATGCAGGACGCGAACGTGGGCATCGACGCCAGCCAGCTGTCCCAGTCCGCCGACCCGGGGACGTGGGGCCTCTATGCCAAGCAGGTTTCGCTGACTGCCGACGACGTGCGCGCCACCTCCATCGGCGCGAAGACGCTATCTGCAAAGAACGTGGGCGTCTCTGTGCGGCGGGGGCACGATAATGTCTGCTGATCACGCTAGGGATTCCGACGCAGCACTGCATGGAGCAGAAGCGCCGGATTCTCTCGATGTTGACCAGGCTGTAGCTCCCGCGGCAGCCACAGGCGGGGCGTGGGGGCGGTTTAAGGCGTGGCGCGCCGGGCGGCCGTTTATTCCGGGGCTGCTGCTCATTCTTTCGGGCATCGTCATCGCTATGCCGGCCTACTTCACGGTGCAGATCTCGGACCTGCTCGTTATGATTTCTACCGTGTCGGGTGTGTCCACGCTGCTTATCGGGGCGTTGCTGGTCATGTTTGGCCTTGGCGCGTGGTTTCGCCCGGGAACCGCGACCTACCTCGGCGTGCTGGGCATCATCGTGGCGGTCATCGCGCTTCCCACCTCCAACTTGGGAGGCTTTCTTATCGGCTCAGTGCTCGGCATCATCGGCGGCGCGCTGACCTTGGCCTGGGAGCCTAGCGATGCGTAAACGCCGCCCTTCGCGCTCACGGAAAGCAGTGATCGCTATTGTCGCAGTCCTCGCGGTGAGCGCGAGGGGCGTAAGCGCGCAAGTTGCGCCCGCACAACCTTATTTCTCTACCGTGACGGCTGATGAGGTGACGCTGACGGGGAACGTGAAAGCCTCGCTGGGTACGATGCCCACCCGCGATGGGGAGGTGCGTGTGCTGGAGCTGACCGGGGACCGCCTCGTCGTGCGCGATTTGGCTATCACGCTGCCGGGCAACGCCGGCGATGGGCTGCTCACCACCGACGACGCCTTGACCGAAGTGGAGGGTTCAGTGCGTATCGTGGCGACCTCCGTGACTGCCACGCCCGCTGTCGAGGGCGTGGACACCGTTCCTGTCACGGCGGATCTCACTGGCGGCGATATCAACGCTGTCCTCGATCAGCTCGGTATACCCCAGCCGAATCCTGTCCCAGACGCTGAGCTTCCCGACGCTCTCATGGAACACCTTTCCCTCACTGACGTCACCCTCGAGCTGGCGAACCTCACGGGCGACTCGTTCTCGGCCCCGATAATGTCCGTGACGGTCGACTAGCGCTAGTCCTCGCGGAACTGAGACTGGTGGAGGCGCCAGTAGGCGCCGTGGGCGTCGAGAAGCTCGGCGTGGGTGCCCTGTTCGACGATGCGGCCTTCTTCCATGACGATGATGAGGTCGGCGTCGCGAATCGTGGACAGGCGGTGCGCGATGATGAAGGAGGTGCGGTCCGCGCGCAGGGCGTTCATGGCTTGCTGAACGAGCACCTCGGTGCGGGTATCCACGGATGAGGTGGCTTCATCGAGGATGAGCAGCGCTGGCTGCGCCAGGAAAGCGCGGGCGATGGTGATGAGCTGGCGCTCGCCGGCGGAAATCGCGCCGCCATCCTGGTCAATCTTGGTGTCATAGCCATCGGGGAGGGAGTGGACGAAGCGGTCCACGTAGGTGGCCTTCGCGGCGGCGATGACTTCCTCGTCGGTGGCGTCGAGGCGGCCGTAGCGGATGTTGTCCATGATGGTGCCCTCAAAGACCACGGCGTCCTGCAGCACCATGCCCACCTGGGAGCGCAGCTCGCGGCGCGAGATCTCCGCGGTGTCGACGCCGTCGAGCCGGATGGAGCCCGAGTCGATGTCGTAGAAGCGCATGATGAGGTTGACCAGCGTGGTCTTGCCAGCGCCCGTGGGGCCGACGATGGCCGCGGTCTGGCCGGGCTCCACGCGCAGGTTGAGGTCCTGGATGAGCGGCTTGTCGGGGTTGTAGGAGAAGTCGACGTCGTCGAACTCCACGAGCCCCTTCGCACGCCCACCCAAGCGGGAGGTGGACTCCTCGGCGGGCTCTTCCTCGGCGTCGAGGAATTCGAAGACGCGCTCTGCCGAGGCCACGCCCGACTGCACCTGCTGCATCATGCCGCCGAGCTGGCCCAGCGGCTGGTTGAACTCGCGCGAGTACTGGATGAAGGCCTGCGCCCCGCCCAACGTCAGCGAGCCAGAGGCCACCTTCAACGCACCCAGCACCGCGATGACCACGTAGGACAGGTAGGAGATGAACTGCATGATCGGCATCATCATGCCTGCCAGGAACTGAGCCAGCGAGGCGGAGCGGAACAGCTCCTCGTTGCGCTTATCAAAATCCTCCGTCATAGAATCGATGCGCCCGAAGACAGTCGCCAGATCGTGGCCGGAGAAGGCTTCCTCGACCTGTCCGTTGAGGTCACCGGTGGCTTTCCACTGCGCCTTGAACTGCTTCTGCGCGCGCGAGCCAATCACCGCGATGACCACCGCGGTCAGCGGCAGCGCCAGCAGCGCCACGAGCGCTAGCTGCCAGGACACGGTGAACATCATGACCGTGATGCCCACGACCATGAGCAGGTTATAAAACAGCTGCGAAATGGCCTGCTGCAAGGCGGACTGGATGTTATCGGCGTCGTTGGTGGTGCGCGAGAGGAGATCGCCGCGCGACTGCGTATCGAAGTAATTGAGCGGCAGCGCATTGAGCTTGGCCTCGATGCTCTCGCGCAGGTCGAAGACGATCTTCATGACCATGGAGTTGAGCAAGTAGCCTTGCCACCACTGGAAGAGCGAGGACACCACGTACATCGCAATCACGATGCCAATAATCGTGCCCAACGTGGAGAAGTCGATGCCGAAGCCCGGGTTCAAGTCCATGGCTGAGGCCATGTCGGCGAATTTATCCTGCCCGCCCGCGCGCAGCGCCTCGATGGCCTGTTCCTTGCTCATCCCAGCGGGCAGCTGGCGGGAAATGACGCCGGAGAAAATGACGTCGGTGGCCTTGCCCATCACCTTCGGCGCGGCCACGGCGAGGAACACACAGATGATGTTCATCGCCGCAATCGCAAACAGCTGCACCTTAAACGGCGCGAGCAGACCAAAGAGGCGCTTGGCGGAGGGCCAGAAGTTCTTGGCCTTGCGCGGGGCGTTCTCGCCGGTCTTCTCCTCGAACTCGGCTGTGGTGTCATTATTCAAGGTAGCGTTATCCTGCTCAGCCATTTATGCCACCTCCGAGGTCTTCTGGGATTCCACAATCTCGCGGTACGTCTCCGAGGTCTCAAGCAGCTCCTCGTGCGTGCCGCGGGCCACGACGCGCCCGGCGTCCATGACCAGAATCTGATCCGCGTCCACAATCGAGCTCACGCGCTGCGCCACGATGATGGTCGTCGCCTCCGCGGTGTACTCGCGCATTCCGGAGCGCACCGCGGCATCCGTCAGCACGTCGAGCGCGGAGAAGGAATCATCAAACAGGTACACCAGTGGTCGCGCAACGAGCATGCGCGCGATGGACAGGCGCTGGCGCTGGCCACCGGAGACGTTGGTGCCGCCCTGCGCGATGTGCATGTCGAGGTCCTCAACAAAGTCAGCTTGCGCCACGCGCAGCGCGTTCCACAGCTCCTCATCGGTGGCCTCCGGCGCACCCAGGCGCAGGTTGGAGGCCACGGTGCCGCTAAACAGGTAGGGCTTCTGCGGCACGAGGCCTACACGCTTGACGACGTCCTTCCGCGCCATGTCGGCGATATCGGTGCCGTCGAGAAGCACGCGTCCCTTCGTCGGGAGGTAGAGGCGCGGGATGAGGGAGAGCGCGGTGGTCTTGCCGGAACCCGTCGCGCCGATAAGCGCGGTGGTGGTGCCGGGGGTGGCGGTGAAGGAGACGTCGTGAAGCACGGGCGCTTCGGCGCCGGCGTACTGGAAGGAGACGTTGTCGAACTCGACCACGCCTGCGGAGCGCTCCGGGGTGCGGGGCTGGTCCGGCTCGGTGATGGAGGGCTCGTGCTCGAGGACATCGGTGATGCGGCGCGCGCAGATGACCGCGCGCGGGAGGATCATCGCCATGAAGGTGCCCATCATGACCGCGGCGAGGATTTGCAGCAGGTACTGCAGGAAAGCGGTCAGTGAGCCGACCTCCACGAGGCCTTCGTCCACGCGGTGGCCGCCGAACCAGAGGACCGCGCCGGTGGCCACGTTGAGAATGACGGTGATGATGGGGAACATGAGGATGAACAGCTGGCCGACCTTGAGGGAGAGATTGGTCAGGTCGCGGTTGGCGGTGCGGAAGCGCTCGGATTCGTGCTCCTCGCGGGTGAAGGCGCGGACGACGCGGATGCCGGCGATTTGTTCGCGCAGGGTGCCGTTCATGACGTCGAGCTTGCCTTGCCAGGCGCGGAAGAGCGGCATGAGTCGGACGATGATGAGGGAGATGGCGGCGAGCAGTACGATGACGGACACCGCGACGAGCCAGGACATCCCGGCGTCTTCGCGGATGGCCATGATGACGCCGCCGATGGACATGATCGGCGCGGTGACCATGAAGTTGAGCATCATCATGTAGACCATCTGGATCTGTTGGACGTCGTTGGTGCCGCGGGTGATGAGGGTGGCGGTGCCGAAGTTGTTCATGTCCTCGGCGGAGTAGCGGGTGACGCGGCGGAAGATGTCGGAGCGCATGTCGCGGCCCAGGCCCATGGCGGTGCGGGAGCCGAACCAGATGGCGGCGATGGCGGCGAGGACTTGGACGAAGGCCACGATGAGCATGATGCCGCCGGTGCGCCAGATATAGTCGATGTCTACTTGAGCCACGCCTCTGTCGATGATCTTCGCGTTGAGCGAAGGCAGGTAGAGCGTTGCCGCGGTGGATAGCGCCTGGAGGAGCAGCACCGCGATGACGTAGCCGGTGTACGGCTTGGAGCGGGATAGAAGGATGCGAACGAGTTCCATGTGTCAGCGTTTCGTGCGTGTTGGCGGCCGCGCTGGGCCACTGGAGAGCATTGACCGCGCAAGTCTATCCGTTATGGTTGCGCGGGCGCTAGCCCGCGCTAGAAGCAGACCGGGGCGCGCTGGGCCCGAGTAGTGACGGTTGCCCAATCTTCCACGCTGTCGGTGGGGTGGCAGAGGCCCTCCCACGTCGTGATGGCCACGCCACGTGCCATGAGCTCTAGCAAAACCAAGTGGCGGTCGCCGGAGGCGGCGAGTTGGTTGAGGTCCGCGTGGCTTATATCCGCATCGGGGCCGAAGCCCACGCGGACGTTGCCGATAAGTCGCAGGCGCGGCGTCGTCCCCTTCGGGCAGGGTGCGACAGCGGATTCAGCACCGGACAGTCCCGCGAAACGGCGCAGCAAACCAAACGGCGCGGGGCGCTCGCAGTAGAGGTCCACGCACAACCCGGCTTTGATGAGTCGCTCGGCGGTGGAGAGTGCGGCGGGGCCGTCCCCGACAATGGCGACACGCTGCATGGGAACCCCTTCAGCTCGGAAGAAATAGACTGTCTAGTCTGTAAATCTAGTCCGCTCGGTTCATTCTGGCCAATTTTTATTCTTCCGAGTACCCAAGCTCACAGCCCTCGCACCCCGCTACTGGGCTGCGCGCAAGCCCAGCTGCCTTTAATGTGAGGTGTCATGACCGAACCAACTAACCTGCTGGACCGCGGCGACTACCGCGACCCCAGCATTAGCCCCGAAGGCACCCGCGACACCGCACCGCTCGAGCCTGCCGTGGCCCAGCGCAACCAGGAACTCGTCGAGGAGTGGGCCGATAAGCTCCACGACGCCCCCGCTGAGACCATCACCGAATGGGCCGCCGAGCACGCGCCGGGCCGGCTTGCCGTCACGATGTCCATGGAAAACACCGTGCTCGCCGAGCTTGCGCACCAAGCGCACCTCGACGCCGACCTGCTCTTTATCGACACCGGCTGGCACTTTCCGGAGACGTTGGAGGTAGCGGGGGACGTCGCCAAGCGCTATGCGGACCTGCCGCTCGTGCGCGTCCTGCCTATCCTGAGCCCCGAGGAGCAGGACAAGATTTACGGTCCGCGCCTGTACGCGCGCGACGTTGCGGCGTATAACCGCATGCGCAAGGTGGAGCCGCTCAACATGGCCATGGACCCGTACGTCGGGTGGGTCACCGGCCTGCGCCGCACCGATTCCGAGCACCGCGCCACCGCGCCGGCGCTGAGCCTAGACCGCACGGGCCGGCTGAAGATTTCCCCGATTATTACGTGGGACCTCGATGACACCGACGCCTACATCAAGGAACACGACCTCATCATCCACCCCCTCACCCTGCAGGGCTACCGCTCCATCGGCTGCGCGCCGTTGACCTTCCCGGTAGGCGAGGGCGAGGATGCGCGCTCCGGGCGCGTTTTCGCTGACGGCAAGACAGAATGCGGGTTGCACGAATAATGACTCTTTCACCACACCTTAAAGACTTAGAGAACGAATCCCTCCACATCCTGCGCGAAGTCGCCGGGCAATTCGACAAGGTAGGCCTGCTCTTTTCCGGCGGCAAGGACTCCGTCGTCGTCTTCGAGCTCGCCCGCCGCGCCTTTGCGCCCGCTACCGTGCCCTTCGAGCTCATCCACGTGGATACCGGCCACAACTTCCCGGAGGTCATCGACTTCCGCGATCAGCTCGTCGCCGAGACCGGCGCGCGCCTGCACGTCGCCCATGTCCAGGACTGGATCGACCGCGGCGACCTCCAGGAGCGCCCCGACGGAACCCGCAACCCGCTGCAGTCCGTGCCGCTCGTGGAGACCATCGCGGAGCGCGGCTACGACGCGGTCCTGGGCGGCGCGCGCCGCGACGAGGAACGCGCCCGCGCCAAGGAGCGCATCTTCTCCATCCGCGATTCCTTCGGCGGCTGGGACCCGCGCCGCCAGCGCCCGGAGCTGTGGGACCTTTACAACGGCGGCAAGATGGCCGGCGAAAACGTGCGCGTGTTCCCCATTTCCAACTGGACCGAGTCTGACATTTGGGAATACATCGGCGCCCGCAACCTGGAGCTGCCGTCCATCTACTATTCCCACCAGCGCGAGGTGTTCAAGCGCAACGGCATGTGGCTGACCCCGGGCGAATGGGGCGGCCCGCGCGAGGATGAGCCGCTGGAGACCCGCACCGTGCGCTACCGCACCGTGGGCGATATGTCCTGCACCGGCGCTGTGGAATCCACCGCCGCCTCTCCCGATGAGGTGCTCGCGGAAATCTCTATCTCCACCCTGTCGGAGCGCGGTGCCACCCGCGCCGATGACAAACTGTCCGAGTCCGCCATGGAGGACCGTAAGAAGGAAGGCTACTTCTGATGACTCTCGCACCGAATGTTGGCGCGCTCAAGCAGCGCGATACCCTGCGCCTGTGCACCGCCGGTTCCGTCGATGACGGCAAGTCCACCTTCGTGGGCCGCCTGCTTTATGACACCAAGTCCGTGCTTGCGGACCAGGTGGAGTCCATGGAGCGTTCTTCTGCCGACCGCGGCTTCGACGGCATGGACCTCTCGCTGCTTGTCGACGGCCTTCGTGCCGAACGCGAGCAGGGCATCGCCATCGACGTGGCCTACCGCTACTTCGCCACCGATAAGCGCACCTTCATCCTCGCCGATACACCGGGCCACGTGCAGTACACGCGCAACACGGTGACCGGCATGTCCACGTCCCAAGCGGTAGTGCTGCTTGTCGACGCCCGCAATGGCGTCGTCGAACAAACCCGCCGCCACCTCAACGTGGCAGCACTCTTGGGCGTGCGCCACGTGATTCTGGGTGTGAACAAGATCGACCTGGTGGACTTCGACGAGGCCACGTTCCGCGCGATTGAGGCGGAGTTCAACGAGGTCGCCGCGCGCCTGGGCATTACGGATTCGGCGGTCATCCCGATTTCTGCGCTCAAGGGCGATAACGTGGTGGAACGCTCCACCAACATGGACTGGTACGAGGGCCCGACGGTCCTCGACACGCTGGAGACCGTCCCCGTGGCGACCGGCCGCGCCGACGACTTGGACTTCCGTTTCCCCATTCAGTACGTCATCCGCGAGCACGCCACCGATTACCGCGGCTATGCCGGGCGCGTGAAGGCCGGGCACGTGGCGGTGGGGGATGAGGTGACGCTGCCGGGCGGGCGCACCTCGACGGTCACCGCGATCGATACCACCGATGGTCCGCTTGGCTCGGATGAGGCGGCGCGCGCTGGGGATTCCGTGGTCCTGCGTCTGGCCGACGAGATCGACTTGGCCCGCGGTGACCTCATCGCTGGCACGCAGCGCCCGGAGGAGGTGCGCGAGTTCGCCGCCACCGCGGTGGTCCTAACGGATAAGGAGCTGCGCGCAGGGCAGATGGTGAAGCTGCGTTATGGCACCGCGCTGGTCAAGGCGCGCGTGGCATCGGTTGATCGGGTGCTGGATTTGGATGGCGTGGCGGATGTTGAGGCGCCGGAATCAGCAGCCCTCAACGACATCGCTTTCATCACCATCCAGACCCAAGCGGAGCTTCCCGTGGAGGACTACGCCGCCCGCGGCGCGGTGGGCAATTTCCTGCTCATCGATCAGTCGAGCGGCAACACGCTGGCCGCAGGTTTTGTGGGCCAGCGGCTGCGCTAACGGTTGCGTTGCGGCGGCCGAACCGCCGCGCTAGCCCACCGGTGGGACGTCACCAGACATGATCACCTTCTGCTGGTCCTCGTCCCAGCGGAAGCCGGCATGCGTCTCTCCAGTGCGCCCCGCATTGGATTCGCCCTCGCGCGGCCAGTGGTAGGTCACGGCGATTTCGTTGCTGCTGACCTGCTCGACGGTGGGGAAGAAGCCATAGGGCTCAGCGGTGGCGGTGCCCAAATACTCGCCCTTGTGGAAGAGCATGATGTGATAGGGCGAGGAGGACGTTCCGCGCTCGATGCTGATGGTCTGCCAGCTCAGCTCCGCGCAGGGATCGAACTGCGAGAAATCCACCAGCGTCCAGTTATTGTCATTCCACGGTGGAATCGTGCCAATGCCTGATTCATAGGCCGCGTGGGCGTCGATATCCTGGCAGGATTCCGCTTCGTCTGTAGGGGACTCGGCGGGCAACGTCGGCGAGACACCCGCGGCCGGTGACGATGAAGCAGGGCCCTCGGAGTCCTCTGCGCTTTCCGAAGTGTTGTCGGCCGCGCTGTTCTGCACGGAGTTGAACGTCGGTGAGTCCGCAGTATCCTGCGCCCCGTCGTCCTGGGAGCAGGCAGCCAGCGGGAAGCAGATAACGGCAGCACCCAGGAGGGCGACGGCGGACCTAAGCATTGATGTTCCTTCCTTAAATAGTGCGCCTCATCTACGGCGCACGATTGGCTCTATCTTATCTAGCCCATCGGCGGAACATCGCCGCTCATGATGACTTTGTGCTGGGCCTCGTCCCAACGGAAGCCAGCGTGTGTCTCGCCCGTCGGTGCGGCATTGGCATCGCCTTCTTGTGGCCAGTGGTAGGTCACGGAAATCTCGTTGCCATTGACCCGCTCCACGCTGGGGAAGAAGCCATAGGGCTCAGCGGTGGCGGTCCCGAGGTACTGGCCGTAGTGGAAGAGCATGATGTGGTGCGGCGAGGAAGCCGTTGCGCCCTCGATGGAAATGGTCTGCCAGCTTAAGCTCGCGCAGGGATCGAAGTGGGAGGAATCAACCAGCGCCCAGTTGTGGCCATTCCACTGCGGAATCTGGGCGATGTTGTCGTTGAAAGCCGCCTGGGCGTTTCCTGCCTCGCAGACTGCGGGGCTGGCCTGGGCTTCTTCAGGGGTGCTGCACGCGATAAGGGGGAAGCAGAGCAGTGCGGCTGCGGCGAATACTCGTGGGGTGAACATGGTGTTCTCCTTTCTGAGGTCTCGGTGTGGTTCCAGACCCTACAAGCGGCCACAACGCTCAGAACAGAGTTGTGGAGAGCATTCCTCGGGCCAGCGGGTAGTCTCGCAGGCATGGAGAATCTTTCTGGTCGTACCTTGTTCGTCGCCGCCGTGGACGCTGAAGCCGCGCATGTACCGGAAGGAGCACCGCTGCTTATCACGGGTATTGGCACGGTACCCGCCGCCATCGAGCTGACGTCGGTCTTGGCCTCAGCGCAGCAGCTGCCGGAGCGCGTCATCAACATTGGTACTGCGGGCGCGCTTCGCGACGATCTTGCTGGCGTCTTCGAGATCTCCCACGTTCGCAAGCACGACTTCCACCTGGAGGTGCTCAGCGATGTTTCTCGTTATCTTCTCCCCGAGGTCATCGAGCTAGAGACCTCCGGAAAGCTGCCCACTGAGACTCTGGCGACGGGCGATTCCTTCATCTCGGATACCCCTATCCGCACGCGCCTTGCCCAAGATTCCGCGCTGTGCGATATGGAGGGCTACGCTATCGCCGCGGTGTGCCGAAAGTTCGGTGTGCCGTGCACGTTGCTCAAGCAGGTATCGGATACCGCGAATGAGGAATCCTATGGCTCGTGGGCCTCGGTGCTCGATCGCGCCGCGGAGGAGCTGGCCGTCGCCTTCGGTACGGTAACTGCGGACTAGGCCCTCGATACGACAACTGCCCTAGCCGCCAAAGTTATGCCCCGTCATTGAAGCGGGAGCACTGGTTTTGGCAGATAGGGCAGTTATACGGCCAGGGAGAGCCATGAAAGCTGCGCTGCAGCTTTGGCTAGCGGGCGCTACTGGCTTCCAGGTTCTCGTAGAGCTCCATGACGGTGTCGTGGCCCTCTGACGTGGAAATCTTGATGTTCTTGGCTTCGATTTCGCCGGCGCGCAGGCTGGCCATCTCCTGGTGGTAGCGGAAGACCACGGCAATCGTGGCAGCCACCGGCACGGCCAGGAAAGCGCCAATGATCCCCGCCAGGGCGGAACCCACGGTCACGGAGAGCAGCACCATTGCTGCGTGCAGGCCCATGGCCTTGGACTGCAGCATTGGCTGGAGCACATTGCCCTCCACCTGCTGGACGATGATGATGAGGGCGAGTGCCAAGAGAGCCTTGGTCAGACCATCGGAGACCAACGCGATGATGACGGCCAAAGCACCCGCAGTGACAGCACCAATGACCGGGATGAAGCTGGCGAAGAAGGTCACCACGCCGATGACGAGAGCCAGCGGAACCTGGAGGACCCAGAGGCCGAGGCCGATAAGGATGGCGTCGACAGCTGCGACGGCTGCTTGTGCCTGAATGAAGCCAGACAATGTATTCCACACGCGAGTCAGTAGCTCAGTGGCGTGCCAGCCCGCGGAGTAGCCGGAGTAGGTGCGCAGCCATGGCAGGAACTTGTCGCCGTCCTTGAGGATGAAGAAGGCTACGAAGAGCATGATGGCGAGCGCCATGGCGATGGAGCTGGCCATCGATACGCCGGAAATCACCCCGGTGGCAATGTTGGAAGCTTGGCCCTTGATGAAGGTCATGGCGTCATCGAGTACTTCCTGCACCTTCGCCGCATCAATCTCAAAGGGCAGGTCCTTGGCCATATCGACGAGCTTGTTCAAGCCGCTCTCAGCTTGGCTGACCAGGGATGCACCCTGAGAGGAGACCACCGGGGCCATCGCCGCGAACACGCCGCCAATGATGGCCAAAAAGCCCAGCAGCGTGGTGATAGCGGCCAGCGCACGGGGGAACTTATGCGCACGCAACCAGTTGGTCACGGGGAAGAGCACCGTGCACACCAAAATGGCCAGGATGACCGGCAGTAGGCCCACCCAGATGAACTTCAGCAGGTAGCCGGCCAAGCCGACACCTGCCACCACGATGATGAAGATCAAGCACACTTTGGCCAGGGAGATGGCGTCGCGCCCGAGGACGCGGGACTTGTCATCAGTTTTCGAGACAGGCAGGGCAGCTTCTTCATTGATGGGCTTCGCAGCAGCGGACGCCGCCGCGTCAGAGGCAGTGGAGGGCTGGGGGTCGGTGCCCGAGCGGGCACCGTCGCCATTGTTGTTTGTCATGCGCTACATCTTCTCATATGAGCGCAGAAAACGAGCTATGCGCGGATGCTGCTTACCTGGCGAATGATGCCGAAGCGGTGCATCGTCACCGAGACTGCCTGCTCAAGGAGGAAGGGCAGAAGCTCGCGGCGGCCATCGGCCAACACGGGCTGATCCAAGACCACGGAGTTGGATTCCACCGCGGCCTCAAAGAGGCCCGGCTCCACAGAGCCAACGACGCGCACGCGGCCCGACTCCAGGCGAGCGACCTCGCGGGCAAAGGTTTCTGCCTCCACGGCATCGACATCAAAGCCCAGCTCGCGCAGCTCCGCGGCCTTTACCGGCGCGGCGCTGAAGCGCACCGGGGAGCCGGTGCGGGTGGCGGCGAGGGCGAGGCGGGAGACGTCGCGAAGCGCGGCGTCGGCGCCAATGCGCACCTGCAGCGGGGTGAGCACCGGGCGGTAGCGGAAGACGTTGGCCTCGCAGACCAGGCCGGCGCGGTCGTGCTTGCGGCCGAACTCCTGCTGCCACGCCAGCTCGTCGAGCTCCGCCGCGCGCCACAGCCAAGCGGTGTCCTCCTCCGAAAGATCCAGCTTGCCGAAGGCGCGAAGCTGGGCCGCCACCGGCTGGGAGATGTCGACGTCGAAGGGGCGCAGCGGGCCCTCGGACCAGGTGCCAAATTGTGCCACGTAGTTCGGGCCGCCGGCCTTGGCGCCCGGGCCCATGACGGACTGCTTCCAGCCGCCGAAGGACTGGCGCTGCACAATCGCGCCCGTGATGCCGCGGTTGACGTAGGCGTTGCCCACCTCGACGCGCTCGAGCCAGTAGTCAATCTCGTCGTTATCCAGCGTATGGATTCCGCCGGTCAGGCCGTAGCCGGTGGAGTTCTGCCACTCGATGGCCTCCTCCAGGGTCTCCGCGTGCATGATGCCAAGCACCGGGCCGAAGCACTCGTTGACGTGGAACCAGGAGCCCGGGCGCACGTTATCGCGGATACCCGGCGACCACAGGGTGCCTTCCTCGTTGAGCTTCTCCGGCTTCACCAGCCACTTTTCACCCGGCTCCAGTTGGGTGAGGCCGCGCAGCAGCTTCTCACCCGGGGCTTCGGCCAGGCCGTTCATCGTCGTGGTGATTTCGTAGCCGGGGCCGGGGATGAGGGTCTTGACGGCGTCGACAAGCTGGGAGCGCAGGCGCTGCGACTCGCCGGCCGCACCGACGAAGATGACCAGGGAGGACGCGGAGCACTTCTGGCCGGAGTGGCCGAAGGCGGAGAGGTAGAGGTCCTGGATGGCCAGGTCGGGGTCCGCGGACGGGGTGATGATGAGCGCGTTCTTGCCGGAGGTCTCCGCCATGATGTTGAGCTCTGGCTTCCAGGAGCGGAAGAGCTTGCCGGTATCGGAGGCACCGGTGAGGATCACGGCGTCGACGTCGGCGTGGGAGATCAGCGCGCGGCCGGCGTCGCCCTCGTCGGTGAAGACGAGCTGGACCAGATCCGGGTCGAGGCCCTGCGCCTCCAGACCGGCGCGGAAGGCTTCCACGACGAGCTTCGCGCAGTGTACGACCTGTGGCGCGGGCTTGATGATGACGGCCGAACCTGCGGCGAGTGCCGCCGCGATACCGCCGGTGGGGATGGCCACCGGGAAGTTCCATGGCGGGGTCACCACGGTCACGCGGTGGGGCGTGAACTCGGCGGAGTAGCGCTCCAGCAGGCGCGCGGACTGTGCGTAGTAGGTACAGAAGTCGATGGCCTCGGAGATTTCCGGGTCAGTCTGCGTGACGGTCTTGTTGGCCTCGTAGGCGGCGACGGAGATGAACTCGCCGCGGCGGTTGGCCAGCTCATCGGCCACGGCCTCAAGCGCGCGGGCGCGGTCCTCGGCAGGGCGGGCACCCCACTCGGCGCCGAGCTCAGCGGCGCGGGACACGTGCTTGTCGACGACCCCAGTCTCCGTCACTTCCTCCACCCCGTGCTCACCCGGGTCGGTGGCCAGGGCCTTGAGCGCCCACTCGCGGTTGGCTTCTAGGGCCGGGTCGGTGTCCGGCTCGTTGGCGAAGCGTCCGGTGCGCGGTGCCTGACGGCCGGCTGCCTGCTCGGCCTCCTCCAGACGGTTCTGGGTGCGGCGCGGGCCGGCGAAGGTATCCCAGCGCTGCGCGACGGCCTCGCGGAAGACCTCCTCCTGGTCCTTCAGTGCCTGCTCCTCCGGGGCGAAGAGGGCGTAGAGGAAGTTCTGCGGAGCGGAGTTCTCCTCCAAGCGGCGAACCAGGTAGGAGACAGCGACGTCGAAGTCCTCCATGTGCACGACCGGGGTGTAGAGGATCTGGCGGCCCTCGAAGGCCTCGCGGACCGCGGTCTGCTGGGCCGGGGACATGCCCTGGAGCATCTCGGAATCCATCATGCGCATCACGCCGCGCTTGGTGCCCAGCTTGTAGGCAAACGCCGCGGTGTAGAGGTTGTGCGTGGCCACGCCGATGCGCACGCAGTCGGCGAATTCGGGGCGCAGGATGTAGTCGAGCAGGCGGTAATAGTTGGCGTCCACCTCATCCTTGGTGGCATAGGGAGCTGCCGGCCAGCCGTGGATCTCTCCCTGGACGTGCTCCATGGAAAGGTTCGCGCCCTTGACGATGCGAATCTTGATGTGGGAGCCGCCCTCGGCCACGCGCTGCTTGGCGAACTCGGCGAGGTGTGCCAGGGCGTCGAAGGTATCTGGCAGGTAGGCCTGCAGCACGATGCCGGCCTCGAGGTTGATGAACTCCGGCTCGCTGAGCAGCTCGGTGAACAGGCGCACCGTGAGGTGGAGGTCGTGGTATTCCTCCATGTCCAGGTTGATGAAGACCTTGTCGGGGCGGCGCGCGGCGGCCTCGTACAGCGGGCGCAGGCGCTCCTTGAGACGGACCAGGGAGCCCTCGATATCCCACGGGTTGAGCTGGGCCACCATGGAGGAGGCCTTGACGGACACGTAGGTCACGCGCGGGTTCTGGATGAGCTTCAAGGTGCGGTCAGCGCGGGAGCGGGCTTCCTTATCACCGAGCACGGCCTCTCCGAGCAGGTTGAGGTTGAGCTGCTCGCCGGATTCTGCGGCCTTGTCCAGGGTCTTGTTGAGGGCTTCGCCCTCGGCATCGAGGACCAAGTGTCCCACCATCTGGCGCATGCGCATGCGCGCCAGCGGCATGACCAGGTTCGGCAGGATCGGTCCGAAGAAACCACCCAGGCCCACCAGCGATCCGTTGATGAGGCCGAGGAAGGAAGCATCGTAGGTGGTGGTGACGGACTTCAGCGCGTGGGCCGCGACCTTATCGTCTTCTGGGCGCATGACGCGGTCGACGAAGTCCATGGTGAAGGCCACTCCGTCCGGGTTGCGCAATAAGTCGGCGAGTTGTTCTGTGGCCGGGTCCTGCTCATCGGCGGTGGAGGCGAGCCAGGAGTGGGCCTGGGCCGCGGCGGCGTCGATCAGCGCGGCGTCGATGTCGGTGGATTCGGGAACGGGGGTGTGAGCATCGTTAGTCATGGATTACAACCTTTATGGGTCTCAAGGCACACTGGTGCGGCCTTGCGGAAAGCGGAAATTGCAGACTTTCTAGTCCAACACGGGCGCATACTCTGCGCCGTGCCGTTCAGTCTGTGTGAAAAGAGGTGCTTATTTAACGCTGGCGTACACAACCGGTGGCCGGTCGGAAGAACGACGCTGCCTAATGAAGTGAGTATTCATGTGCGACCACCCTTCTTGTGTGTGGGGAGCAGCCAGGCAATGGCCTGGCCTGAGTAGCGAGAAATCGGTGACCTTGATATGGTCCGCCGCACAGAAATCGTAGACGTGTAACCCATCTCGCTTACATGAAAGCTAGCCCCTTAAGTTGGGGTGAGTCAATCCCACAGGTGTTGTTTTGAGGGGAGGGTGCTACCCCCGTGTTAGTGGCTGAGATAGTCCGCGAGATCTGACGCGATTTTCTGTGCGCCCAGAGGCCCCAAGCCGAGTGCCCACGTATCGTCGCTGACCTCGATGGCATGGCCGTCTTTGACCGCAGGTAGCTGTTGGAACGCCGCGGTAGAAACGGCGGTGTCTTGGCCGGTGGTGGAGGGATCTCCGTAGCTGCAGTAGAAGATGTAGTCGGCGTCCGCTTGGTCAATGTTCTCCGGCGAGATTTCCGCAGCGAGCTCTTCGATGTCCTGGTTGGCGGGGCGGGCGAGGCCGGCGTCATCAAGCACCGTTCCAATGAGTGAAAGGCGCCCGTAGAGGCGTACCTTGCCCGGCATGAAGCGCAGAATGGTGACGGTGGTGTCTTCGCTAGCTGGCCCGTCCTCAATGACCTTCTTTACTTCTTCGATCTTCTTGTCATAGTCGGCCATGACTTGTTCGGTGCGCTCCTCTTCTCCGAGGGCTTCGCCGATGAGTCGGAAGTTTTCTTTCCAGGTGTATCCAGGACGGATCGAGAAAACGGTAGGTGCGATGGAATTGAGCTGGTCATAGTGCTTATCCATGCGCAGCTGCGAGCCGATGATGAGGTCGGGGTTGAGCGAAGCAATCTTTTCCATATTGACTTCGTTGATCGTGCCTACCGTTTCGATGTCACTTGCTTTGTCGGCCATGTAATCCGGGACGGGATTCTGGCCCTTGGACGTGGTCATGCCGACTGGCTTCATGCCGAGTGCTAGGACGGAATCGAGTTCGCCGCTTTCTAGAACAACCACCCGTTGTGGCTTTTCTTTGAGTTCGGTCGTTCCGCGTGCATGCGTGACCGTGCGTGGGAATTGACCAGGGGCTGCATCGCTGCCAAAGCTTTGGCTTTTCTCTCTCGCCCCGGCAAAGCCTTCGCCTCCGGTGGCCACGGAGTCATTTCCCGAGGCTGAATTGGAGTTTCCTGATTCTTTCCCGGACGGTGAGGACGCAGGGTTAGAAGCGTCAGCGTTTGAGTTGGTGTTTTCGAGGCTGGCGCAGCCGGTGAGCGCTAGCGCTGCGGTAAGACCAACAGCAGTGAGGCGGAGGAGAGGGGTGCGGGGTGCGATTTTCTTTCGAATGTTCATAAAAGGTAGCCTAACCTAAATTAGGTCGAGCTAAGGAAACGTGAGCATATGAAGGTATTTGGGTGGTGTCGGTGATTGAGCAGGGGTTGCGCGCCGGAAAGAGAAATACCCGGCGTCTTGGTTGGGTAGTAGTTGCTGGCCTTGCCATTCTCTGTATCGGCGTGGCGCTGTCACTGGCGTTGGGCGCGCGTAGCATTCCCTTCAGCGACGTGTTGGCCGCCCTTCGGGGACAGCCTGGTATAGCTTCCTCGATCGTGTGGGAGAGGCGTCTTCCCCGTACACTCGTTGCTGTTTGCGCAGGCTGTGCTTTGGCCCTCGCTGGTGCAGTTCTGCAGATCATGACGCGCAACCCTTTGGCAGATACCGGAGTTTTCGGGATTAACGTAGGCGCCAGCTTGGCCGCCGCCATTGCTCTGGGCTGGTGGGGGTGGCAATCACCTTTTGCGTTTTCGCTCGCAGCCATCATCGGTGCGGCAGTGACCATGCTGCTGGTCACCGCGGTCGGGCGTGGCAGAGCGGGCGATGTTGATCCGCTGAGACTGATTCTTGCAGGCGTAGCCATCGGGGCGGTATGTGAGGGCCTGTCCTCCGCGCTGATCCTGATAGATCCTCACGCCTTTGCAAGAATCCGTGCTTGGGTGACGGGCTCCGTTGACGTTGCTTCGTGGACGCCAGTGGTGATTGCCTTCGGCGGACTGGTGGTAGGCGTGGTGCTACTGATTGTCTTTGCTCGCCACTTGCCGCCCCTTGCTCTGGGGGATGACGTTGCGGCGAGTCTCGGCATTAACCTCAAACTGACTCGTTTGGGGCTTGTCGCGGCGGTAACGGTGTTGGCTGCTACCGCCACCGCAGCGGCGGGGGTGATTGTGTTCGTTGGACTAGTTATCCCGCATGTTGTCAGGCTGTGCGGGATATACGAAGAGCGGGCACAGCTTGTCGCCGCTGCCGTGGTGGGGCCTTTGTTTTTATTGGGTGCCGATATTGTGGGCCGCTACCTCACTGCTGCTGAGTTGCCGGCTGGCGTCACGGTGTCGCTCATTGGTGCCCCAGTATTGATTGCGCTGTCCCATCGCGCTGGAAGGAGGCTGTGATTGTGAGCGTGAGAAGTGTTTTGTCCTTTGCAGGCATTGTGATCGTCGCGCTGGCTATTGCTGCCTATTCGCTCTTCTCGCCTGGTGCCGGGCAGGATAGCGCAGCGTTGTGGTCCGTGGCTACGAATCCCAATAGCACTGACTTTGCGGCCACCGTCGTGTGGCAATGGCGTGCTCCGCGGGTGGTTGCCGCGATTGTCGTAGGAATGTGTTTGGGCATAGCGGGCGCCATCTTTCAGATCCTCACCCACAATCCGCTGGGGTCACCCGACATTATCGGGTTTAATACCGGTGCCTATACCGGTGTCATCGCGGTCTCCTTGGCGAGCTTTAGCTCCGCATTCAACATTGCGCTAGGCGCGTTGGTGGGTGGGACTATCACTGCGTTACTCATCATGGGGCTTTCATTTGCCGGAAGGCTCACGGGAGCAAGGCTGGTTGTGGTGGGGATTGGAGTGACGTTCTTCCTTTCAGCAATAAACAAGTGGTTGATTCTTAGTGGTGAGTTGGAGCAGTCCCTAGGTGCGGCGACTTGGGCTGCTGGAACATTGAATGCTGTGTCCTGGGCGCGAGTTATTCCATTGGGGGTGCTGGGAGGCGCGGCGTGCGTCGCTGGGTTGCTGCTGCGTGGCTGGTGTGACGCGCTTGCCCTGGGGGATAGCACGGCGAGTGCGTTGGGGTTGAACGTGAGTCGTGCACGTGTGGTGATGGTTCTGGTTGGCACAGTTCTTGTCGCTGTATCGACGGCGATAGCGGGCCCAATCTCATTTATTGCCCTCGCGGCCCCACATATGGCTCGGTTGCTCTCGCGTCCAGACAGGACGCCGGTGTTGCTCTCTGGAGTCCTCGGTGCACTTTTCTTGCTCGCTGCCGATTTAGCAGGGCAGCGGCTGTTTTTCCCAATTACTCTGCCTGCCGGTCTTATTACGGTTTGCGCCGGTGGCATCTACCTGGCGGGTTTGCTGCTGTGGCAATCCCGATCTGCCGGAATGAAAGGTCAGTAAAGTGAACCAACTAAAAGTATGTGACGGTGCGCCGAGCGTGCGGGCTGAGGGGGTGAGCATGTCCTATGGGAGGACTGCCCCGTTAATTCTCGACTCGGTGGATGTGTCTTTTCCGGCCGGGAAATTTTCTGCCATTATCGGCCCCAATGGTTGTGGAAAATCCACTTTGGTGAAGGTGTTGGCGCGGTTGGAAATGCCGAACGCGGGCGCGGTGTGCATTGGCGAAGAAGATGCAGCCGCATTCTCTCGGCGTAGCTACGCTCGGCGCGTCGCCGTGATGTCGCAGCAATCCATAGCTCCCGAAGGGATCAATGTCAGGGAACTGGTTGCGCGCGGGCGATTCGCCCACCAAGGATTTATGGGGTGGAGGAGCCAGGAGGACGAGCGTGCCGTTAGTCGTGCGCTAGCAAAGGTGGGCCTTGAACAACTGGAGACGGCCGAGGTAGCGGCGTTGTCTGGCGGTCAGCGTCAGCGTGCTTGGTTGGCCATGGCCCTCGCCCAGGAAACGCCTGTGCTCTTCTTGGATGAGCCAACGAGCGCGCTTGACATTGGATACCAGCATTCCTTCATGCGGCTGATGCGGCAGCTGGCAGGAAGCAAAACCCTTATTGCGGTCATTCATGATTTGGCGCATGTATTGCGCTATGCGGATCACGTCGTGGCGATGAAAGATGGAACGGTGCGGGACGCGGGCGTGCCGCGCGAGGTCATCACCCCTGCCCTTATTGAGGAACTCTATGGGCTGTCAGTCCGCGTTGTAGATGTGGACGGTGAGCCGGCAATCGTCCCTGTAGGGTGAGTCTCCGCCAAACCGGGTTTGTTTTCCCAGCGTGTTGGCGATAAATAAAAAAGTTGAGTCGATCGGGAACAACTTTGAGTTTGCCTGCGTTGTGTAGGTTGAGTGACCGGCGCTCAGGTTTGGATGACTTTGAGTGTCGCTTCTGTTAGAGTCGCTGACTGGACGCGGCAGAAGTTGAGTCGCGCACTATCAACTTAAAACAAACCCCAACACGCAAGGAGAAAAGATTATGGGACGCGCAGTAGGAATTGACCTTGGTACCACCAACTCGGTTGTATCCGTGCTGGAAGGTGGCGAGGCAACCGTTATCGCTAACTCGGAGGGTTCCCGCACCACCCCGTCCGTCGTGGCTTTTGCCAAGAACGGCGAAATCCTCGTCGGTCAGTCCGCCAAGAACCAGGCGGTCACCAACGTTGACCGCACCATTCGCTCCGTCAAGCGCCACATCGGCACTGACTGGACCATCGATATCGATGACAAGAAGTACACCCCGCAGGAGATTTCCGCCCGCACGCTCATGAAGCTGAAGCGTGACGCCGAGGCTTACCTGGGCGAGGACGTAACCGATGCCGTCATTACCGTCCCGGCATACTTCGAGGATTCCCAGCGCCAGGCCACCAAGGAGGCCGGCCAGATTGCAGGCCTGAACGTCCTGCGTATCGTTAACGAGCCGACCGCCGCTGCACTGGCCTACGGTCTGGAGAAGGGCGAGCAGGAGCAGACCATCCTGGTCTTCGACCTTGGTGGCGGTACCTTCGACGTCTCCCTGCTGGAGATAGGTGACGGCGTGGTTGAGGTTATGGCTACCGCTGGTGACAACCAGCTCGGTGGTGACGACTGGGACCAGCGCATCGTCGACTGGCTCGTGGATAAGTTCAAGGCTTCCCAGGGCGTTGACCTGACCAAGGACAAGCGCGCCGTCCAGCGCCTGCGTGAGGCTGCGGAGAAGGCCAAGATTGAGCTGTCCTCCTCCCAGTCCGCCAACATCAACCTGCCGTACATCACGGTGGATGCGGAGAAGAACCCGCTCTTCCTGGATGAGACCCTGTCCCGCACCGAGTTCCAGAAGATCACCCAGGACCTGCTGGACCGCACCAAGGAGCCGTTCAACCAGGTCATCAAGGATGCTGGCCTGTCCCTGTCCCAGGTTGACCACGTGGTCCTCGTCGGTGGTTCCACCCGTATGCCGGCCGTGTCCGACCTGGTCAAGGAGATGACCGGCAAGGACCCGAACAAGGGCGTTAACCCGGATGAGGTCGTGGCAGTCGGCGCTGCTCTCCAGGCTGGCGTGCTGCGCGGTGAGGTCAAGGACGTGCTGCTTCTCGACGTCACCCCGCTCTCCCTCGGCATCGAGACCAAGGGTGGCGTGATGACCAAGCTCATCGAGCGCAACACCACCATCCCGACCAAGAAGTCCGAGACCTTCACCACGGCTGATGACAACCAGCCTTCCGTGCAGATTCAGGTCTACCAGGGCGAGCGCGAGATGGCCTCCGCCAACAAGTTGCTCGGCTCCTTCGAGCTCGGCGGCATTGCCCCGGCACCGCGCGGTGTACCGCAGATTGAGGTCACCTTCGACATCGACGCCAACGGTATCGTCTCCGTTTCCGCTAAGGACAAGGCCACCGGCAAGGAAAACACCATCAAGATTCAGGATGGTTCCGGCCTGTCCCAGGAAGAGATTGACCGCATGGTCAAGGATGCCGAGGCACACGCCGAGGAGGACAAGAAGCGCCGCGAGGAGCAGGAGACCCGCAACCAGGCGGAGTCCACTTCCTACCAGACCCGCAAGTTCATGGATGAGAACTCCGACAAGCTGCCGGAGGATCTGAAGAACCGCGTGACCGAGGCTGCCGATGCCGTCGATGAGGCGCTGAAGGGCGATGACATTGAGGCGATTAAGTCGGCCGTCGAGAAGCTCGGCACCGAGTCCCAGGAGCTGGGTAAGGCCCTGTACGAGGCGCAGGCTGCTGAGGCAGGCGCCGAGGGTGCCGCTGCTGGTGACGCCGCTGGTGACCCGAACGTCGTCGACGCCGAGGTTGTCGACGAGGACGACGAGAACAAGGAGAAGTAAACCATGACCTCCCCTCAGGACCCGGGCAACCCGGCCAATACCGACCCTGAGGCAACCTCCGCTGAGGCTGCGGAGGCTGCCGCCGCCGAGGCCGCTTCTGCCGACGGCGCCGTGGATGAGGCTGCTGAGGCACAGGCTAATGCTGCCACCGCGGGCACCGCTGAGGCAGAGGCTGCGGTTGAGGATGCCGCCCGCGACATCACCGATGAAGCGGCCGCCGGTGAGGACGCCAGCGCTGAGAACTCCCTGGAGGCTCAGCTGGCTGAGCGCACCGAGGATCTGCAGCGTCTCAACGCGGAGTACACCAACTACCGCCGTCGCACTGAGCGTGACCGTCAGGCCGTGATTGAGACCACCAAGGCCAAGGTCTTGGCAGACTTCCTGCCAATCCTTGATGACATGGAGCTCGCGCGCCAGCACGGTGACCTCAACGAGGGGCCGCTCAAGGCCATCGCGGACAAGCTCACGGGAGTGCTGACCAAAAACCAGCTGACCCCGTTCGGCGCCGAGGGCGATGCCTTCGACCCCGAGGTGCACGAAGCAGTCCAGGACCTCTCGACTGGTGACGAGCAGGTCATCGGCACGGTTCTGCGCCGCGGCTACACGGTGGGGGAGCGCGTCGTGCGCACCGCCATGGTGATTATCGCCGACCCCGCCGAGTCAGCCGATGCCGCTGACAGTCCGGATACCCCGGATAACGCAGAATAGGTATCGCAGGTGGCGTCAGGGCTCAATGTTCCTTGGCGCCACTCTTCTTTTCACTAGTTAGTTAGCATTTTTACTTAGCAAAAAATCTTAAAACCCAACCGTTTATCGATTCTCCTGAAAGGAGGAGATGCCCAGTGAACGCTAAGCCAGAATGGGCAGACAAGGATTATTACGCGGACCTGGGGGTCTCCTCATCCGCTACTGCTGAAGAAATTAAGCACGCGTACCGCAAGCTGGCCCGCCAGAACCACCCCGACGCCAACCCGGATAACCCCGCGGCGGCGGAGAAATTCAAGCAGGTGGCTGAGGCCTATGATGTGCTGTCTGATAAAGCTACCCGCAAGGAGTATGACCAGTTCAAGGCCATGATGCGCGGCGGTGGCTTTGGGCGGAGAGGAGGCGCCGGGTTTCCCGGCGGGTTTCGATCCACGCACATGGGTGGACCGGGTGCGCAAGACTTCGACCTCTCGGACATCTTCGGAGGATCCGCTCGAGGAGCGTCTCAAGGCGGCGGTCTGGGGGATATCTTCGGTGGCGTTTTCAACCGCGGCGGTGGTGCTGGCCACACAGCTCGGCCGTCGCGGGGGGCCGACGTCGAAACGCACATAACCCTCGACTTCCGCGAGGCGGCTAAGGGTACCACCATCCCGCTGCAGCTCAGCGGCGAAGCCCCCTGCACCACGTGTCACGGTTCCGGGTCCAAGACCGGCAAGCTGTCGACGTGCTCGACGTGTGATGGCACCGGGTTCACCTCGGAACAGCGCGGCTCTTTCGGTTTCTCGGCGCCGTGTACCGACTGTGGGGGCACTGGCCAGCGCGCGGAGGATCCGTGCGCGGATTGCTCTGGCACCGGAACGGTACACCGCACCCGCTCGATTACGGTGCGTATCCCTGCCGGAGTTATCGATGGCCAAAAGGTGCGCCTGGCTGGCCAGGGCGAAGCGGGGCCGAACGGCACCCCGTCCGGCGATCTCTTCGTGGCGGTTACGGTGAAGCCCGACAAGGTTTTCACCCGGGAAGGCGATGACCTACACGTCACCGTCCCCGTCTCCTTTGCGGAGCTGGCCTTGGGTGACACCATTACGGTGCCAACCCTCGATTCGCCCGTGCGCGTCAAGGTACCGGCGGGAACGCCCGACGGGCGCACGCTGCGCGTCAAGGGCCGCGGCGTGGCCAAGCGTGGTGGCAAGGCCGGCGACCTCATGGTGACCGTGCAGGTCACCGTGCCCTCCACATTGGATGCTGCGGCCTCCTCGGCGCTGCGCAGCTACGCGCAGGCGGAGAAGGACTCCGGCTTCGATCCGCGTTCCGGCTGGGCCGGCAACACGGTGACGCGCTAGTAGGAGGTGTGAGATGAGCAAGGACGACACAAATCGAACCGATGCGGCCCAGCCCAAGGCGATGTACGTCATCTCTGTAGCCGCGGAACTATCCGGCATGCACGCTCAAACCCTGCGCACGTATGACCGGATGGGGCTGGTCTCCCCAGCCCGCACCTCCGGGGGTGGGCGCCGCTATTCCGAGAGCGACATCGAGCTCTTGCGCAAGATTCAGACGCTCTCGCAAGATGATGGTGTGAACCTAGCCGGCATCAAATCCATCATCGAGCTGACTGCGGAGCGTGACCGTCTTGCCGCCGAGCGCGATGAGCTGCAGGCGGAGGTCGAGCGCCTGCGCAGCCAAGCGCGACCATCGCGCGGTGAGCTGGTTCACGTACCGCGTTCTACCTCCGTGGTGATGTGGACGCCGCGGCGCAACCGCCGCCGCGGCAGCTAGGCACTTCCCCCCTCCTGTGAGGGGGTTCTTTCGTTTTAGAGCCAGCCTGCTCTGCCCGGCCTAAGACCGCGTGCTCTTCGCTTAAAAGATTAAGAAGTGCCGTTGTTGCCAAAGATCGTGCCCAAAATTGCGGCAGGCCTTCGAACTTTGTCAGATAGGCACCTTTGGGCAGTAGGTTTGGGGCCGTTTGGGAATAGGTGCCCTGAAGAAAAGCTTTCCTCATTAAAAACGTGAATTTGGCAATACTTATAGCTACACTCGCGTCCAGCGTTGTGTCGACCGTCACGTGTAGATGCGTTTGTGCGGGCGGCCACCGTGACGGTACTGAATCCACGAGAAAGGCACTAGGCTTATGACTTTGTACGCAAACCCAGGCACCCCTGATGCCATCGTCAACTTCCGCGAGCGCTATGACAACTACATCGGCGGCGAGTGGGTACCGCCGGTCGACGGCGAGTACATGGACAACATCACCCCGGTGACCGGTGAGGTCTTCTGCCAGGTTGCCCGCGGCAAGGAGGCGGATATCAACCTGGCCATTGACGCTGCGGAGAAGGCTTTCGAGACCTTCGGCAAGACCACCCCGGCAGAGCGCGCGCTTCTGCTGCACCGCATCGCCGACCGCATCGAGGAGAACTTGGAAAAGATCGCCGTCGCGGAGACCTGGGAGAACGGCAAGGCCGTGCGCGAGACCCTCGCCGCCGACATCCCGCTGGCGGTCGACCACTTCCGCTACTTCGCCGGCGCCATCCGTGCGCAGGAGGGCCGCCTGTCGCAGATTGACCAGGACACTGTGGCTTACCACTTCCACGAGCCGCTGGGCGTTGTGGGCCAGATTATCCCGTGGAACTTCCCGCTGCTCATGGCGGCGTGGAAGATCGCGCCGGCACTGGCTGCGGGCAACACCATCGTGATGAAGCCCGCCGAGCAGACCCCGGCCTCCATCCTGCTGCTCATTGAGATTATTGAGGACCTCCTGCCGAAGGGCGTGCTCAACATCGTCAATGGCGTCGGCGAAGAGGCAGGCGTGGCGCTGTCTACCTCAGATCGCATCGCCAAAATTGCCTTCACCGGCTCCACCCCGGTGGGCAAGATCATCAACAAGGCCGCCGCAGATAAGGTCATTCCCGTCACGCTGGAGCTCGGCGGCAAGTCACCGTCCATCTTCTTCGCGGACATCATGGACAAGGACGATGC